>JANQFW010000129.1 GCA_028277625.1 Candidatus Gastranaerophilales bacterium | reverse complement strand
AATACTCGGAGGGAGACTTCCCGGGAAGATAGCTCGTTGCCAGGGCGTTTTTTTTTGTTCTTTTTTTATGGAGGTACAATATGAAAAAGCTTTTTCTTTCAATTATTTTTTGTCTTTTAATTATTAATAATACCACCTTAGCTTGTTCGGAGTTTTTTTTGAATCAGGGTGGGTATCCTACATCGGCGAGGACTATGGACTTTGTTAGTGACTTGAAGTCTAAGTTTGTTGTTAATTATCGCGGTACTGAGCGCACATCTTATATTAATAATGCTAAAGGAAAAGCCCTAACATGGACCTCTAAGTATGGTAGTATTACGGTTAATTGCCTGGACTTTGCCGTGGCTGACGGTATTAACGAAAAAGGTCTGTCTGGTGCTATATTGTGGCTTGGTCCTACTGAATACGCTAAGCCGGGTAAAAAACCAGCTTTAACTTATGCTAAGTGGATACAGTATTTTCTTGATAATTGTGAGGATGTTAAGCAGGCTATCAGGCTAGCTAAGAAGATTGATGTCTTAGCATACCCGTTAGAAGGCTTTAATGAGGGGAAACCCGCGCCTTTACATTTGGTGTTGCATGATGCAAAAGGTAAAACAGCTGTTTTTGAGTACAAAGAGGGTAAGCTGCGTATTTATAAGCCTAAACGTAATCCTGTCCTAACCAATGGGCCTTTTTATAAAGAGCAACTTAAAAATGTAGATAAATATAATGATGATGAAGAAACCTTTAAAGCTCCTTTGGTTATGGAGTCTGTATATAGATTTGCCAGGCTATCGCTGGTTTTGGATAAGGCTGAGACTGTTAATGACCATCAAGAAGCTATAAATAGAACTTTTAATGTCATGAACCTTGTTACTATGCCAAGATTGAACGATGAAAATATTAAAACAGCCCCTCCCACTTTATGGAGATTAGTTAGAGATCATTCGAATCTTGTTTATTATATTAATCCATCTGGTGTGCCTTTTACTAAATGGATAAATTTAAAAAATATTGATTTTTCAGGTAAAATAAAATATAAACAAATAAGTGTTAAAGATAAATCTATTGGAGATATTACTAAGCTTTTTTCTAGTAAGTAAAAGATGATATGTTGTTGCCTTTAAAAAAACTAAACTATAATTTAAAATTAAGGGTTAGTAACAGTAAGAGCTTAAATAAAGTTGATTCTTATAGGTTAAAAGGTACTTCTTTTAGATGTTCGGATATTTTTTTTAATCGTGGTAATTCTTATACTTCGGCGAGGACAATGGATTTTGCTAATGACTTGGACTCTAAACTTGTTGTGAATAATCGAGGTATAAAAAGTGCATCTTGTATTAAAAATATTAAAGGTAAGATTTTTAGTTGGACTTCCAGGTATGGTAGTGTTACAGTTAATTGTTTAGATAATGTTGTTACTGATGGTCTTAATGAAAAAGGCTTATCAGGTGGCTTGCTTTGGTTGGAGGAAACTAAATATTCACAACCTGGCGAGAAGCCTGCTTTATCTTCTGATAAATGGGTACAATATTTTCTTGATAATTGTGAGGATGTTGATGAGGTTATTAACTTATCTAAAGATATAGATGTTGTATCTTATGTAAAAGAGGGGTTTAATGAGCATAAGCCGGTGCCTTTGCATGCGGTTTTTCATGATAAAAAAGGTAAAACAGCTATTTTAGAATATAAAGAAGGTGAATTGCATGTTTATCAATCTAAAGAAAATTCTGTTTTAACTAATTCACCCTTTTATCCTCAACAGATTGAGCATTTTGAACGGTATAAAGATGAGTATTCTGAAAAAATATTAATTAGTGAGCCAATTGATTCAAAAGATAGGTTTATTAATCTTTCATTGCTTGTGGATAAAATAAATCCATTTTCTATTTCTAAAGAAGTAATTGGAAAAGTTGATGGGATTTTAGACCGTGTAACTATTAAGCCTAAGGATGATATTAAAGGAACTTTTTGTACATTATGGAGTGTGATCAGGGATCATTGTAATCTTGTTTATTATTTTAAATTAGATGGCTCTAAATTTGCTACAAGCTTGGTAGATTTAAAAAATATTGATTTTTCTGGAAAAAAAAGAAAAAGACTTGATGATTAAGAATTTGTAATATTTGTAATATTTTTACTTTTTTATTTTATTAGCTTATGCTTTTTATTTATAAAATTTTAGTTTGATATTTTTAGATATTAATTTATTAGCAGTTTTATATCTTGTATATATATTATAACAAATTTAAATAATAATTTCATGAAAAAGATAAGCATGTTACGATAAATTATCAAATTATTGTAATTATATTGTTCTTTTGATTTTATAGTAAAGTAGAAATAATAAAAGGAGAAAGAAATGGGGTTTAGAGTAAAAGTTAATCCTGGTTTTATAAAAAAGGTCCCATCAGCTAAAAGGAAATTTCAGCCACCAAAGAGCACTTTTGATTATGGTGCAGCGATGAAACGTGGTCAATTAGCAAACCTTACCGGAAAGGCTGGAGATACAATTTCAAAAGCAGAAAAAGGAATGAAGCAAGTAAAACCTAAATCTATTTGGGGTGCTATTATAAGAACCATTACAGGTTAAAATATAAAAAATATAGAATATAAAAATGAGAACCCCACCGGACCTTGGCCGGTGGGGTTCTTGCGAGACCTTGGCTCGCAAGTTTTATTTATATTATAATAATCACGTTAGATTCTGTGGGCAAGGAAAGTGTTGGTATGCTAGATATAAAAGAAATTAGAGAAAATCCTGAAAAAGTTAATGAACTGCTTAAAAGGCGTGATGATAATTTATCAATCGACAGTGTTATTGAGATAGACAAAGATAGACGTGCTATCCAGGGGCAGGTAGATGAGTTGAGATCGCAGAGGAAGAAAACCTCGCAGGAGATTGGTGTGCTGAAAAAGCAAGGGCAAGATACTTCTGAGGTGGAGAAACAGGTTAAGGGTATTGGTGATCAGATTAAGCAGTTAGAAGAGAAAGAAAAAGAATTAGTTGAGTCTCAGAAAGTGACTCTGTTAAATCTACCGAACACACCCGCGGAAGATACACCTATCGGGAAAAGTGAAGATGATAATGTGGTATTAAAGACAGTTAATGAACCTATTAATTATTCTTTTGAGCCTAAAGCTCATTGGGATGTTGCTACTAATTTAGGGCTGTTGGATTTTGAGCGTGGTGTTAAAATTTCTGAGTCCAGGTTTACTATCTACAAAGGTGCCGGGGCTAGGCTTGAAAGAGCTCTTATTAATTTCTTTTTGGATTTGCATACGCTAGAGCATGAATATACTGAAGTATTACCGCCATTTTTAGTTAATTCTGCCGCGATGACCGGGACCGGGCAATTGCCTAAGTTCAAAAATGATATGTATAAGTGCGAAGAAGAAGATTTATTTTTAATACCTACTGCAGAAGTACCGCTGACCAATATCTATATGGATGAGATTCTTAAGGAAGAACAGTTGCCTATGTATTTGACTGCTTATACACCTTGCTTTAGAAGAGAGGCAGGTTCTGCGGGGAAAGATACAAGAGGTTTGATTAGGCAGCATCAGTTTAATAAAGTTGAGTTGGTTAAGTTGTGTAAGGCTGAAAATAGTGAAGAAGAACATGAGAAGCTGACTAAAGATGCTGAGAAGGTTCTTGAGTTGTTGGAATTGCCGTATAGACGTATACAATTGTGTGCCGGTGATTTGGGCTTTAGTGCGCAAAAGTGTTATGATTTAGAAGTTTGGATGCCTTCTTCTAATTGTTATAGGGAGATATCCAGTTGTAGTAATTTTGGTGATTATCAGGCTAGAAGAGCTAATTTGAAATATAAAGCTAAAGGGGCTAAGAAACCGGAGTTCATTCATACTATTAATGGATCTGGATTGGCTGTTGGCCGTACTTTTGCTGCTATACTAGAAAATAATCAGCAAGATGATGGGTCTGTGTTAATACCAAAGGTTCTGCAAAAATATTTTGGTGGTAGCCAATACATTAATTAAGTGCTTTAGCGTTATTTCATTTGGAAATTTTATATATATAAAAAAAAGCCAACGGTAAAACTCCTCTTGCTTAGCAAAAAGTTTACTGTTGGCTTAAGGTTAGGTTTTGTGGCTCAATAACCCCTTAATAATGAGGTTTTTTCTTGTTTAATTCTACTTTTTTATTGCTATTTATGTTTATTATATTATTATTTATTTGATTATTTTCATCTCTTAAAATCTTAGTATCATCTGCTATCGCAGCATTAGCCACCTTTGCAATTATAGGAATTTCTTTGAAGTTTTTTAAATTCTCCAGCTTAGAACCGGAGCTTATTTTTACAAGCTTATACTTACCAAGCTTAAAATTATCTAGCCTGTCCCAAGCTCTGATATACAAAGCTTTTTCTTTTACTTCCTGTTTTGCTTCTTCCCAAGCCTGCTCAATAAATTTATTTTGCTCTATGGCATTAATTTTTCTCTGCTTGCGCCTCTTGGCTTTGTATGCTCTTTCTTCTCTGTCGCGTTCCTTGCAGTCTTTGTAA
>JANQFW010000016.1 GCA_028277625.1 Candidatus Gastranaerophilales bacterium | reverse complement strand
CACTAGAAAGCGTAAACAATCTGATAAGTACATTGTCAGAAAACGTAAGTAAGGAGAAATTAATCAATGGCTCGTTCATTAAAAAAAGGACCTTATGTACAAGAAGCATTGCTTGAAAAAGTCGAAAAATTAAATGAAAGTACCAAAAAACAAGTTATAAAAACGTGGTCCAGAGCATCAATGATTGTACCACCGATGATTGGACACACAATAGCAGTATACAATGGTAAATCATTCATTCCAGTGTATGTAACAGAGCAGATGATCGGACATAAATTAGGTGAATTTGCACCTACAAGATACTTTAGAGGTCATGCTGGTTCTGATAAGACTGCAAAGAGAAGATAAACTTCAAATACAAAGAGGAAAGCTTAATTATGGAAGCTCAAGCTAAACAAAAATATATTAGAATGACTGCACGAAAAATTCGCAGGGTTATAAATGAAGTACGCGGAAAAAACGTTGATGAAGCAGTAAATATCCTTAGATTTATGCCTTATTTTGCAGCAAGAGTAGTAGAAAAAAACTTGATCTGTGCAGTTGCTAATGCCGCAGAAAAATGGGGTGTTTCTTCGGAAGGGTTGGTTTTATCTGAAATATATGTAGACGAAGGTCCAACATATAAAAGAGCTAAACCAAGAGCCCAAGGACGTGTTTATAGAAGAACAAAGCGTACATCTCATTTAACTGTAAAAGTAAGTGTTGATAAAAAACTACTTAACAAAGCTAAATAGGAGACTTGAACCTTGGGACAAAAAGCTCATCCAATAGGACTCAGAGTTGGAATAACAAAAGAGACCCTCAGTATTTGCTACGCAACTAAAAGCGTTATGCGCAAAATAATTGAGGAAGATTATAAAATAAGAAAATTTATAAAGAAAAAATTATATACTGCTGGCATAAGCAAAATTCTTATTAAAAGAAAAGCTAAGCAGACAAATATATTAATTATAACTGCAAAGCCTGGAATGGTTGTCGGTAGAAGTGGTCAAGGAATTGACGAATTAAGAAAAGAACTAAGTAAAATGACCGACAAGCGAGTTCAAATTGATGTTTTAGAAGTTGCAAGAGTTGATGCTGACGCTCAACTAGTAGCAGAATCAATTGCATTACAACTCGAAAAACGTGTTGTATTCAGAAGAGCAATGAAGCAAGCTATTCAGCGCTCAATGCGTTCAGGCGTGCAAGGTATCAAAGTTGCTGTAGCAGGCAGACTTGGTGGTGCTGAGATTGCGCGTACAGAATGGACAAAAGAAGGACGTATCCCTCTACAAACTTTGAGAGCTGATATAGATTATGGTGTTGCAGAGGCGGATACTGTATTTGGTATTATTGGCGTTAAAGTATGGATCTTTAAGGGTGAAATATTGCCGGGCGAAAGTGCTGATATGAACATAAAAGTAAAAACAAGTGAGCACGGTGCAGGTAGACCTCAAAGAAAAAGAGGACGTGGTGGCGGAAAACCAGGTCAGAGGCAAGGTGTCCAAAGACAGGGTGGAAATCAGTCGCAAAGAACTCAAAGCCAGCAAGCTGAACAAGGCCAAGCAAAAGAAACTCAAAGTGAAAGTCAATAAAAAATATAATTAGGAGTAATTAATTATGTTAATGCCTAAAAAGACTAAATACCGTAAACAAATGAGAGGAAGAATGTCAGGCCACGAAACAAGGGGTACTGATTTGGAATATGGTGATTTTGGCATAGTGGCATTAGAACCTGCTTGGATAACCAGTAGGCAAATAGAAGCTGCTAGACGAGCCATCACTCGTGAGCTCAAAAGAGGCGGTCAAGTCTGGATAAAAATCTTCCCTGATAAGCCAGTAACAGCAAAACCCGCGGAAACCCGTATGGGTAAAGGCAAAGGAAATCCTGAATACTGGGTAGCAGTTGTAAAAACAAGAAGATTATTATTTGAAATAACATACCATGATAGAGATATTGCTCGTAGAGCACTAGAAAAAGCCGCGCAAAAACTCCCTATCAAGGTGAAAATAATAGAAAAACAATAATGGTGGTATCATAAATGAAAATAAGTGAAATGCGTGAGCGTACAATCGAAGAACTTATTGAAGAAATTCTAAACGTAAGAAAGATGCTTTTTGACTTAAAAATCAAAAAATCCACTTACAAACTAGAAAATACAGCAGAATTTTCTAAGTTAAGATCACAAATTTCAAGAATGAAAACCGTAATAAGAGAAAAACAGTTAAATAAACAATAAATGAAGAGGTAATAGGCCATGCCTAAAAAAGAAAAAGTTGGTCGAGTTATTAGTACCAAAATGGCTAACACCGTAGTTGTTGAGGTGGCTCAATTTAAACCTCATCCGAAATATAAAAAAATTATTGGAACAACTAAGCATTATGTGGCTGCTACTGGAGCATATTCATGTAATAATGGTGATGAAGTTAAACTTATTGAATCTCGACCTATTAGTAAGACAAAAAGATGGACTGTAGCTGAAGTTTTAAAGCAAGCTACATAGGAGATATAGTAATGATTCAACAAGAAACAAGATTAAACGTTGCGGATAATACAGGTGCAAAACAATTACTTTGCATTCGTGTATTAGGAAGCTCGAATAAAACCTATGCAGGGCTTGGTGATGTTATTGTGGCAACTGTAAAAGATGCTGCACCGAATATGCCAGTAAAAAAATCTGATATTGTTAGAGCTGTAATTGTTCGAGTCAAAGCTACAAAAACTCGTGCAGATGGGTCAAAAATTAGATTTGATGACAATGCTGCGGTAATTATAAACAAAGAAGGTAACCCAGTTGGGACACGTGTATTCGGGCCTGTTGCGCGTGAATTAAGAGATAAAAATTATACTAAAATTGTATCTCTTGCACCAGAAGTAATTTAGGAGATATCTAATAATGATCAAGACTAAAAAGAAAAAGTATAAATTACACATCAAAACAGGCGATAGAGTAATTGTAATTAGCGGTAAAGACAAATCCAAAATTGGCAATATAAAATCAGTAGACACTAAACTAGGTAGGGTAGTTGTTGAAGGTGTAAATTTTATTACTAAAGCAATGAAGCCTAATCCAATGAGAAATGTCCGTGGTGGCTTAATTAAGCTTGAAGCTCCAATTAGGTCGTCAAAAGTAATGTTATGTTGCCCTAAATGTGAAAAACCGACAAGGATCAGACATGAAATTATCGAAGATGGACAAAAAACTAGAGTCTGTAAAAAATGTGGTGAACAAATTGATATTTAGGGGATAAAAAAATGTCAATAACTAAAAAATTAAAAGATAAATATCGTGAAGACTCAAAACCCAAATTAAAGGAAAGATTTGGGTATGAGAATGATCATCAGATTCCCAAGGTTGAAAAGGTAGTCATCAACATGGGACTAGGTCAAGCAGTGCAGAATAGTAAAATATTAGACTCTGCTATAAGAGACCTAACAAAAATTGCTGGACAAGCTCCAGTTGTAACTAAGGCTAAAAAATCAATAGCAACATATAAATTAAGACAAGGTATGCCAATAGGCGTAATGGTAACGCTAAGAGGTGATAAGATGTATCACTTCTTGCAAAAGCTACTTTGTGTTTCTTTGCCTCGAATAAGAGACTTTCGTGGTGTGGGCAGAAAAAGTTGCGATGGAAGGGGTAACTACTCATTAGGTATTAATGATCAGCTACTGTTCCCAGAAATTAAGTATGATGAAATAGATCACACTTTAGGTATGAATATTTCAATCGTTACAACTGCTAACACTGATGAAGAAGCTTTGGCGTTGCTAGAAGAATTAGGAATGCCTTTTAAGAAGAATTAATGTCAACAAATATTTAAGGAGAATATATCGTGGCCAAAAAATCAATGATTGCAAAAGAAAAACAAAGACAAGAATTGGCTGCAAAAGGTAAATACCCGAAAGTGAGATTGCGTAATAGATGTAGTATTTGTGGAAGACCAAGAGGATATCACAGAGATTTTGGTCTTTGCAGAGTTCATCTTAGAATTATGGCTCATCAAGGATTATTGCCTGGTGTGACAAAATCAAGTTGGTAAATTGTTCCTAAATTAAGGGGAAATAATATAATGAATACAGATCCAATAGCAGATATGCTTACAAGAATCAGAAATGCTAATGTTGTAAAGCATGCTGAAGTAAAAATACCTCATTCTAAATTAAAACTAAAATTAGCTGAATTGTTAAAAAAAGAAGGCTATATAATTGATTATAAAGTTCTTGATAATGAACAGTTTAAAATGATAAGTATAACCCTAAAATACGGTGAACGTAACAAGCCGGTAATATCAAATTTACGCCGTATAAGCAAGCCAGGTCTTAGAATTTATAGTAAAGCTAAAAATTTAAAAAGTGTACTCGGCGGCTTAGGAATAGCAATATTAAGTACAAGCAATGGATTATTAACCGATAGAGAAGCAAAAAAACAAAATATCGGTGGAGAAATCCTTTGTTATGTATGGTAAACACGGAGATTAGTTGAAATGTCCAGAATTGGTAAAACACCTGTTGAAATACCAGATAAAGTAGATGTTACAATTGAAGGAAATTTGGTAACAGCAAAAGGTGCTTTAGGAACATTAAGTGTTTCTCTCAGATCTGAAATAATTGTAAAAAAAGATGGAAATCTTATAACTCTGGAAAGAGCTAATGATGAAAGAAAAACCAGAGCTTTGCATGGTTTAAGTCGTACATTAGTAAACAACCTTGTAACTGGAGTTAGCAAAGGGTTTTCAAAAGATCTAGAAATACATGGTGTTGGTTATAGAGCACAAAAAGATGGAAAAAAATTAGTTCTAGCTCTTGGATATAGTCACCCTGTAGAAATCGATCCACCTGATGGTATTGAAATAAAAGTAGAAGGAAATAATAAAATCACTGTTTTCGGTGCGTGTAAGCAAGAAGTTGGTCATATGGCTGCTTTAATCAGATCAAAAAGACCTCCAGAAGTTTACAAAGCAAAAGGTATCAGATACTCGGGTGAGTATATACGTAGAAAAGCCGGTAAGACTGGTAAGTAACTTAGGTGAATTAACATGATTAAGAAAAAGAATAAAAAAGACGCTGTTGCTAAAAAGCACAGACGCGTAAGAGTAAAAATTTCAGGGACAACTGAAAGACCTAGACTAGCTGTACATAAAAGCAATAAGCATATTTATGCGCAGGTCATTGACGACACTAAAGGTGTAACCTTAGCATCAGCAGGTACACTTGAAACAGATTTTAAATCCAAATATCAAAATTGTGGTAATATCGAAGCAGCTAAAGATGTAGGTAGATTAATCGCAGAAAGATCAAAGAATGCTGGAATTGAAGAAATTGTGTTCGATAGAGGCGGATTTATTTACCATGGTAGAATTGCTGCTGTAGCAGACGCTGCACGAGAAGGCGGATTGGTATTTTAAAATAATGCGAATTAACAAATATAAAATGGCTGTCTTAAATCTTTAGGGACAGCCATTTATTGTATCAAAAATATCTGTAAATCCGTTATCTCTGCTCTAAATGTTTTTTAAAGCAAAACTTGACGACTCTATCTACGTTTTTTTTCTCCATATCAATAAATGCAAGAGCATTCATGTAGCTTTTTTCCTTTATTTTTTTGCTATAAATATGCTCACATCTGGATGTAATTATAGTGTCCTTGTCATCATCAGGAATATAGAATGAACATTCTATATCATAATAGTCACTTAAAAAATCATCTGAGGAAAAACTTAGACCTCTTCCGCTAATATCGTTTGCTTCTAATCTTAATATTTCTTTTTGATGCTTTTCTTTATCTAAATATATAGTTAGCTCAAATTTTATATTTGTGGCTATACGAAGGTATTCGCGTCTTTGAACGTACCTGCTGTTAAGTGGATAGTTTATCCATAATCCAGAAATTTCACCAAGTTCTTTCGATATGATGCTGCTACCTCCTATATACATCCCTTCACCAGAGTATATTGCAATATCCAGGTTTAAGCCATCCTTTAAATTATAATGTTTTCCGCCTTGCTCAGGTGGTTCAACTAGTATTTGATCTTTGTCTAGTATTAATATTTTGCTTCTTAATGAGATATAGTTGCCTTCATCATTCGTATATTTCAGCTCTATATTTTTATTAAGTGTTAAATAATCGTAAATATCAGCCATAACTTTCCTATTTTTCTTATATTTATTATTAACCTTTAGTTACTCTAATAAATCTTCAAGAATTTGGGCTCTTTTGTTTTCTTGTTCTTTGTTTATTTTTTTATTTTTGAATATATAAGTTCTTAAGGCTTCTCTTATGAGTTCACTTCTGCTTCTTTGTTCGAAATGCGCGTATTCGTCAATTTTGTTTAAGAATTCATCCGGCATTGAAATCAATACTTTTGCCATAGCTACCTCCTGTTTGTCTTTCAGTTATATATTATATCATTAATTTTTATATTCTGTAAATCTTTTTATTATTTGCTTATAATAAATATTAATTTTTGTGAAAGGCCTTTTTTGTTTAATTCATAATAATATATTATATCGTTATTGCTAAACATTTATTTAAATTATAATTTTTTATTAATTTTATATTTGATTTATTTTTATGTTTTTGTTAAATTCTTTCATGTTAACTGCAGAAAGTTGGTATTGTACTTACCTCAAAAATACTTTTCAATTTATTTGATATAGAAATCTGAAATTTTATTGTTGATCAGTACAAAAATTTAAAAAGCTTACGCTTGCCAACCGAGGTTAAACATCAAAAATGTTAGTTTAACATATATTTGAATGTTTGATTATCTGCAGCTGTATGCAGATTTTTTAATACCCGAATGAAGGGAGGTTAGTGAAGCTAATGGCAACTAAAGCCTTTAAAAACGAAAAAATAGAAAAAATTAAAGAAAGTATTGCAAAAGCAAAATTAGTAATCGCAACTGATTACAGAGGCTTATCTGTTGAAGAAATAACAGAGCTAAGAAGAAGACTTCAAAAAGAAGGTTCTGATTTAACTGTAATCAAAAATACTCTTGCAAAAATCGCAATAAAAGGAACCGAGTTTGAACCTCTGGGCGATATGCTAAAAGGTCCTGTCGCTTTAGCGTTAGGATTTGAAGATCAAGTAGCACCTGCAAAGATTTTGACTAAATTTGCAAAAGAGTCAAAAAAGACAGAAATTCTTGGTGCTGTACTTGATGGCAATGCATTAAATCAAGATGAAGTTAAAAAGCTTGCAGAGCTACCAAGCAAAGAAGAAATATATGCAAAAATGCTTGGCTGCATAAATGCTCCTGCTTCTGGCATTGCAAATGCTACAAATGGAGTACTAAGAGGACTAGTTACTGCTATGGATGCAATAAGAGAGCAAAAAGAAAAAGCTGCATCCTAGTATTTAGCTGGAATACCTAGTAAAACTGCCAATTAAGCTGATAAAGCAGGCAGAAATAATTAAAATTCAAAAGTGAAAAATATTTTGTACAAAAGTAATTAATATTATATATAAAAGGAGAAAAAGATAATGAGTGCTGTAGATGAAATTTTAGAAAAGATAGAAGCTTTAACTTTAATAGAAGCTGCTGATTTAGTTAAAAAAATGGAAGATAAGTTTGGTGTATCTGCTGCTGCTCCTGTAGCTGCTGTAGCTGCTGTAGCTGCAATGCCTGCTGCTGCTGAAGCTACTGAAGAAACAGAAGTTAGTGTTGTATTAGCAGGTGTTGGCTCAAACAAAATTAATGTATTAAAAGAAGTTAGAGCTATTACTGGTCTTGGACTAAAAGAAGCTAAAGAATTAGTAGATAATGCACCAAAGCCGGTTAAAGAAGGCCTTAAAAAAGAAGAAGCAGAAGAAATTAAGAAGAAGTTAGAAGAGTTGGGTGCTACAGTAGAAATAAAATAGTATATATTTTATACTGTTAATTGATATTTATTATAGGTGATTATATTGGTCGAAGGATAACAACTATAAATATCCAACACGAAAATTGAATATGAAACATTAAGTTAAGGTCAGGGGGGATAACCCACGGCCTTGACTTGAATGTTTTTTACTATACTATATTACTAATAAAGAGTAATGCAGTAATATTCTAATTTTAGTTAAAATTAGTAAACTACATATTAGGCGAGGTTTGTAATGGCTAATAAATATGTTGAAAGAGTAACGCCAAAGGGAATGGTAGCTCCGGATATGACAGAGTTGCCTGACTTAACAGAGATACAAAAGAAATCATTTGAATGGTTTTTAAAAGAGGGTTTAAAAGAAGAATTACTTTCTTTTTCCCCCATAAAAGATTATACAGGACGTTTAGAACTACATTTTTTACCCAACTATACCTTTGATAATCCAAAGTACAGCGTAGAAGAAGCAAGATTAAACGATGCTAGTTATACTAAGCAATTACGTATAATGATGCGTTTAGTAAATCGTGATACTGGTGAAATAAAAGAACAAGAAGTTTACGTTGGTGATATACCAATGATGACCGAGCGTGGAACTTTTATTATTAATGGTGCTGAACGTGTTATAGTAAGTCAGATTGTAAGATCACCTGGTATATACTTTAAAAGAGATTTAGCTCCTACAGGAAAGCGTATATATAATGCAACTTTAATCCCAAATAGAGGAGCTTGGTTGAAGGTAGAAACTGATGTTAATGACATTGTCTATGTAAAAATTGACAAAAATAGAAAAATCTTAGCTACTACTTTGTTAAAGGCTCTTGGAATCAATGCAACTGAATTTAACTCTGTGTTTAGACATGGAGACTTTTTAAAGAAAACTTTAGATAAAGATACATCTAAGGATTCTGATGAGGCTTTAATTGAAGTTTATAAAAAACTTAGGCCTGGTGATCCCGCTAGTGCCAGTGGCGGTAAATCGATTATCGAAAGTAGATTCTTTGATGAAAAGAGATATGACTTAGGAAGAGTTGGAAGATATAAACTAAATAAAAAACTAGGCTTAAATTTGCCAGAAACACAAAGAACTTTAACTGTCCAAGATATAGTTGCAGGTATAGAGTACCTGGTTAATTTACTTCATGATGAAGGAAATATCGATGATATTGACCATTTAGGAAATCGTCGTATAAGATCTGTGGGAGAATTGTTGCAGAATCAGTTCAGAATTGGTTTAACAAGACTGGAAAGAATAGTAAAAGAAAGAATGACTCTGCAAGATGCAGAAACATTAACGCCAATCAACTTGTTAAATACAAAGCCTTTAGTTGCTGCAATAAAAGAATTCTTTGGTTCTTCTCAGTTATCACAGTTTATGGATCAAACAAATCCTTTAGCAGAATTAACTCATAAGAGAAGACTATCAGCCTTAGGGCCAGGTGGTTTAGCTAGAGAAAGAGCTGGGTTTGCAGTCAGGGATATTCACCCCAGTCACTATGGAAGAATTTGTCCTGTCGAAACACCTGAAGGTCCTAACGCCGGCTTGATTGGTAGCTTAAGTACCTTTGCACGTGTTAATGATTATGGATTTATAGAAACTCCATATTATGTTGTAAAGGATGGGTACCAAACTAATGAGATACACCACTTGAGTGCAGACGAAGAAGATAACTTCAGAGTTGCGCCTGGTGATGTAATGATTAACCAGACAACAAAAAAGATTGAAAAAGAGCAGGTTCCTGTACGTTACAGAAGTGAATTTACAATGGGTGATGCCAACAAGGTTGATTATATGGGTTTGTCACCAATTCAGATTATTTCAGTTGGCACGGCATTGATTCCGTTTCTCGAGCATGATGATGCGAACAGAGCCTTGATGGGTTCAAACATGCAACGTCAAGCAGTTCCTTTATTAAGAGCTCAACGACCTGTTGTAGGTACCGGGCTTGAAAAAAGAGCAGCTAGAGACTCTGGAATGGTTGTACTTTCTGGTGTTGATGGACATGTGGAACGTGTTACCGGTGATGAGATTCAGCTCATGGACAATACTGGACGTGTACATAAATATTCATTAATGAAATACATCAGAAGTAACCAGGATACTTGTTTAAACCAAAAACCTATTGTTAAAGCAGGTCAGCAAATAAGAAAAGGTGATCCTATAGCTGATGGAGCAGCTACTGAATTTGGTGAACTGGCTTTAGGAAGAAATATAATGGCAGCATTCATGCCTTGGGAAGGCTATAACTTTGAGGATGCTATCTTAATTAGTAACAGACTAGTACATGATGATGTATTTACTAGTGTGCATATAGAAAAACTAGAAATAGATGCTAGAACAACTAAATTGGGACCCGAAGAAATAACAAGAGAAGTTCCTAATGTTAGTGAAGACAGCTTAAGACACCTTGATGAAAGAGGTATCGTAAGAATTGGTGCTAGAGTTTATGCAGATGATATTCTAGTGGGAAAAGTAACACCTAAAGGTGAATCTGAACACCCTCCTGAAGAAAAGCTTTTAAGGGCAATCTTTGCGGAGAAAGCTAGAGATGTAAGAGACAACAGCTTGAGAGTTCCTCATGGAGAAGGTGGTAGGGTTGTTGATGTAAAAGTATTTGACAGAGAAAAAGGTGATGAGCTTCCACCTGGTGCAAATACTGTAATACGTGTATATATAGCTCAAAAACGTAAAATTAGTGTTGGCGATAAAATTGCAGGTAGACACGGAAACAAAGGTATTGTTTCTAAAATATTACCTAAAGAAGATATGCCTTTCTTACCTGATGGCACACCGGTTGATATTGTATTAAATCCACTAGGCGTACCAAGTCGTATGAACGTAGGCCAGACCTATGAAACACTATTAGGTATGGCAGCATATTTGACAGGTCATTATTATGAGGTTCCTCCATTTGATGAAATGTTTGGGGATGAAGCCTCTATGGTTGCAACCACAGATGAAATAAGAACAGGTATTGAACAAACTGGTTTAGACTGGGTAAAAGAATCTGGTAAGGTAACCCTTTATGATGGTAGAACAGGTGATCCGTTTGATCAGCCTGTATCAGTAGGTATGATGTACCTAATGAAGTTAGTTCACCTTGTAGATGATAAAATTCACGCAAGAAGTACTGGACCTTACAGTTTAGTTACTCAGCAACCATTAGGAGGTAAAGCTCAGTTTGGTGGACAGCGTTTTGGAGAGATGGAAGTATGGGCACTAGAAGCTTATGGCGCAGCTTATACACTTCAAGAAATGCTGACCATAAAATCTGATGATGTAAACGGAAGAAGTCGTGCCTACGAATCCATTGTGAAAGGTGAGAATCTACAGAGGCCTGGCATCCCAGAATCCTTTAAGGTACTTGTGAGAGAATTACAAAGTATCGGACTTGATATCACCGTTGCTAAAAGAGGTGGTGCTGAGGTTGACTTAATGAGTGATACTGATGAAATAAGAAAGTCAGCACCTAAGCGAACAATTAGTGACCTGGATTCAGAATTATTAAATATTAATTTTTTCCAGTCCCCAGGTGCTTTTAGTGAATAACTAAGAAAATCTGACTAACTAATTGGCTTTATATTTGTATTCCTAAAAAATGAACAAGGGAGAAGGAAATTGTCTACTTGTATTGATTATTTTGATTATATAAGGATTGGTATTGCATCACCAGAGCGCGTAATGAAGTGGTCCTTTGGTGAAGTTACCAAGCCGGAAACTATAAATTATCGTACTTTAAAACCAGAAAGAGATGGATTATTTTGTGAAAAAATCTTTGGTCCGTCAAAAGATTGGGAATGTTATTGCGGTAAATATAAAAGAGTAAGACATAAAGGCATTATTTGTGAACGCTGTGGTGTTGAAGTTACTGATAGCAAAGTAAGACGTCATAGAATGGGGCATATTAAGTTAGCTGCTCCAGTAAGTCATATATGGTTCTTAAAAGGTATACCAAGCTATCTTGGTTTACTTTTAGATATGTCTTTAAGAGATCTTGAACAAGTAATTTATTTTAATAGTTATATAGTTGTTGATCCTGGTGAATCTGATTTTAAGAAAACTCAATTATTATCTGAAGAAGATTATGATAATTATTTAATGGAACACCCAGGCGAAACAAGCCTAAAAGTGGGAATTGGTGCAGAGGCTGTAAAAGAGCTTTTATCAGAAATTAAGCTAAATGATTTAATTGAACATATTAGAAATACTTTAGCTTCTAGCGGTAATTCTGTGCAGAAGAAAGCAAAACTTATCAAAAGGCTGCGTTTAGTAGAATCTTTAGCTGCAAGTAATACTGATCCAACTTGGATGATTATGGATGTATTACCTGTAACACCTCCTGATTTAAGACCTATGGTTCAGCTAGATGGTGGTAGATTTGCTACAAGTGACTTAAACGATTTATATAGAAGAGTAATTAACAGAAACAATCGTCTATTACGCTTATTAGAAATGGGTGCTCCTGAAATAATCGTAAGAAACGAAAAAAGAATGCTTCAAGAAGCAGTAGATGCTTTAATAGACAATGGAAGAAGAGGTAGAACTGTAATCGGTCCTAACAATCGCCCATTAAAATCTTTAAGCAACATCATTGAAGGTAAACAAGGTCGTTTTAGACAAAACCTTCTTGGTAAAAGGGTTGATTACTCAGGACGAAGCGTTATTGTAGTTGGTCCTCAGTTAAAACTTCATCAATGTGGCTTGCCAAAAGAAATGGCAATTGAATTATTCAAGCCTTTTGTTGTAAATAAACTAATTGAAAGAGGCTTTGTTCAAAATATAAAATCCGCTAAAAAGAAAATAGAACGCGGTGAAAATATTGTATGGGACGTACTAGAAGAAGTGATTGATGGTCATCCGGTATTATTAAATCGTGCACCAACCTTACATAGACTAGGTATTCAGTCTTTTGAGCCGGTACTGGTAGAAGGTCGTGCTATACAATTACATCCTTTAGTATGTACAGCATTTAATGCTGACTTTGATGGTGACCAAATGGCTGTTCATGTTCCATTATCGATAGAGGCGCAAACTGAAGCAAGAATGCTTATGCTGGCTAATAATAATATTCTATTACCTGCAACAGGTAAGCCGGTTATAACTCCATCTCAAGATATGGTACTTGGAATTTATTACCTTACTATCAATCCAAATGCTGATAAAGACATTGAAGGATATTTTGTAGACTTTAATGATGTAATAACAGCTTTTGAGGCTGGTGTTATAAACCTTCATTCAAAAATAACCGTAAGAAAAGACGACGGTGATAGGGTTGTAACAACACCTGGCAGAATAATATTTAACAAGGCTGTTCAAACATCTATGACTGGTGCTTAAGCAGTTTAACATCATAAAGTTTTAATTAAAAATGTAAAAAAGAGGTAAATTAAAAAATGAGCAGTTTATTACCTGGTAAAAATAATAAAAAATCATTAGAATATATAAATGAAATAATGGATAAAAAAGCTCTTAACAAACTTTTATCCGGGATATTCTTAGAATATGGAACAGCAAAAACAGCCTTTTTAGCTAATGCTTTAAAAAACTTGGGCTTTAAATATGCAACCAAAGCTGGAACGACTATATCAATTGCAGACTTGGATATACCAAAAGTAAAAAAAGATATGTTGAATAAAGCTGAAGATGAAATTGAAAGAGCTCAAAGTAGATATCTAAAAGGTGAAATAACTGAAGTAGAACGATATACAAAGGTTATTGATACTTGGAGTGAAACAACAGCAAAGTTAACAAAAGAAGTTGTTAAGAATTTCGATAAAATGAATCCTGTATATATGATGGCATTCTCTGGAGCTAGGGGTAATATAAGTCAGGTAAGACAGTTGGTTGGTATGCGTGGCTTGATGGCAGACGCGCAAGGTCAAATTATTGACTTACCGATCAAAGCAAACTTTAAAGAAGGTTTAAGTGTAACTGAATATATTATTTCAAGTTATGGAGCAAGAAAAGGTCTTGTTGATACAGCATTAAAAACAGCTGATTCAGGGTATCTTACCAGAAGACTAGTCGATGTAGCACAGGATGTTATTATCAGAATACACGATTGTGAAACAACAAATGGTATATTGATGACAGCAATTACCGAAGGTGACAAAGAAATTGTAACACTAGAATCTCGTTTAATAGGTAGATCCCTTTCTGAAGCATTATTAGACTCAGATGGCGAACTGATAATGGAAAGAGACACTGTAATAGATAGAGATAATATAAATATAATTTTAGATGCCGCTACTAAGCAAGTAAAAGTTAGATCACCTTTAACTTGTGCATGCGAATACGGTATATGTCAAAAATGCTATGGCTGGGCGTTAACAACCAGTAAAATTGTTGATGTTGGTGAATCCATAGGTATTATTGCTGCTCAAAGTATTGGGGAACCTGGTACACAATTAACAATGAGAACATTCCACACTGGCGGTGTATTTAGTGGTGCGTCGAATGTTCAAGAAATTAAAGCAGATATATCAGGTAAGGTTGATAACAGAGTAGCAACAAGAGAATTAAGAACACGTCACGGTGATAATGTACAAGTTAGTGTAAAAGATGGCAATATTGTTATAGCTGACGCTGACGGTAAAAAGCATAACTATTCTGTGCCTCAAAATGCTACTATTAAAGTTAATATTGGTGACGCAGTAAGTATTGGGGATGTCATTTCAGAATTTGATCCAGGTGCTATTCGTGGTGATGCCAGTCGTTTGACAGAAAAAGCAACAAAAGATATTACTGCTGATATTAGTGGAAAAGTTACTTTTGAAGGCTTTGCTATAGACGAGAAAAGAGACAGACAAGGTAACATAAGTAGGACTGCTAATAGAAGTGGTATTGTATGGGTTTTATCAGGTGATGTATACAATTTACCAGCAGGTTCTTCTATTCTTGTTAAAGATAACCAATCAGTAGTCTGTGGTGATCCACTTGCTGAAACTATGACGATAAGTGAGAATGGTGGAGAAGTAAGATATGGTCTGGATCTGGAGATTGAAGAAGCAGAAGTAAGCGGTAATACAATTAAGAAAATAGTTAATGGTAAAGAGATAACTATTGTAATTGCCTCTATTAATCCTGATAATGCTGTCTTAGAGACAACAAAGAAAGAAAATATATGGAGAGTAGAAGAAACTGGCGAAACTTACGTTGTTAAATCACCAGAAGGTACTATTGTAGAAAATGGTATGATCATTGCTGAGTTGCTTGATGAAGAATACATGGTTAACTCAAGTGGTGAAATTAGATATGATGGTATAGAAGTTGATGAACATCATGTTGTTACATCTTCAGGAAATATTATATTTATACCAGAGGAAATTCATCAAGTAAGTAAGGATTCTACTTTAAAGATGATCGAATCTGGTACATTTGTTACAGCCGGCACTGAAGTTGTAAAAGATGTTATTGCTCATATTGATGGCATTGCTCTTATTAAAGAGTTTAATGATATTATTCACGAGGTCATTATTGTACCTGGTGAATTACATAAAGTTGATGACCTTAGTACTTTAAAAGCTGAAGACGGTGAAATTGTTGAGGCTGGAACAGAGGTTGCTAATGGTATAGTTGCAGAGAAAAAGTCAATGGTGACAATTTTATCTTCGTCTCATGAAGAAATTAACAAGCTTGAAATGGATGAAGAGATGGATGAAGAGATCGAAGAAGACAATGTTGTACCATCAGTAGAGTCTGTTGAGATATTACTAAGACCTGTACAAGAATTTGAAATAAAGCCTAAAGAAGTTACTATTAAGTTCAGCTCTACAGAAGACGAGTTAATAAGTATTGTACCTGTTACTCAGCTTCAGTATAGAGACGGCAGCAGAATTAGGCAACTCGATGGAGCTTCATTAACAAGAACTAGTTTAGTTCTGCAAATGCAAGGGTACGTAAGCCACTTGAAGGGTCTTGTTGAGATATCTAATGCTGAAGAGAATAAAAATTTAAAAATTGTTGTACTAGAAAATCTAATTGTCAGAAAAGAAACAGATGATGCGTCTAGAGGCAAGTCCTCTTTGCAAACTGAGCTTCTGGTTGAAAACGGCCAAATCATTGAGCCGGGTACTTCAATATCAAAAACTCAGGTTCTTGCAAGAAGTGAAGCTAAGGTCAGCTTAAGTCAGACTGGTGATGTTGAAGCAAGAAGGCTTTTACTTGTACCATCAGACTTGGAAGAAGTTGTTGAACTTAAGACAAATCCAGTTGTAAAAGTTGGCGATTTAGTAAAGGTTGACCAAGTTTTATCAGAAAGTGGTGAAACTGCAAAATTATCAGGTCAAGTGTCCGAAGTTGCTGATACTTTCTTAAAAGTACGAAGAGGCAGACCTTACTTAATTAGTGTGGGAGCACAACTTCAAGTTGACATAGAAAGTCTTGTGCAACGCGGTGATTTGCTGGCAACTCTAATTTTTGAAAGACAAAAAACAGGTGATATTGTACAGGGTCTTCCTCGTGTTGAAGAACTGCTAGAAGCAAGAAAACCAAAAGAAAACTCTATTTTAGCCGAAAGTGATGGAGTTGCTGAAATAGAGTTTGATGAAGATATTGAAAGATTATTCATAGTTAACGATAATGGCAGGCAGGAAATTAAAGTGCCTGTAGATGCTAACCTTATTGTTAGTGACAAGCAGGATATTATTAAGGGGCAACCTTTAACAGATGGTCCGCTTAACCCTCATGATATAATCAGGCTTAGTGGTGTAACCGCTGTCCAACAATACCTTGTAGACGAAGTACAAAGAGTATATAGGTCTCAAGGTGTAGAAATTGCTGATAAGCATATTGAAGTTATTGTTAGACAGATGACTAAAAAGGTTAAAATTGACGAATCTGGTGATACAAAACTTTTACCTGGTGAAATGGTAGAAGTTTACTCAGTAGACCTTGAAAATAAAGACGTTGTAGATTTAGGTGGTGTAGGAGCCTCTTACAGTCCAGTTTTATTAGGTATTACAAAAGCAAGTCTTAATACTGAAAGTTTTATTTCTGCTGCAAGTTTTCAAGAAACAACAAGAGTATTGACAGAAGCTGCTGTAGAAGGCAAGAAAGATCAGCTAAGAGGACTAAAAGAAAACGTAATTATCGGTAGATTGATTCCAGCTGGAACCGGCTATTATCATTTAAGTCATTCTGATGAAGCTGCAGAAAAAGAAAAACAGCAACGTGCATCAAGAAGTAACGCAAGAAAACCATCAGCTATACTAGAAGAAATTGAAGGTATGTTTGGTTCTCCTGACTTTGGTATGGATCAGTAATAAATATAAAAGTATAACAGATATAAAAAAAGATTGCGCTTAGCGCAATCTTTTTTTGAAAGTGTGCCCGACATATTCGACAGCATGGTGGCGCAGCAGGCGTAGATGGAATGACAGTCGACGAGATGTTGCCATATCTAAAAGAGCATAAAGAAGAGCTACTGCAAAGTATAAGAGGCGGATGTTACAAACCTAAACCTGTAAGGCGAGTAGAAATCCCAAAGCCTGACGGAGGAGTACGATTGCTTGGAGTGCCAACGGTAATAGACCGAATGATACAGCAGGCAATCGTGCAAATGCTCCAGCCCATATTTTTTGTATATCTTGCTGTTGTTCAAGCGACAAGATCAAACGATGGTTATGCTTGTTAATGTTTATTGCTACTTAAAACGGCTATAAGGTTTAGTTAAAGCATTTAGAGTATAAAAGTTTTCACCGGCTTCAGACAAAAATCCTGATTTTTTTACTTCCTCTATAAAGGCAGACTTCTCAAGCTTTTTATCCAAAATTATTTCATATAATTTTTTAAATTCTTTCAATGTAAACTTAGAAGGTAATAAGTTGATTGCAATTGGTGAGACCTCTATGCTTTGCTTTAATTTTTCTAGCGCAACTTTTAAAATTTCTTTATGATCAAAAGCCAACTCCGGCAAGTTATTTATACTATACAATTGTGCATTTTTAGCATCGCTTTGAGCTTTGATTTTCAATTTAGAAATATTTTGCGCTGTAAAATAAACAATACTTATGGTTCTTCCTCTTGGATCTCTGTCCATAGAGCCAAAAGCTTGAACTTGTTGTAAGTTTAAATCATTTACACTTGTTTCTTCTTCCAGTTCTCTATAAGCTGCTGTCTCTATATCTTCATCATAGTCCACAAAGCCTCCCGGTATAGCCCAATGGTCTTTAAAGGGCGAATATTTTCTTTGAATTAATAAAGCTTTTAATTCACTATTCTCATAAGTAAAAACAACTATATCTACAGTTACAGCAGGATTTTTATATTCGGTCATAATACGTTCCTTTTTCTTTATGCCTACACCGCCCTATTATTGATAAAGAGTTTCACCCTTTATCATCCCATTAAAATTTTTTGTTTTTTATTGTGGAATCCTAAAATTATAGCCTTGAACAATAGGAAAACGCCTTCCATGCCCAAATGCCTTTGTGGTAACCTTAAGGCCCAAGCTGGATTGTCTTCTTTTATACTCATTCAAGTTAATTTTTTTGATAATTGACTTGACCAGCTCAGCATCATATTTCTGAGAAATAATCTCAAAAGTTTTGTAATCTTCCACATAATCCTTTAGAATATCATCCAAGACTTCATAAGGTGGTAAGCTATCTTGATCTTTCTGATCAGGCCTTAACTCTGCCGAAGGTGCTTTGGTTATAGTATCATTCGGTATAATTTCTTTATCTTTATTTATAAACTTAGAAACTTTATAAACCATTGTCTTAGGCACATCAGAAAGCAAAGCAAGCCCACCAGCCATATCACCATAAAGCGTACAATAACCAACAGACAATTCAGATTTATTACCTGTACTTACTAATAAATAACCATAGTTATTAGAATACATCATTAAAATATTTCCTCTAATGCGCGCTTGCAAGTTTTCTTCAGCAAGGCTCATTTGCAAACCTTGGTCTTTTTGAATATTTTCTATAAAGCTATTAAACATATTAGCAATTGGCACTGTTAAGCATTCCATCCCCAAATTTTTGGCTAGTTCTAAAGAATCATCAACACTGCCTGTGCTTGAATACATGCTGGGCATTGTTATACCTAATACATTTTCACCACCCAAAGCTTGTGCGGCTATTGTAGCTGTTAAAGCTGAGTCAATTCCACCTGATAAGCCTATAATAACCTTTTTAAAGCCTGATTTTTGGCAATAATCCTTTAGTCCTAGCGTCAAAGCTTTTAAAATACTTTCCTCTTCGCTCGATGCAACCTGAGCTATTTTGCCTTGCTTTTTATTTAAATCATAAATCAATAAATCCTCTTCAAAATCACTAGCCTGCGCTACTATATTGCCATCAGGATCTATTACAAGGCTGGATCCGTCAAAAATCAAATCATCATTACCACCTACTTGATTAACATAGAAAAGATGTGTTTTTTGTTTTTTGCTGATTGATTTAAGAATATTAATTCTATCATGTGGCTTATTTAACCAAAAAGGAGATGCAGAAAGATTAATAATCAAATCAACATTATTATTTTTTTCAATTTCTTCTACCGGGTTAAATTTATATAAAGGTCGTTCCCAGTAGCCTTTGTCATTCCATATATCTTCACAGATTGTTATTGCTATTTTTTTATCTAAAAAATCAATTATACTTACTTCTTTTCCTGGTTCAAAGTATCTTGTTTCATCAAATACATCATAAAACGGCAAAAGGCATTTGTTATGAGTTGAAATTATTTGTTTGTTTGCTATAAAAACTGCTGAATTAAAGTATTTTTTGCCATATCCTTTTTTATTTATATCAATATATCCGCAAACAATAGCAATATCCTTTGCTGCGTCTTTTATTTTTTCTAAACAATATAAACTATCTTCAATGAATGCAGGAAAATCTAACAAGTCTCTCGGAGGATATCCGGTTATTGAAAGTTCCGGGAATATAACCAAGTCCACTCCGGAGTCTTTAGCTTTGTTTATATTATCAATTATTTTCTTTGTATTATTTTCAAGATCGCCTACTTTTGTATTTATTTGAGCCAATGCTATTTTCATTTAGTTATATTCCACCTCTTAATCACTTCTATACTAATTCTAAAATACTTTTCAGATTATTCAATCGTGTCAAAACTAGTAAAATAAATTAATCTCTGAAAAGAGTATTTTAAAATTTAATTTATGAGCTGTATAATAGTATTTTAGTAAAAAAGCAGAATCTATAAAAATAAATTGTGTAGTGGCTATGATTCTATGTCTGATTTTAATTTTGCTCAAAAGGGTTAGAACTAGCCCATACTAAAAGCTAACCGCCCATAAATTTAAATAAAAAAAATGTCAAATGTAAATAAATGTAACAAATGTTGGTTTTTGTGTTTAAAAAGTCGAAAAATTGGGAATAACTCTATTAGTTGAGTTCTATGTTCTTCTCCTCTAATTCTTTCTAAAAAGTTCAGCCACCTTTTGAGGTGGCTTTTTCTTTTTTGGCTAAAAATTAAAGTATTTTAAAGTTAGTATAATTAAAAACAACTTATTTTAATTTACTGAAATAAGTTGTTTAAAATCTTTAAAAATATTAAATTTTAGTCGATATTTACTGCTGCATCAAGCTTATTTTCATCTTGAATGTCAGCTTCAAATAACTCACCGATTGAACACCCTATAACACGACATAATTTATCCATATTGTCATAAGAGGGCTGAGTTCTTCCATTTGCCCAAGAATATACTGTTTGCTGGGGCAAATTTAACTCTTTTGCTAATCTGTAGAGACTCCAACCTTTTATCTTTCTTGCCTTTTCTTTAATCTTGATTTTCAGTGTAATCACCTACTCTCTCAAATTGTCTTAATGTGTACCCTGTTCTACGCCTACAAATGATATTGTAATCTGTTTTTATTAATAAAATGTAATTTAGTAGACATTTCTATATAATATTATACATGTATTGCAATTTTTTCGATACATTTATCATAAATATTCATTTCTTTGATTGATTAGAATTTCATCTATTGTTTTTAATAACATAAGATATTAAACGATATTATAAGTTGATTAAGGATTTAACTAAAAACTTGATCAGTAATTTATTTACAGTAAGCTTTATTCATATCTACTAAATTTAAAGTAGGTGAGTTAGGTTGATTTTATAAAAAAAATTATTATTATAAATTATAAAATACTTTATAGGCAATTTTTTCATTGATTATACTAGTTTTTCAGTATTGTTTTATAAAATATTAAACGATAAAATAAGTTTGGTGATATTCATCATCTTTCTCATGTATCAGAATTGGACATGTCACTATTATTTTACTTAATTTACCTGAACATAATGAGGATTTTATATATGAAAAAAGTACTAACAGTTGTTCTCTGTTTATTAGTATTTTCTGGTGTAGCTATAGCAAAAAGCATAAAAGGCCAACTTAAACAGGGCGTTTATAAATATAAAAACGGCAACTACATTGGTTGCATGCAAACTATGGTTAACATTATAAAACAAGATCCTGCAAATACTTTAGCCCATTATTATTTAGCAATTTCTTATGTGCAAATTGGACAAAAAGAAAAAGCTATAGATGAATACAATAAAGTTATTACAATAAACCCAAGTTCTCAACTGGCAACTTATGCCCTGGCGGGCATTAAATATTTACAAAGTCTTCCCACTAATACTAGTTCAATAGAAAATGAAAAAACTGAGTTTATCGCAAATTCTACCGCTGAAGAAACTAACTTTGATGCTTATCAAAATAATCAAGCAGTGGTAAATAACGTAGTACAAGAAGAACCTACTTACACAAATGAATATAAGCAAAATAAAAAGAATGAAAATTATTACTCAGCAAACACAAGCAAGATAGAGGAGCAGCAAGATAACAAAGACGAAACAAAAGTTTCTGACAAAGAGCTTGCTGACGCACTAAGAGTTATTATAAAAGCATCCAGAGGGTCCAATGCTAATAGCAATATTAATCCCGAAATGCTTCAAATGAACATGATGATGAGCGCACTCGGCGGTAGTAATGGATCGATGGGAAGCTACAATTCAATGATGGGTATGACTGGTAATAATAATGCTTTTAATATGATTCCTATGCTTATGATGCAACAAAAAGCAGGTAAAAAAATGGATCCAGAGATGATGAAGTCTATAATAACCACATCATTGATGCCTGATATGTACTCTATGTTTGGCAATAATAATAAAAATTATTAAAAAACAAATAAAATTTTACTTCCAGTTTGCAAAATCAGGATGTTCTTCTGTAATACAGTGAGTACCTCCTGATTCATACTTTAAAAGGCTGCTTATAAAGTTAATATCCTCTTTAGATTTATCCGGGATCAAAGGAGAATTAGGTAAATCTCCAACAAAATAGAACTGCTTAATCTCCGGTACTTGTTTTTGAATTTCATCTTGATAAAGTTTATTTAGATTAATGGATTTATTTTCACCATAACTGCTCTTATTAGTTATATAAACCAAATCACCGTTTGGCCTTTGATGTATAATAGCGTTCATAAAGTTTGTACTTGCATCGCCATACGTACCAGGCACCTTGATTATTTTAAAGCCTTGATCCTCAAGTTCTTTTATTACTTCTGCTTTTGGAGTATACTTTTCACTCTTTTCTTTTTCATGCTGCAAGGTTTGATCTAAAAGAGCCTGGATATCTTTTTTTTCTTTTTGTGTTTTAGCATTTTGCATAGCTTTTTCCAGCACATTTTTAGAGCAATTCGGGTCATTTACAAGCAAATAAGGATATTTTAAAGGCCTAATTTCCATATCAATATGAAAATCAGGCTGCCTTACAAAATGAACATCTGTAATGCCTAAATCTTTAGAGATATAACTTCTTGCCTTTTCAACGTACTCTTGCTTATTTTTATTAAAATTCTTCTGGGCTTCTTTTGCTTTAAGGTAAACATTACCGTTTCTTATAAATTTTTCACCCTTTAATGCTTTTAAATTAGAAAGAATCAAACCATAATAAGGCTTTCTATCTTCTAATCTAACTTTAACGTTCCCAGTACTAGCTTCTAATAGATACGGTATTTTTAATCCTTGCTCTTCATAAGCAATCTTAAGGGCAGTATCATCCAAAGCATCACGGCCTATTAATGCATAAAATTCACCGTTGTCTTTTTTACCGATAAAAGCGTTACCTCCATCTATACGAGATTTCATTTTATAAAAATTCACGCCCATATTCTTAGCAAGCTTCTCTGCTGTTTTATCTTCTGATTGTCTTACTATTGCATTTTCTGCAAATTCTTCAACGCCATCTTTGCACAGCAGGAGTTTATTATCCTGACACCAAGGACTCATCTTTTTTTTAATTAAGTTTGCAACCTTTGTGATAGCCTCATTAGCATTTTTTGTGACTTTGATAACTTCAAAACCTTCTATGTTGCCAATATTCCACAACTCTTTACCTACGCTTGAAACCTGAGAAGATACATCAATATCGCCATTTGTCGACACAATCGAGTCTGTATGTAAATATAATTTTTTTAATGGGCAGGCTGCATATCCTTTAAAATTAGTATTTTGCCTTTTTTGCTGTGAGTTATGCTTATGTAGATTATTCAAATTCCTGCTAATCATTCTCAGCTATCACTTTCTTTACTACTCTCTAGAATTTTATAAATATTTTTAAGTTATTTATATAAAGGCGAAACATAAAACAAATTGTGTAAAATATACCAATTATTAAAAAGTTTTAAAATTAATTTTTAACAGAATATTCACTAACGTTAATTCCAGAGCAATAGCTTTGAAAAAGATAGTTTTCATAAAGTGATTTTTTATTAATTTATGTAATAAAAGATAATTTACCTATTGAGAATTTTTCTCAATAAAGGTATAATAAAATTAAATAAAAAAATTAACAAAGGAGAAAAAAATGAAAAACAATAATAATAAAAGAAAAGTTAATCATTATAATAAAGCGAGATTCTGTAATTTGTATGGCGCCTGTGGAACGGGATACAATGCGGCACCAGAGTTGTATTTAGTAACCTTATTTGGTTTAACTCGATTAAACGCTAACAAATAGCCATCACATATTATCTAAAATCTCCTTTGAGGAAACTCCTCTAGGTAACCGGTACGAACAACGTGCCGGTAATTTTTTATTCCCAAAAAATTTTTTGTAGTTACATTTTTGTAACTTATAGTAATAATGAATTGAATTTATTCGAAAAAAATTATAAAATTATAAAAATATAGTGTAAAGGTTAGATTAGAAGTTAAAGTTTTTATTATTTTTCGTCAAGATCATATCCGATAAAGTATTTAAAAGGTGCATCATATGCCTATTGTCTATTTAGGGCTAGGTTCGAATATAGGTGACAAAGTTAGTTATGTTCAGCAGGCTCACAAGTTGCTTAACGACATGCCCGATATTACAGTAACAAACAGTTCCAGCTTATACGAGACCGAACCTTGTGGTGTAAAAGATCAAGATTGGTTTGTCAATGCTGCTTTAGAATTGGAAACTTCACTTTCTCCTGAGGCATTATTAAATGAATGTCAACGGATAGAAAAACTTTTAGGACGCATAAGAGACCCTGAAACATTCAGGTGGGGACCTAGGACAATTGACATAGACATTTTATTTTATGATAAACTTATTCTAGCTACGGATTTACTTCAAATTCCACATCCCAGGCTGGATAAGAGAGCGTTTATGCTTGTACCTCTTTTGGAGTTGGATCCTGATTTTATTCATCCTATTTTAAAAAAATCTATTTTAGATATTCATAGTTGTTTACCAGCGCCGGAGGAGATATATTTGTATGGCACAAGAGGGCTTGAATTTTAAAAGTAAGATACAGCAGTCTATTTTAGAAAATAAAAAACAACCTGCGTTAATTCCGTTTATTACAGCAGGTTTTCCTAGCTTGCAAGTTACAAAAGAACTGTTATATAAGTTTCAAGAAAAAAATGTTGCGGCCATAGAGCTTGGCATTCCTTTTTCAGATCCTCTCGCTGATGGACCGATAATTCAAGGTGCATCTAAATATGCCATAGATAACGGCATTACCTTAAATAAGATTTTTGAGTTACTAGAAGGTATTAAAAAAGATTTTAACACGCCGATTATTTTATTTACTTACTTCAATATTATTTTAAACTACGGCTTAGAAGACTTTGTAAAAAAAGCTAATGAGCTAAATATTTCCGGTATTATTTCTCCAGACTTGCCTATTGAAGAGGCTCAAAACTTTAAACAGCTTTGTAAAAAATATAATATTGATTTTATTATGCTTGTTGCACCTACTTCTGGAGAGGAACGAATAAAAAAAATAGTGGCAACTTCATCAGGATTTATATATTTGGTATCATCTACAGGTGTAACCGGTGTAAGAGAAGGATTTTCTCAAGTATTAGACAATATCTTGCAAGAAATAAAAAAATATACAAGCACACCAGTCTCTGTTGGGTTTGGAGTCTCAAAGCCTGAACATATAAAAGAATTAAAAAAACTTGGAGTACAGGGTGCTATTATAGGAAGTGCCTTCATTAAAATTATTGACGAGCATAAAGATGATAAGTCTAAAATCATAAGATCAGTATCTGACTTTGTAGACAGCCTGTATATCGAAGGATAAATTTTAGAATGGTCAATATTGCAATAGTTGGTGGTGGCCCTGCCGGTGTAATGGCTGCTATTGTAGCCGCCGAAAACTCTAAACAACAGGTCAATATTACTATTTTTGAAAAAGGACAAGTTTTAAAAACTATTTTATGCACTGGCAACGGGCGGTGCAATTTGGCCAACAATACAAAAAATTTTAAAGAGCTTGCCTCTAATTATCCAAGGGGCGAAAAGTTTTTATATTCTATATTTAGCCAGTTTGATGCTACTAAAACTATTAAATGGTTTACAGGTCATGGATTGAAATTATATACACAAAAAGATAATAGGGTTTTTCCTATTACTGATGATGCACATACAGTGCGAGACTTTTTTATAAAGCTTTTAAATAAATATAAAATAAAAATTAAAGAAAATTGCCACATAGAAAAAATCGAAAAAAATACTAATAAATTTAAAATCCATACCCATAACGAGGTATTAAATTTTGATAAGGTTGTAATTGCTGCAGGTGGAAATCATAAAAGCCAGTCAGTATATAACTTAGCAAAAAATTTAGGGCATAATATCACAAGGTTAAAACCTTCTTTATTTGCCTTAAGCTTAAGCGATTCTAATATTAGTAAAATTGCTGGTGTTAGTATTGAATCTGCGAGTATTGGCACTTATTTTGATAATAAAAAAGTTTATTCAACGCAAGGAGATTTTATTTATACTCATAAAGGAGTATCTGGACCTGCTATATTTAAAACAACTGGTGCGTGTGCTTTTTTAGATTTTAACCGTGAAAACCCTTTAATTTTAAAAATAAATTTTTTAAAAAATAAAAATTTTGATAGTCTTAATGATGAAATCATAGAGCTAGTTAAAGATAACCCAAAAAAAAATATAATTAATCTTATCAGACAATTTGTGCCTGCTGGTGTTGCTGATTATTTATTTGAAAAAAATTCATTAAACCCTGATAAAAAAGCTGCGGAGTTATCCAAAAAGGAACGCAATAGGATAATAAATATGCTTGTCAAATCTGAGTTTAGCGCTGTGGCTCCTGTATTTGACAGTGAAATAGTTACTGCCGGAGGTATTGACTTAAAGCAGGTAAGTTCTAAAACAATGGAGTCCAAGATTTGCAGTAGACTTTATTTTTGCGGAGAAATGCTTGATATTGACGGATTTACGGGTGGCTTTAACTTGCAGGCATGTTGGTCTACAGGGTATGTAGCCGGGATGAACTTATAGAGATATTTATTATTTCAAAAAACTTTACGGGTTAAGCGTTCAGTTTTAATTTATTGTATTATTTTGATCCGCTAAAAATTGGTCTTTAGCTGCATTTAACTGGAACGCACCAAGGATGCTAGAGATTAATTGCTTAGTTTGGTCAATTTTATCTGACTTCAAAAATGCCCATAAATTAGTCTCTCCAGTATTTGTATAAGTCCCATCTATATCTTTTGCTTGTAAATCTAGCTTGCCCCTTGCTACAACTTTGTCTGTTGATGCCATGTCTTTTATTAAAATAGAAGTTGCATTTTCTGCGATGTCAATTTCACCATCATTGTTTGCGTCAAAAGCTTCAGCAGAAACTTTCTCCTTAAAAATCTGTTGTAAGCCTTGAGTTACTTGGGCTACTGGTACAGAAATTTTCTTGCCTAAGTCTTCAAATGACGCACCCAAAAGTGCAAACTTATTTAGCGTTTGAGGCTTTACCTCATCTTCTGGCAGATACTGCAATTTAAATCCAATAGGAGTTGCATTACCAAGTATGTCTTGCTGTTCATTAGCCCAGCCCTCTAATTGGTCTAACCGTTTTCCTGTACTTTCATTTTGTTGAGCTAATCGCCCTTCATCTCTTCTTAATATTACATCTGCAAATTTTGGATTAATTATTCCGTGAGTTTGTAGAGTTTTTGTTGTCTTGATTCGTTTAGCAACTTGCAAAGAATCATGTAATTCCTGGCCTAAATCACTAACATTGGGAATCTCAAGTTGACCAGCTGGCAGATTTAGCCTTGAATTATATTCAGCATAGTTCGCTAAAGCATTTCTACCATATCTAACGTTTGGATTGTTAACCCTATTATCATAAGGGCCTGGTCGTCCATTTATATGTGCTCTACCATCAACTACGTTAAAGGGCATAAAATCCATCTCCATTATTAAGCTTCTCTTTTATTTAAAAGCAAACATGTATAATATTAATAATTTTACATCAAATATTTACAAAAGTTTAGGTGTTATCATAGAGCGTATCCCGAGTTCAAGAATAAAAATATAATTTTTTTGAATGATAATAACTGCAAGTATTACTGCTAATCTATTAGTAAAGGAATTGTGTTTTATTATTAAAGAATTTTGAAGATTTATTCGATAACCTATATAAAGCCATAAAGTCAAAGATATTAAGGTACTAGATAATTATGCGTTCTAAAAAGAATAATAAAAAGAAAATAGTTATTGCTCTAATTATTGGTATAGTACTCACTTTTGTCATTTTTAATGTATTAAATAGCCAGAATAAAAAGTTACTCAACCAGCAAGCTATGTTGGCAAAGTTTCAAAATGATCTGAAAAATAGTAAAAGTAAAAAAAATGTTATCAAAAAGCCTAAAAAGACAATTCTAAAAGTAGTTGTGGCTAAATTTAATATAAAAAAGAATTCTAAAATAAATCCTAAATCTGTTAAGATACAAAAAATTGAGGCTAAGGATTTGCCTCAGGGCTATATAAACGATGTTTTATCTATTCTTAACAAAAGAGTAGCAAGAAATATAAAATCTGGTGAAATACTTAAATACTCTGATTTGAGCAGTGAAGACTCAAGTGCATTTGACATTCTTACAGGTAAGCGTGCAATAACAATCCCTAAAGAGTTTATTCAAGGGATCGCATCATATATAAAAATTGGAAGCAAAGTAGATATTTTATCAACATCAAAAAGCAAAGGCAGAAAGCCTGAACTTGTTTTACAAAATATCAAAATAATTTCTTTTGAAACTATGCAGGGAGCTGGTGATACTGATCTACCGGCAACTAAAGCAGCTGCAATAACTTTTGAAATACCGGCAAAAAAGTCAGCTCAACTTGTTGATGCAATGATAAGCGGTAAATTGCAGCTAGTTGTAAGAAGTAACAACGATGAAAAAATTATTTCGACAAATCCTTTTAACTTTGCTGTGAGAAAAAGCAAAAAGCTTCCTCCGCCCCCTCCTGATGAAAGTAAATTGTTGCAAAATACTAAGCTCGGTGATTTACCTAAACCTCAAAAACCTGCTTCTAAAAGTAAAACACATAAACTAGAGTTTATAGAGGCAAATGTAAAAACGGAACATACTTTTTCTGAAGGTATTTATTAAAGAATTGTTGGTTATGCAAAATGAGAAATTCTAACATAAAAAAATTAGGCTTGTTATTTATATTATTAACTTTTGGCTTATCAGGCGATTTAGCTTTAAGTCAGAATAACAATTTAAGAGAATCCCAAATTGATTCTTTCATGGATTTGCAGAGGAATTCTTATCTTAAGAAAAACAAGCCGGGCCTGCCAAAAAAACAATCCTATCCTAGTACCAATGCAAATAACCACGCTAATAATTACAATTATAAAAATAGCAATAATAATAGTCATAAGAGTTCCTCCGCTATAAATGCTGGGGTATCTAAACTAATGACAACGGTTGGAAAGTCACAATTTGTCAGATTTGATGAACCAGTAAGCAGAATTTCGATTACAAACCCTGATTTGGCTGATGTGGTTTTATTATCTCCTAAAGAACTTCTTGTAAACGGTAAAGAAAATGGTACTACCAGTTTGCTTATATGGGGGGATTCTAAAGACCCTGTGTTTATAGACTTAATAGTAGAAAATGATTCAAGCTCATTTTTAAACGCAATTCAAGCAATTGCTCCTGATGAAAATTTAGAATTTAAATTTACTGATAAATCTGTAATTTTATCAGGAAAAGTATCTTCTTCTCTTGTATCTGAAAAAATTAAAAATATAGCAAAAGCTTTTGAGCTTGAACTCATAGACGTATCTGAAAGTCCGACACCTCAAGTTTTATTAGAAGTAAAAGTTGTTGAAGCAAGTAGAACTTTTGCTAAAAATTTGGCAAAAAGCTTTGCATTAGGTAATGATGCTAAAGTCTATAATTTTAGTAATACTATTGATGGCAGGTTTGCAACGTCTAAAGAAATTTCAGGTGCAGGCGTAAGATTTGAGGGTGGTGCTTTAAAGGCATTTAGCTGGAGGAGTGGATTAACTACGGCTTTAAGCTCCGCAGAGTCAGAAGGTCTTGTAAAAATACTGGCAGAGCCCAAATTAATTGCTACAAATAAAAATAAAGCAAGTTTTAACTCTGGTTTGCAAGTTCCGGTACCTGCCAGCATCGGAGAAGGTGGTAATATTGCTTATGATTTTAAAGATACTGGCGTTAACGTTGCTTTTACCCCTACAATACTGGAAAAATCAAAAAGAATTTCTTTAAACATACAACCGGAGGTAAATGAAATAGATTCTGGCGCTACAATAGTAAGGCAAGATGGTACAAAAGTATTTGGCTTTAAATCACGAAAAGCAGAAACAACAGTAGAGCTAAACAATGGTCAAACGCTTGTTATAGCTGGACTAATAGAGAAAACGAACAATAGGACAAATACGAAACATCCTATCTTAGGAAGTATACCCCTAATAGGAAAGGCTTTTAACAGTTATGATATATCAAAGTATGAAACCGAGCTGTTAATATTTGTCACGCCCAAAATTATAGAGCCACAAATGTTATAAATGGAGTTTTATTAATGGAATCAATCCCTGTAATGTTAATTAGAAATGATAAGACTTCAAGGTCAGAGCTTAAAAGCGACCTTGAAAATTTTAAATTTATTGACATAGTAGGAGAGTTTGACGACTTAATTGAAGGTTATAACGCTGTAATAAAGAGTAAGCCTTCGATAGTCTTTATAGATGTTTCATCGGCTACAACTGTAGCTGTGGATGTGATAGAAAAAATAAATTTTCAATTAAGATCTTGTATAGTCTACGCAATTTCTAGTAATAATGATCCTGAATTTATTATACAAGTTATGAAAGCAGGTGCCAGTGAAGTTGTTTCCAAGCCGATAGCCCAGGCTGAAATTACCAGAATATTGAATAAGGCAAAGCACTTGCTAAAAAATAATACGGATAGCTTTACAGAGGGTAAAATATTTACGGTATTCAGTAATAAAGGCGGTATTGGCAAAACAACTATAGCAACGAATTTAGCTGTAAGTTTGGCAGAAGTTACCAGGAAGAAGGTAGCTTTGGTAGATTTAAACTTGCAATTGGGTGATGTAACTACATTTTTAGACTTAAGCCCTTCTTATGATATTGCTTATATTGTCACACAAATTAGCAGAATTGATGAATCATTCTTAATAAAGACCCTTGAAAAGTATCAAGATAAAGAGCTTTATGTATTAGCAGATCCTCCATATCTTGAACAAGCTGAAGAAATAACTTCTGAACAGATTGGTACGGTTTTGAGTGCATTAAGATCAGTTTTTTCTTATATTGTAATCGATACAAGCAGTGTTTTTGACAGTAAAACTATTTCTGCGTTGGATTTATCAGATGATATTCTACTTGTGTCAATTGTTAACTTGCCTTCAATAAGAAATGCTCAAAGGTGTCTTGATTTGTTTGAAAGACTTGATTATCCAAGAGAAAAAGTTAAAATGCTGGTAAATAGATACATAGAAAATGAAGAAATTTCTGTTGAAGATGTTGAAGATGCATTGAATCATAATGTGTATTGGAAAATACCAAATAATTATTTCACAGTAATGTCTGCGATTAATAGAGGTATGCCTATTTGTGAAATTAATAAAGATTCAAATGTGAATGATAGTTTCTTTGGTTTGGCTGCTAAATTGAGTAACTCTATTTATGTAAAAGGCAATGAGCAGACAGCATCCAAACCTGGTAGTTCCATCCTGGCAAATTTATTTGGCAAAATGAATCCTACTAAAGGTAAAAAATAAGGGTCATATATGTCTTTAAAAGATAGATTAAATAAAAATATTAGTACAACAAAGGCAACTTTTGCAGAAAGTGCTGCCAGTGCGCAAAAAGAAGAGACGCAGCGTGGTGGCGAAGTAAACTCGCAATTGCAAAAGATCAAGGAAGATGTTCATTCAAAATTTATTGAAAAAGTTAATTCAACACCAGCATGGGACAATTTTAGCAATGACGAGCAAAGGCAATTTATTAAACAATTTGTAGATAAATGCCTAACTACGGACTATGCATCTACCCCTATGAATAACAGGGAAAAAGACACACTTATAAGAGAGATATTACAAGAAATTAAAGGCTATGGCCCTCTTGATCCACTTCTTGCTGACCCTGGAGTGTCTGATATTCTTGTAAATGGTCCTAAGCAAGTTTATGTTGAAAAAGGTGGAAAGCTTATAAGAACTCCTGTTGAGTTTAGAGATAATGCGCATCTAATGAATATAATCGAAAGAATTGTTTCAGCTGTAGGAAGAAGAATTGATGAAAAATCTCCAATGGTAGATGCCAGGCTTCCGGATGGTTCAAGGGTTAATGCAATTATTCCTCCTTTGGCTATAGATGGGCCTTCACTTTCTATCAGAAAATTTAAAGCAGATGCTGCAACATTAGATAGCTTATTGGCATGGGGTTCTATGACAGTTTCAATGGCTGACACCTTAAGGGCTGCAGTCTTAGGAAGGCTTAATATAGTTATCTCTGGTGGAACTGGTGCAGGTAAAACAACTTTATTAAATAGTCTTTCTGATTTGATTCCTGCTGATGAAAGAATTGTAACAATAGAAGATTCTGCAGAATTAAGCTTGCAGCAAGACCATGTTGTAAGATTAGAGACACGTCCTCCAAATATCGAAGGAGAAGGCGCAATTACAGCTAGAGACCTTGTTATTAACTCATTAAGGATGCGACCTGATAGAGTTATAATAGGTGAATGTCGTGGAGCAGAAGCTTTGGATATGCTTCAGGCTATGAATACCGGTCATGATGGCTCTTTAACAACACTTCATGCAAATACACCAAGAGATGCTTTGAGCAGGTTAGAAACAATGGTTATGTTTTCTGGTGTAGATTTGCCGGAAAGAACTATTAGAACCCAAGTAAGTTCTGCTGTACACTTGATTGTTCAAGCTAGCAGGTTGAGTGATGGGTCAAGAAGAGTTACTTATATATCCGAAGTTGTAGGAATGGAAGGCAATGTTGTTACAATGCAGGATATTTTTAAGTGGGAGCAAAAAGGTTTAGATTCAAATGGCAAGGTTGTAGGTTGCCATGTTTCAACAGGTGTTCGTCCTAAATTTATGGATAGATGTAAAGCAAAAGGTATAGATCTTCCTGCTGAGCATTTTAAGATAGAATCTCAACCTCAATATCTTTGCCCGGATCCCCCTAACAAAAGATCTGTTAAAAAAGATGTACAACTAACTAATCCTTCAGCTGTGAGCGAATCATCTCAACAGAAAAATCCTGAAACACAATTACCCATTAACACTCCTAAGTCGAGTCCAAATCGCAACTCTCTATTGAATAGATTAAAGAATAAGTAAGTGATAAGAGATCATGGATAATAGCATTTTATTAAGTTTAATTTGTGGAATAATAACATTTGCATTAATAATGTTACTGATAAAGGAGGATTCTAAAGATCCTTTATTAGAAAAAAGATTGAGCAATATAAAAAATAGAAAAATAAATAATGGCATTGATCCTGATAAAAAAATGATATTAGATCAGTATATGGAAGATACTGACTATAAAATAGGAACATTAGCCAAGGTGCTAGATAAGCTTGATGTTATTAAAAAATTAAAAAAAGGGCTAAAGCAGGCTGATATAAAAACATCAGTGGATATTTTTATAATACATGCGCTAATAATAATGTTTGCTGTTACATTGGTTTGCTCTTTTTTTATAGGTGTTTTATTTGCTCCTATAGTAGGATTAATTGCAGGCTTATTTATGTTTTTGCAAATTAATTTTAAGATTGCAAAAAGATCTAAGGATTTTACGAAGCAATTTCCTGATTGCCTGGGGCTTTTAGCTAGCTCTTTAAGAGCTGGACATTCTTTATTATCTGCGTTTCAACTTGTTTCTAACGAAATGAACCCACCGGTAAGTCAAGTATTTAAGCAGGTTTATGATGATATTTCTTTGGGTAAAGATACAAAAGATGCGCTTGAAAATATGGCGCAAGCAATTCCAAGCAGTCAAGACTTGCGCTTTTTTGTTACTGCTGTTTTGATTCAAAGAGAAATAGGTGGCAACCTGGCAGAAATATTAGACAATCTTAGCCATACAATACGAGAACGATTTAAACTATTGGGTTTAATAGAATCTCAAACAGCACAAGCTAAACTTTCAGGCATTATTTTAGGCCTTGCTCCAGCGGCACTTGGTGGCATTATTTCGGTTATGAACCCTAAGTATATGGAACCTTTGTTTAAAACACCTATAGGGTGGGGAGCTCTAGCTCTTGCTGCTACAATGAGCGCACTTGGATTTTTTATCATCAATAAGATAACAAATATTAGGGTTTAATAAAAATGACTTATATTGGGCTTTTACTTATAGGACTTTGTGTTGCAGGTATTATATATTTATTTATGGATCTGGAAGAGGAAGATGATATCCTTGAGCGCAGACTAAAAAGCCTTTCTCAACATAAAGAATTAGCATCTGTAGAAAAAGTGAATAAAGAAAGCTATTTTAAAAAACGTGCGGGTGAACTTGTTGCTCCAATTGTAAACGCTTTAACTAAAAAACGGCAAAAGGTAAACACCGTCAAACAACTTTTAATACAAGCAGGCAGACCTTCTACGGATGAGGATGTAGTAAAGCTTATAACCCAAAAAGTACTTTACGGAATTATAGGTTTTGTTTTTGCGCTTGCTATTTATAGCATAGGCGGATTAGATGCTATGATGGCAACTATATTGTTTATAGCAACTCCGCTAACGCTGTACAGGCTACCTGAGATGAAGTTAAAAAATTATATAAAACATAAAGAGACAGAGATCTCTTATAACTTGCCTGATGCTTTAGATCTATTAACAGTCTGCGTAGAAGCCGGATTAGGACTAGATGCAGCACTATTTAGAGTGTCTCAGGAGCAGATGAGGACTTGCCCTATCCTTGCAACAGAGCTTGGTAGGGTTAGTAAGGATATATTAGCAGGTGTACCAAGGCAAGAGGCTTTTAGGAATTTGGCAAATAGAAATAACGTAGAAGATTTACGCTCTTTAACCTCTTTGCTTATTCAAACTGATAAGCTTGGTACAAGTATTGCTCAATCTTTAAAGGTCTACTCTGATACAGTAAGAACAAGAAGACGACAAAAAGCAGAAGCTCTTGCTGCAAAGGCAAGTGTAAAGATGGTAATTCCTCTTGTACTATTTATCTTGCCGTCTATGTTTACTGTATTGTTAACACCAGCATTTATAAGCCTAATGGATAACTTTCAGAATATGTCTATTGGTAGCAAAAGCCAGCCAAAGCAAGAGCAACAAAAGTAACTAGTTAAGTTTTAATATTAAAATTATCCAAGAACAGCTTTAATAGAGTCATAGGCTATATCTGTTAGTTTTGTTATTTCTTCTTCTGTAATAACATAAGGCGGCATAAAGTATAGTACATTGCCGAGAGGTCTGATAATAGCACCTCTTTTTAAGCCTTCTTTATGTATTTGCAGGCTTAATTTTTTCTCAAAAGGAAATCCTTCCTTTGTTTGCCTGTCTTTTACCAGCTCAATAGCGCCTATCATTCCAACATGCCTTATATCACCAACATTTTTTAGTTCTTCAAATTTTTGCAGTTCAGATTTTAATTTTTTAATTTTGGGTTGAATAGATTCAATAATATTTTCTTCTTCGAGAATTTTAAAGTTCTCAACAGCGACGCTTGCAGCTAAAGGATTTCCAGTAAAGCTATGACCATGGAAGAAGGTTTTTAATGTTTCATAGTCATCATAAAACGCTTGATAAATTTCTTCTCCAACAACAGTTACTGCCAATGGCAGATAACCTGCTGTTATTCCTTTGGCAAGACATATAATATCAGGGGTTATGCCTGTATGCTCATATGCAAACATTTTGCCGGTTCTGCCAAAGCCCATAGCAACTTCATCGTCAATGAGCAAAATATTATATTTTTCACAGATTTTTTTAAGCCTTATAATATACTCTTTGTCATAAATTATCATTCCGCCTGCACCTTGAACAAGAGGTTCGATGATGATACCGGCAACTTTATTTGAGTTTTCTTCAAGTATTTTTTCAACAGAATTTAAGCACTCAAAGTTGCAGTTATCTTTTTGTTGACTGCAAGGGCACCTGTAGCAATTTGGTGAATCTGCCTGAAAAATATCAAACAGCAAAGGTTTATAAATTTTATGATATAAATCCACACCACCAACAGAAACAGCACCTAGTGTATCTCCGTGATATGAATTTTTTAGTGCTATAAATTTATTTTTATCTGGATAGCCTTTGTGCACCCAGTATTGATAAGCCATTTTTAATGCAACTTCTACAGCTGTGGATCCATTATCTGAATAGAAAACCCTTGTAAAAGATGTGTTCATAATCTTTATCAGTCGTTCTGCAAGCTCAATTGCCGGAACATGAGAACATCCGGCTAATAATACATGCTCTATTTTATCCAGTTGACGTTTTATTGCATCATTTAGCCTTTCATTAGAATGCCCCAATGTATTAACCCACCAGGAAGAAATTCCATCTATATACTTATTTCCTTTTAGGTCCCAAACATATACTCCTTTTCCCCTATCGATAATTAAAGGATCATCCTGTCCATAATCCTTCATTTGGGTAAAAGGATGCCAAACATACTTTATATCTTTTTCTGCCCACTCTTTATATGACATATCCAGCATTTATAACTCCCCCTTTTAATACACACTTACACCTTTGTCGATTGTAAAGGCTTCAAACATCTCATAGTCTGCAAAGTATTCATAAAAATCTATCTCGGTATTGTAAATACCAAACACACTAGGTCCACTCCCAGACATTATAGCATTTAAACAGCCGACGCTTATTAATTTATTCTTAATTTCCTGTACTTGTTCATATAAGCCCAATGCAACCTTTTCTAAGTCATTGCTTAAAAATAGTGCAATATTTTCTATATTATTGTCTTTGATAGCATTCATTATAAGTTCAGTGTTTTGAAACTTTGGACCACCAACAACAAATTCTTCCTGGGCATTATGAGGGAAAAATAGCTCTGAATACTTAGTATAAATATCTTTAGTTGATAAAGACAAATTTTTAGGCTTAATAATAATTACGTTTAAGTCAGGTGTAGAGACAGATTGTAAATTTTCACCCCTAGATGTAGCAAGTTGTGCACCACCATGTAAGCAAAAATTAACATCAGATCCTATTGTAGCTGCCAGTTTAGACATAGCATCTATTGACAAGGGGTTGTTGTACATTTCGTTCAAGCCAACTAAAACCCCTGCAGCATTTGAACTACCTCCGGCAAGCCCGGCAGCAACGGGTATTCTTTTTTCTATATTTATATTTATCCCTTGATTTTTTATATTTATTTTTTCGAAAAATATTTTTGCGCTTTTATAGCATAAGTTATTTTCATCATAAGGGATATCAGGTTTATTACCACTAAGAGTTATATCATTAGAGCCTTCTTGCTTTGTTATTGTCAAAAAATCATACAAACTCACTGACTGCATCAAGCTTTTTATTTCATGATAGCCATCATGCCTTTTATTCAAAACTTCTAGTGTTAAATTTATTTTAGCAGGAGTTTTTACTCTTACTTTTTCCATCCATAATCTCCTCTATAGCACGGGCAAGTATTTCAAAGTCTTGTATAGATAGTTTTTCACCTCTGATAGCTGGAGAAATACTTGCCTGTGAAAGTGCTTCTATAACTACGCTATTATCAAAACCAGAATTAACAAGTGCATTTTTAATTGTTTTTCTTCTCATTCTAAAGCTAGCTCTAATTATTCTTCTGAACAGCTTAGGATTATTAAGTTTAATTGCTGGTTTATCCCTAACTTTTAATTTGATTAAGGCAGAGTCAACCTTTGGTGCAGGGTAGAATGACCTTGCTGGAACTTTAGCAATAAGTTCCGGCTCTGCCCAATAATTAACAAGAATAGATAATAATCCATACTCCTTGGATGCTGACTTTTCGTTGGCAACAATTCTTTGAGCCACTTCGTATTGAACCATTAACATTATTTCCTTAACCATTTTCCTGTTAAAATGTTCAATTTCATCAATTTCTCCAAGCAAATGGACAATAATCGGACTTGTAATATAATAAGGTATATTTGCAATTATTTTTATTGGATTATCGGTTAATTCACTTATATCAACCTTAAGAATATCTTCATTTATGATCTTAATATTTGAATAGCTTAGCTTTTCCAATTCTTCTATTGCATCATCATCAACTTCTACAGCCAAAACTTTTGCTGCCAACTGGGCTATTTTTTCTGTAACAAAACCAATGCCAGGACCTATTTCTAAAATCACATCGTCTCTGCTCAAAGATGATTCTTCGATTATTTTCTCAATTATGTTTGCGTCCACCAAAAAATTTTGCCCCAGGCGTTTTTTAGTTCTAAACTTTTTTGCCCTTTGTAAATAATTCAATTTTAATCCTCTTAGGCTATTATCTAAAATAATAATACTCAACAAAAAAAAATTATGCTAAGCTTACAAAAACGTTAACAATTATTTTACTTTATTTGTGAATAAGTTGATAATACAATAAAATCAACTATAAATTAAGATAAAAAATGGAAAATTTAAAATGCAGCAACTATTAGAAAAAAATAAAGACAATCAAATAATAACTAATAAAAATCAGCTGATGGAGATATTTTTCAGTGGTATAAAAAATGATGCTGATTTTAAAATTGGTTTGGAATTTGAGAAACTTGGAATTGATAATAAAAATTTTATAGCAAAGCCTTTTTCTGGAGAAAATGGCATTTTTGAATTTCTTGAAAAGTTTAAAAAAGAACAAAATTTATCTGAGCAAAGCTCGGATGAAATTGTAAATAATATCAATTATAAAGAAGGTATGATAACAATTGAGCCCGGAAGTCAGGTTGAATATAGTATAAATCCACATAAAACAATTCAAGAACTAAGTACAATAGTTGCAAATTATAATAATATTACAAGCCAATTAGCTGAAGATATGGGTATAAAATGGATTGGACTTGGTAACCAACCTGTTTCTACTCATAAAGATATTACTATAATCCCAAAAGATCGCTATAAGATAATGACAGAATACCTACCAACTAAAGGTAGTCGTCCTTTTGTTATGATGAGAGAAACCGCGGGTATTCAAGCTGCATTTGATTTTAATTCTGAAGAAGATGCAATGAATAAACTTCGCTTATCTGTTGGATTATCCCCTATTGTCACTGCTATGTTTGCAAATTCTCCAATTAGGGAAGGCAAATTATCAGGTTTTAAATCTTATAGGGCTTATGGATGGCTAGACACAGACGAAGATAGATGTGGTTTGATTTCGCCTAAACTATTTAAAAAAGATTTTTCTTTTGAGAATTATACAGATATAATGATTGATTTGCCTATGATATTCCTTCAAAAAGAAGGTAAATGGTTTAATATGAAAGGCATGCCATTTAGAGAGTATTTGAAAAATGGCTATAAGGGCTATCGCGCGACAATCGATGATTGGCACTTACATTTAAGTTCTTTCTTTCCAGAAGTTAGATTGAAAAATTATATAGAAGTCAGGTGTACCGATTGTCAGAGAGAAAATTTAATATCCGCAGTGCCTGCATTATGGAAAGGTTTATTATACAATCCAAGTGCCTTAGAAGCCGGTTGGGACTTAATTAAAAATTTAGACTGGCAAGATTATACAGATTTAAGATTCTCTGTGCCTAAGCAAGGATTAGAGGCTAAATGCAGACATTTTAACGTTGCAGATATTGCAAAAGAGCTTGTAGATATTGCAGTGCAGTCCTTAAATGAGCAGAGAGATGCTGATAATGCTGATGAGTCTATATACTTAGAAGAATTAAATGAGCTTGTTAAGCAAGGCAAATCACCTGCTGATATTTTAATTGAGAATTGGAACGGTGGCTGGAACCAGGATATTAGTAAATTGATAGATTATGCCGATCTATAAGAAAAATATCCACTACAATAATTTTGTAATCAAGATCTATACGTTTTTTTATACAAATATAATAATTAATCAGTAATTTAATCGTAAATTTTATTTAAGACCACATTGTTATTATTTCAACTAAAATTTTTGTTTATGGTAATTTTAAAAAAACTTGATAGGCTTAGAATTTATAAATAGCGATTGGATAGCTAAGATAAATAAATTGGCGTAAATTTAATTTTTAAATCAATATTCTATTAAAAACAATAAATCAATCAGAACATAGCTTTGGCAGTAAACAATTGCCAAAGGTTAATCCAAATAATGTAAGTTAATAATATATTTAAAAGGACAAAATAGAGATGTTAAAATTGTATGGTAAGCCTTTGGTTCAACAAAAAAGAAACTTATCAACTAATAATACAAAGCAACATAATGTTAACTTTGCCGGCAATAAAGGAACTACAAAAGGCCAAGATATTATAGAAAACAGAGAAGATTATACATATCATACACTTATAACAGATAAAACTGGTCTCATCCTTCTAACTCGGTCTATACATAGGGATCCTGGTCAATTTTTTGAAGACGAGGGTGACTTTAAAAAGGCTGCGCAATACTATAATGCATCTGGAAAACATTACTGCAACTCAAAAGAATACCCTAAAGCCCTTCAAAGTTATAATAAAGCCATAGAACTTACAGAAAAGCATAATAATAAAGGTTATGAGGCTTTAGCCATATATAGTAAAAATGCTGCTGAGACCCACGATAATCTAAAAGAATATGACGAAGCTGCAATTAAATATAACAAGGCTGCAGGTTATTACGAAAAACTTTTAAAAATTAAAAATGCTGCTTCTTGCTATAATTCCTCCTGCTTAAGTTATTACCAAAGTGAAAAATATTCAGAAGCTTTAGAAGAAGTTAACAGCGCAGTCACTCTAACAAACAAGCACTTTCCTGATGATTGCAAAAATTTAGCTAATTATTATGAGGTTAAAGCTAATGTGTACGAGAAATTAGAGCTCGAGCAGGCCGCAGCCGAACAGTATAATAAAGCTGCATTAAACTATGGCAAGGTTGCCGAGCAATTTGAAAAACAAAAAAAATATGAAAAAGCTGCAGCTCAATATCATTCATCTGGATTATGCTATTTCGAGGCAAAGAAATATCCAGAATCCGTAAAAGCTTATAATAATGCATTAACATTAACTCAAAAGCATAACTTTAGGGCCTACGATAAGCTAGCCGCATACAATAGCAATGCAGCAGCTGCAGACTATAAAACTGGCAGTTACAAAGAAGCTGGAATTAAATACGATAAGGCTGCCAGCTATTATAAACTGCAAAACAAAAATAAAGCTGCATCCTCTAACTATATGCATTCCAGCGTAAGTTATAATAAAAATCAAGAGTACAGAAAAGCAATAGTTCAACTAAATAAGGCAATTAGCCTAACTTCCCCTAATGATAATAAAAACCTTGCGCAATACAATAGCCAGCTTGCTAGCACCTATGATAAAGCAGGACGGTTTAATATAGCTGCAAAAACATATGATAAGGCTGCAGGCTATTACGAAAAACAACAAGAATATACAGAGGCTGCATTCTGTTATAATTCAGCCGGATTATCCTACTTTGATGCAAAAAAATATTCAGAAGCTCAAAAAGCAAATTATAAAACAATTGACTTGCTTAAAACTCATGATTCTGATAATTCTAAAGATTTAGCTGTATGCTATATTGACCTTGCATCTGCACAATTAAAACTTGGCAATTATAATGAAGCTGCACTAAGTGATGATCAGGCTGCAAGGTATTATGAAAAACAAGGGAAATATAGAGAAGCAATATACAGCTACAACAACTCAGCTGAAAGCTACTTAAAAGACAGTAATGCCCAAAAAGCACTAAAACAACTTAATAAGGCTAAAAATTTGATAAAAGCACATTATGCTAATGAAGCTGAATTTTTAAACTTTTTTACAGAAAAAATTAGAGAAAAAGCTGAAACTATTGAATTAGCCGATTTTAGTAAAATAAATGCCACCTCAACTACAAACTAAGTTCATAATAAAAAACTGCCCCACAATTTCTTTCTGTATTAGAGGCAGTTTTTATATTCTAAGCTATTTATAAAATTTTTAAATCCTATACTTGAGCTCTTTGCTTAATCTGCTTGCCTAAGTCAGTTGCTTTATCAGTTTCTTCCCAAGGAAGCTCAATATCAGTTCTTCCAAAATGACCGTAAGCCGCAGTATTTTGATAAAAAGTACCATTATATTTAGAAGGTAAACTTCTTAAGTCAAACTTGTTAATAATAGCAGCAGGCCTAAGATCAAAGTTCTTATTAACTAACTCGCTAATTTCAGCATCACTTATTTGACCTGTACCAAATGTATCTATCAATACAGAAACAGGATCCGCTTTGCCTATAGCATAAGCTAACTGAACTTCACATTTTTTAGCCAAGCCGGATGATACTATATTCTTAGCAACATGTCTTGCCGCATAAGTTGCGCTACGATCAACCTTTGTTGGATCTTTACCACTAAATGCACCACCACCGTGACGAGCATAACCACCATAAGTATCAACAATAATCTTACGGCCTGTCAAGCCAGCATCACCTTGTGGTCCACCTATAACAAATCGCCCTGACGGATTAATATAATATTTTGTATTTAAGTCAGGCTTAATTTTTTCATTCTTGAAAACAAAATCAATAACATGCTTTTTCAAATCATCAGAAATAATTTTTTGAACATTTGCATTGTCCGCTTCGCCCTTTATTTCTGGGTCATGTTGAGTTGAAATAACAATAGTATCAATTCTTGCAGGAATACCGTCAACATATTCAACTGTTACCTGAGTTTTTCCATCAGGTCTTAAATAAGATAAAGTATCATCTTTTCTAACTTTAGACAATCTTAAGGCTAACCTATGAGCTAAGCTTATTGGTAATGGCATAAGCTCAGGTGTTTCATCACAAGCAAAACCAAACATAATACCCTGGTCGCCTGCACCGATATTTTCATCTTCTTGTGCTTTTAACTCACTGCCGCTTCTGGATTCCAAAGCAGTATTAACACCTTTGGATATATCACTTGACTGTTCGTCTATACTAGTTATTACCGCACAGGTTTTAGCATCAAAGCCACCGCCTGCTGAACCTACATAGCCTATTTTTTCAATAGTATTTCTTACAACACTTGGTATATCAACATAACAATTTGATGTAATTTCACCTGCTACTAAAACCATTCCGGTTGTAACAGATGTTTCTGCTGCAACTCTTGATTTAGAATCTTTTGATAAGAACGCATCCAAAATAGCATCTGATATTTGATCGCATACTTTATCAGGATGTCCTTCTGTTACTGATTCTGATGTAAATAAAAAGTTCTTTTTCATTTTATTTTTACTCCTGTTATTCAAACCCATTTTTTTACAATAATTGCAATATAATTTACTTTATATTTAAAATAAATTTTTTAGTAAATCTTAGAATAAATTGTATTTAAGTTCAAGGTTTTTCCAAAACTATTAACGAGCTTGCAGCTCTTCTGCTTTTTCTTTAAGAACAGATTCAATTGTTTCTGTAATTCCTTGGACTATTCTTAAATAATCTTCAACCTGTAAAGTACTCAAAGTGTTCATAGCGCTTTTAAGTTCAGGCTTTTTATCATACCATCGCCTTTTATTAGCTGCTTGATACAAGCCTAAAATCCGTTCTTTGCCTAGGCTAATAAAGTTATCATCTTTATTAGCCTCATTGGTTTTTCTAATTAAATTCACAAACTCAATTATCATTTGAGATATCTCTTCCTGAGCTTCCTCAGGTATCTGCTCGATCAAGCGCAAAAACTTTGCTACTCTAATATCTTGATCATACCATCGCCTACCACATACTTTAAGCATTTTTGTCCCCTGTTCCGGTTACATTTTATTTTGGATCTACCAAGTCTTTATATATTATCCATATTATAATAAGTTTTACGTTAATAGGCTAATACTTTAATATTTTATTAAGAAATCTGAAAAGTACTCTAAATTTTTTATTCAATTTCTTAATTTGCGTTAACTGAGTTTTTTCAAATTATAGTTAACTTTTAGGGTTTAAATTTAATTAAGTAACCTGAGTAATATTCTAAAGTTTTTGTACTATAAAAATATTAAGAACCTTGTAATAGAATAAGTTATACAATAAAATAGTAATACTAAACAAATCTATTACTATTTAAATATTTTAGAATTAATATATCAGTTTTTTAAAGGCAGTTCTGGGGATATTTATGTTAAGAAAAATTTTAATGATTTTATTTATTGGAATATTTTCCTTAAACATTGCATTTGCGAGTGATAAAAATACTATAACCAACATCATTCCAGATGAAAAAGGCAAATTAATAATAATGACCAGTGAAAAAAGAATAGAAAACTATAACACTATAAGGTTAAAAGATCCGGCTAGAATTGTAGTTGATATTCCTAACACAGTCCTTTCTTTTAAAAAAATGTCTATAGACATTGCTGATAAAGGTATTAAAAATTTTAAAGCCTCTCAATTTTCTTTGAATCCAGATATTGTACGTTTTGTATTCACTGCTGATTCAGAGGATCATTTGAATAAACTGGGTTTGAAAATTTATAATAAAACAGTGGTCTTTAAACTAAATGACATTAATCCAAAAAATATTGTTACTCCTTCGATTTATTCAGATAAAAAGACTCATGAAAGCAAAGCTGCTGCTTTAGAAAAAACTAAAAAACTGGTTGTAGTTACACATTTACCTAATAAAGCAAAAGTAAGCTTAATAAAAAAAGAAACTAATATTAAAAATAATGACGAAATATCATCAAAAGAAGTTCCTAATTCTAATGGTCAATTGGTTTCAGCTGAAAGCAAACCAATTGAATCTTTCACTAAAGACGATATAAAAATATCCCCCACCGAAATTAATAAAGAAAATAATAAAATAGCAGATGATACAAAACAGCAAAAATTAAATCAAGAAGAAATGAAAGCTGTTAAAGTCTCAAAAGATTTATTGCAAAAGCAAATGGATAGCATCTTGCAATGCGATCCTAATCCAGAAGCAAAACAAGAATTTTCTAAAAAAAATATTTATTATTCCGTAAAAAATAATAATGGCTATAATTTGGTTATAAAAAAGATCTCAACTCAAAAAAATCAGGTTATTCTATCAGGCACAGGCAACTTTATAATATCTGAACCGCTTTTAATAAAAAAGCCTAACAGGCTGGTATTTGATATACCTAACTCAATTTTAGACTCTAATGCTTTAGCTAAAACTATAGAGCTGGAAAATAAAGATGTTGTAAGAATTGGACAGTTTGAATCAAATACCGCAAGGCTTGTAATAGAAACAGCAAACCCTAATAAGTATATTACAGCAATAACTCCAGACACTCAATCAATGGTTATCGCACCAGAAAATGAGTTAGACTTTAGCGCTCTAAAACAAAGTTTTTCTGATGCGGATATACAAGATATCAAAGTTTACCAAACCAATAAAAAGATAACAAAGATAATACTATCCTCTAATAGTCCTATCTATCACAATATAAAACACACCTTAGACAGCAAGCAAACAAGCCTCTCACTATTTAATGTTGGCATCCCCAAGCGAGATTTACTTGCCAAGTTTAAAGAAACTAATCACTTAAAAGGACTAAATATAAAAGAACTTGAAAAAGGTTCTAAATGGCTATTTTCAACAAGTAGCCCTGTTCAATTTGAGACAAGACTAAGCTTAGACGGCAGAACCCTAGAACTAACATTAAAATCTCCTAAGGTCGAAAAAATAGCTAAAAAGAAAAATCCTACGGCTAATAACAACTTCTTAAAGGGTAAAATAGTAATAGATGCAGGCCATGGCGGCTATGATCCAGGCGCAGAAGTCAACGGCATATTCGAAAAAGATATTGTATACGATATTGCTAAAAGATTAGCAAAAAAATTGCAAAGTGCCGGCGTTCAAACCGTGTTTACAAGAAAGGGCGACCAAACTGTATCTCTTAAAGAAAGAACAGAAATTACGAATAAAGAAAAACCAGATGCATTTGTAAGCATCCACATAAACTCATCTACCGATAAAAAAATCAAAGGCATAGAAACACACTGGTATACAAAACAAAGCGAAGGCTTAGCTTTCCAGGTGCAACAAGAACTGGTTAAATATGTAAAATCTCCAGACAGGGGAATAAAAAATTCTATGTTTTATGTTATTCATCATACAGACGTACCGGCTGTACTTGTAGAGGTAGGCTTTATGTCAAACCCTTCAGAAAGATACAAATTATTAGGTGCCAAAAGAAAAGAGCTAACTGCTAAGGCTATATCAGCAGGTTTGTTTAAATACCTGATTATGAAATACTCGGCTATGAATCCAGTTAAAACTGAAAGTAAATTATAAATGAAATATAAGCAAAATAAAAATGCGCCCATAGGCTTATTTGACTCTGGAGTGGGCGGATTAACAGTACTAAAACATTTAATAAACGTACTACCTCAAGAAAATTATATTTATTTTGGTGATACTCTACGTGTTCCCTACGGAGAAAAAACAAAAGAAGAACTATACACTTTTGTAACAGGAATATTAGACTGGTTTAAGTCTCATAACGTAAAAATCGTACTGATGGCATGCAACACCAGTTCTGCAGTGGTGCTAGAGGAAGTCAAAAATAATTATGATTTCCCTATCTTAGGTTTAATAGAGCCAACAGCAGAGCATATAGCAAGCATGGATGCAAATAAAATAGGGGTAATCGCAACGTCTGCTACAATCAAGTCAAAAGCTTACAGTCAGCAAATTATAAAACTCTCTCCACAAAAAAAAGTATACGAAATTCCTTGCCCCGGTCTGGTAGAAATAGTAGAAAATGATATAGCTCACACTGACCACGCGCATGAAAAAGTATTTGAGTATATTAACCCATTGATAAAAAATCAAGTAGAAAAAATTATTCTGGGTTGTACTCACTACCCATACCTTGGAGATGTCATAAACAAAATCACAGCATCTCCTAATATGCTTGTAGATCCAGCGCAATACCTCACAGAGCAATTGGTTAATAAGCTTAAAGAGTTGAATTTATTTAATAATGAATCTAATTGCTACAGAAAGTTCTATGTTAGTACTGCTCCTGATAAGTTTGTAAAGGCAGGGCAGCGCTTTTTACCAGATTGCCAAAAGGCTGTGTTGATTAATCCTATCAAGTACTAATCAGATTAATTCACATTCTTAAATTCCACAAAACTTTGAAAACTATATATATTTTATTTTTAGCAGATAAAATATATATAGATAGTTAGTTATTTATAAAGTAGGTATTATTTAATGAGCATTTCAGTTGTTATACACACATATAATTCAGAAAAATACTTGGAAGAATGTTTGCAATCAGTTTCACTAGCAGATGAAGTTCTTATTTGTGATATGTATAGCAACGATAAAACAATAGAAATAGCCCAAAAACACGGCTGCAAAATTGTATACCACGAAAATGTAGGCTTTGCAGACCCTGCAAGAAACTTTGCAATAAGCCAAACCTCAGGTGATTGGATTTTAGTAGTAGACTCTGACGAAGTAATACCAAAAGAACTATTTGATTACTTAAGAGAACTTATCAACAAACCCCAACCACCCGAAATTGTCCTAATCCCACGAAAAAACTTTGTATTTGGCAAAGCAATGAGGGCACTGTACCCCAATTCAATTTTAAGATTTTTCAAAAAAGGCTCAGTTTCGTTTAGCGACAAAGTTCACTGTACACCGCAAATCTTATCTTGCTCGGAGCTTCATAAAATAGACCACAAAAGGCAAGAATTAGCTATAGTTCACTATAACTATGATACTATTGATAGCTTTCTAAGTAGAACCAATAAATACACGACACTTGAGCTTGAAAAACTCTTAAAAAGAAACAAAAAATTCTCGCTTACTTATACAATCCTAAGATCATTCGGAGAATTTATAAAAAGATACATACTTAAAAAAGGCTTTTTAGATGGCATACATGGATTTATCCTTGCCGTACTACTTGCATATTACGAGTTTTTAACCTATATCAAACTTTGGGAATACCAAAAAAACAATAAATAAACCATTTTAATAGATAGAGAGTGAAATAAATAGCTATGATAGGCGATTTTTCTCTTGGTTTAAAAAAAATTTTATATTTTCTATTTCTTCTTTTAAATCCACTATATCAGCTTTATTGTCCAGCAATATTTTTACCAAATCATTTATTGAATGGTTAATATCAGCGGTTAATTCGTTAGCAAGGCTGATTTTGTTTTTTCTCACTACAAAAAGCCCTCAATTTATTTTGTGGTAGTATTATTTATAGTTCTCAATTAATTAATTTTCCCTAATTTTATTTAGGGCTTAAATTGCATCTCTAAATTCAACTCTGAATTTATATTTTTCTTTAACTGATTTTATATTACCGCATTTTAAAAAGCGTGTCAAGGATGAATAACGCAAGATGTTTAAATTAAAGAATAAAATAGATCAAATTTTAAAGAGTAAGGGATTATCCCGCCATAAAGTATCCAAGTTTATTAATTGCAATGATAGCACCTTAAGCAGAATGGCAAGTGGAAAACTCCCTTTTTCTAAAAAGATGAAAAGCAAGATATTATCAATACTTGAAGTAAGTGAGGAAGAATTTGAAAGCTGGGTTATTGCTGATAAATATCCTAAAGAAATAATTAAAAAAGCTCTGGAGATTAAACAAAATCCGCCGTCACCTGTTGAAATACCTCAA
>JANQFW010000058.1 GCA_028277625.1 Candidatus Gastranaerophilales bacterium | reverse complement strand
GCAGCCATCGCATAGTTTAGATTGTGAACATTACCATAGCCCAGGGCTTCCGGTAAGTCTTCAACAGTTGTTAAGTCAACGGATTCATCATATTCAATGGGAACTGTATAAAAAGTATTACTTTGAAGATTAAACTCTCCTATTTTAAATGTAGCTCCATTCCTTATAAAGTTTGCTAGTTTTTACGAGAAGGTTTCCATTCTCTTCTTTATTAACGACTGTTGTATTAAGGCTTATTGCTGTTATGCCCAGCTCACTAAGATAGAAAAATTCACCGTCTTTAATAACACCGAGCTCATCAAGTACAACATTATCATCTACAGTACGATCAGCAGCATTAATTTCATTATCTCCGTTGGAGTCAAGGTCAGCTAGAGCCTCAAAACCATCAGTTGCAATGTTGCCATTAGCTAGTAGTGTTTGATCTCCAAATATTTCTTTTCCGTCAGTGATCCATCCATCATTATCAACATCACGAGCAAGTACGCCTTCTCCTTCCATAGCCCAAGCTGTCAGCTCGGCAAAGCCATTACAGTCCATATCAAAAAACGCACCGTCGGTCACAGTTGTGGTTTTAATAACTCCATCACCATCCAAATCTAAAATTAAGGGATCTATTCTTTGTGGCTGAAGGAGTGCGTCTTCGCCTTCTCCAAAGGGGTCTGCAAATGGAGGAGGAGCTGGATTTGACTCTGGAGGTGATGATGGAGGAAGCTCATTTCCTGCAGCAATTCCTGGACCTACAAATAATCCACATCCTACTATTCCTCCTATTATTGGGTTGCCAAGAGCAGCACCAACAAAAGCTCCTCCAGCAGCACCTCCAATACAAGCACCAATTCCACTTAAAGCAGGGGCTAAATTTGCGTTTCTGTATTTTGCTGCTCTTGTTTTAGGAGTATTTGGATATACAGTAGATTTTTCTAATATTATTTTTTTATGTTCCATTATAAATTCTCTGCCCTTTCATTACATATATTCTTAATATGACCAATATCTATTTTTTTAAATTTATTAGATGCGTTATGTATACTAAGTACAGTTTTTAAATATTGTTTTTTATCTAAAGATGCTTTATCTAAGTAATAATAAGTACACATTAATTCTTCACTGAAACTACCTAAATATCTACTTTCAAGCTTTAGTATAGACTTAAAACTTTTTTGAGATTTTTTGTTTTCATTAATTTTTAAATAAAATATTCCTAATTTTTTTTGAGCATGAATTTTAGTCAAAGAATTTTTTCCAAAAATGCTTTCAGTAAGAAAAAGAATATTTTTATATGTTTTTTCAGCTAGGTCATATTCATTTTTTTCTTCATAAATATTGGCTAACAATTTCATTAAAAAAATTTTATTTAAAATATAAAAGTGTTTAACTTTGTTATTATTTTTTTCTATTGCTTCATTCAACAAATATTTAGCTTTTTCATATCTTTTGAAATAAATATGGTTTAGTGCTATTGCATATACATAATTGTTATAGTACTCCTGCTCGGGAGATTCGAAAATATTTTGCAAATCAACAAGTTTACTAAATATCTCATTCAATTTTTCTTTTTTGTTTATACGTATATAAACTTCTTGTAAATTGATTAAACTTAACAGTTTATCTGAAACTTTTTTTTCTCCAAACTTATTACTTATATTTAATGCTTTTTCTGCAAAGTAAACTGACTGTTTATATTGTTTTTTTTCTAAGTAACAAGTTGATAAGCCTTTTAAAGACTCAACTCCCCAAGAGTTATTCAATTTTTTATATATTTTTCTTAAATAAACTGATTTTTTATAATATATATATGCTTGTAAATATTTTTTTTTATAATGATTTAAGGAAGCTAGCTCTTCTAATAATAATAAAGTATTATCATTATTTTCACCAAACCAATATTTTGAATGTTGATAAAGCCTCATTAGCTCATTTTCAGCTAGATTATATTGGTTAGTGTTCAAAAATTTATAATATTGGTTAAGACCAAAAGACCAGCTATATATTGGTAATAATGCAATTATGCAAAGTATGCAAAAAAGATAAATTATTCGAGCTTGAACATATTCATCTTTTTTATCTTTATTCTTTTTTTTTATTTTCTTTATAATGTCTTTTATTTTTTCTATATTATTATTTTCCATACTATCTCCCAGCCTTTGGACTAATAACATCAACTATCATTATAATAATTATATTTTGAAAGGCTACCTGATTTCCAATTCTCATCCTTAATATTTATAACTTTACTATAACTATCTTATAAAAGCAATAATTCATTTTAATTTTATTATAAAAAATAATTGGTTTAACTTGTATTATTTATGTATTTTTATTAATTTGATACGTATTGATTTTATTTAACTATTTCTATATTAAATAAAATCAAGCCGCTACTGCCATCGCATAGTTTAGATTGTGAACATTACCGTACCCAATTGCTTCCAGTAAGTCTTCTACAGTTGTTAAGTCAACGGATTCATCAAACTCAAGAGGTAGTGAGTAATAGGTTTCGCTTTGAAGATTAAATTCTCCTGCTTTAAATGTTTCACCATTTTTTATAAAGTCTGCTGTTTTAACAAGAGTGTTGCCGTTTTGCTCTTCATTAACGCCTGTAGTATTA
>JANQFW010000128.1 GCA_028277625.1 Candidatus Gastranaerophilales bacterium | reverse complement strand
TAAGCACGGCTCTAAAAAGTCAGTGGGCAACATCTGCGCCTCATCCAGTATTATTACACTGTTTGCTATATTATGCAGCTTTCGGGTTCTGGATGACTTGTTAGAGTACAGGGACTCAAAAAACTGAACGTTTGTCGTTGTAATTATAGGCATATCCCAGTTTTCAGTTGCAAGCTTCAATTTTTGAGCAACATCAGGATTTTCTTCATCAGGTTCAATGTTTTCAAACAAAAAGTTGCTGTGATGCTCAAGAACATTATCATTTCCAAAAACACCCCTGAAAACATCCGCGTTCTGCTCGATAATACTTGTAAACGGAATAGCATAAATTACTCTGTCCATTTTATTTGTTATGGCGTGATTTAAGGCAAAAGCAAGAGATGAAAGTGTTTTACCTCCACCTGTAGGTACGATTAAAGAATACAATCCCCTTTTGCTTTCAGCTTTTTTCAAGCATTCATCAAGAATTTCAGCACGTTTTTCATTAACTTTACCTTTACTGCCTTTAAATCCGTCTAAATGATCTGAAAGAATTTGATAAAGCTCAGGTAATTTTGTATACTGTGAGCGCTGCAAAAATTTTGCCTCATCAACAAACCTTTCTGTATCAAGATAATCCGCATCTTTAAGGCAGGAAAACAGCATTCTTGTATAGAATGAAAGATAAAAAAGTTTATTTTTCTTACAAATTTGTTTTATTGATTTTAATTCTTGAAAAGCTAAATTTTTATCGAACTTATAATCAGCCAAGTCCGATTTGTATTTTGAATATTTTTCTATTGGCTTTCTTAAACGTTTTGATAAAGACTTATCCTGATTTGAACCGCCATAATCAGGAAGCCCCGTATGGTGACCTACAATGCAATAAGCCATAAGATCACCGATTCCTTTACCATAAAGATTTATAGCTTCAAGCCCTCCGGCTGTAGAGTGATCAACCTTTATTGATGCTCCCCTTATCTTCTTCTGGAACTTCTGTGAATATTTGCCTAAATCGTGTAACAGTCCTGTATAAAAAGCAATTTCGCCCGCATTAAAACTGCTTGCAAATTCCTTTGCCATATTTGCAGTCTCTTCCAAATGCTCTTTTAGTGTTTGCCAATTTTCCTCCGGCTCACCTTCTTTTGAGTGTGCATAATGTTCCATTATATATATCACCTTATTTTTTGTAGAGCGTAAAGATATCTCGCAAATCTTTGTTAGACATTTCTGTAATCCAGCTTTCGCCTGTAGAAACCGTTAAATCCGCAAGTTCTTTTTTAGATTTAATAATCTCATCAATTTTTTCTTCAAAAGTTCCAAGAGTAATTAGCCTGTGAACTATTACGTTTTTCTCCTGTCCTATTCTGTAGGCTCTATCTGTAGCCTGATTTTCAACTGCAGGATTCCACCATAAATCGTAATGAATTACATTTGAGGCTTCTGTAAGGTTTAAACCCGTTCCACCTGCTTTAAGCGAAATTATCATAATTTTTGTTTTTTTGTCAGTCTGGAAAAGATTTATCATCTCATCACGTTTTTTTCTTGTTAAAGCACCGTGAAAGAAAACCGCATCCTGTTTTAATTCTTTTTTTATAATTTCCTGTAAAATATCGCCCATTTCTTTATATTGAGTAAAAATTAGAGCTTTTTCTTTATTATCAATAATATTTTCAAGAATAGAGACTGCTTTTTGGGCTTTACCCGAAGGGTCTGACTCTATTTCTCCTTTTTTGGAAAAATGCACAGGATGATTACAAATTTGTTTTAGTGAGGTTATAAGCTTAAAAATAAGCCCTTTTCTTTCAATTCCGTCAGAATTTTCAACCTGCTCCATTATGTCATCAACAATATTTTGATAAACCGCAGCCTGCTCTTTTGTAAGATAACAGTACTCATCAAAAGCTATTTTATCAGGTAAGTCTGAAATAATGGTTTTATCCGTTTTTAAACGTCTTAAAATAAAGGGTGAAGTTGCCTTTTTAAACTTTTCAATTATTTCTTTATCTTTGTATTTTTCAATCGGAGAAGCAAGTTCATTTTTAAATTGGGTTAATGAACCCATATAGCCTGTATTTATAAAGTCAAAAATATTCCATAGTTCTGTCAGCCTGTTTTCAACCGGAGTGCCTGTCATTGCTATATAGTTAGATGCGTTTATAGACTTTACGGCTTTTGTTTGAGCGGTTTCAGAATTTTTAATATTTTGAGCTTCATCAATTATTAAAAAATTCCATTCTTTTTCTCTAAATTTTTTAGCATCACGCCTAAGTGTACCGTAACTTGTTATTAAAAGGTCAATATCTTTTGTGATTAATTCTCTTTCTTGGCCATGATAAATATTCAAATTTAAATCAGGCGCAAACTTTTGGCATTCTTTTTCCCAGTTGCCTATAAGTGTTGTAGGACAAATTACAAGAGACGGCTTAGAGGTTTTACTTTCCTTTTTATATTCTAATAAAAGAGTTATAACCTGAATAGTTTTACCAAGCCCCATATCATCAGCAATACAAGAGCCAAGTCCCTTTTTAGCGTTTGAGTATAGCCACTTAAAGCCTCTTTCCTGATAAGGTCTTAAAGTTGCATTTAAGGTTTCGGGAACCGTAATATCTTCTATTTTTGTAAAATCATCAAGAATTTTATTTAAGGTTTTATCAGAATCAAACTTTATTCCGTTAACCTCTCCGGTTACAGCAGTATAAAGAGCCTGCATGGATGAATTCATTTCAGGTATAGGATTTTTTAGCTTGTTTAAAATGGATTTAACTTCATCAGGCTTTAATAACAAATATTGATCTTTGTATTTAACAAGTCCCTTTGTTTCTTTAACCAGTTTACGAAAATCTTTCAGCGGAACTGTTTTATCGCCAAGAGCCACTTTGTAGGAAAATTTAAGCATCTCGTGCAAATTAAGATACCCTGAATCTGAAGCTTCATTATATTTTTTAACTTTGGCGCTTACATGTAAATGCGGATGAGCAAGCTTTTTAAGCTCTTTAGGTAGAATTATTTGAATACCCAGGACATCAAAAATACCTGCTGTAGAAATCATAACTTCAGACATTCCCTCTAAAGTTAAAGTCGGAACAGTTTCACCTTTAGAATCAATAATAGTTTTAAGCTCCGGCATGTATTGACCTGCAATAATTAATTGCTTTGATATTTCAGCCTGAACTTTTTCAGGAGGAAGAGAAAAAATTTCCGTTACAGGCTCATCTTCTTCTGTTTTCTTTTTTCTTCTTCTTTTAGGTTTAGAAACTTCATAAAGTTTACTAGCCGGAATTATTGGAGCAATAGGATCGCTTTTATTAATTATGTCAACGAAAATATTAAAATTGTCTTCTTTTCCTTCTTCTACTCTTATAACCGGCGAAATATCTTTTTTTGATATATGTAATTTTTCAAGCCAGCCTGAAATACTTTGAGCTATGTTTTCCTCATTAAAATCAACAGGCTCAAATACTTTGTTATAAGCAAAGATCGGAACTATTCTGTCTTTAGGCTCGTCTATAAGTGATGAAATAATATCTTTTACTGTATATGTTATAAAAATTGATAATAAATCAATTAAACCGTCTTCTGAAAGAAATTTTTCATCATGTGTGCAAATGCTTTGAGGCATTATTTGTTTTAGCTTATCTATTTGAGTTTGGATTTCATCATTTATAACAGGAATATATCTTATTGAAAAACAGTTTTTTCCAAATTCCGCAATTAATTCAGGTATGAATAAATTGGCTTTTACAAGGCCTAAAGCCATTGATGAAAGTATATTTAAAAAGGCAAAGCTATCTGATGCTTTATCATAATCAATTATAGAGGATGAAGTCAACAAATAATCAAGTGCAAAAAAGTTAAGCTTTGGAGCTATAGCGTCTAATTTTATTATTTGTTTATCTTCTGTTTTTACATCAGGCAATAAAAAATCTACTTTTAGAGCAGTCCAACGGCTTATATTCATCAACTTAAGTGCAATAGATCTGGAGGAGCTGCCCGACATTCTTATCAAATTTTCATCCTGTTGATTCTCATTAAGCTCTTCCAGAATTTTTTCAGTACTTTTATCAATATTATTCTTATCAGGAATAATTTTAAATAAGTAGTCCAGCCTGTTAGTACTATCATTCCAGCAATATTCAAGCTGAAAATCCTTTTCCATAAGTTCAGGTTCTTCATGAATCACAGGAAAATTATCATCAATATTTGCAGAGGCAAAGTTGTATATATTTTCAAGAAAAGTTTTAAAATTCCCCCTGTTATAAAAAGGCGGATTGTCAGGCAATAATGATAACAGTGGCTTTATATCGTACTGAGGGAATGAAAATTCAAACTCGTCAGGATTTATATTAATATTTTTTGTTTTTAGCTCTGAAACTTCAATAAATTTGTTGATTATAGTATTTCGTCTTATTTCATGAGGTTGAACTGTTACGCCCGCAGCTTTTACAAGATTTTCCTTTTTTAAACCTCTAACTTGAAAAAGTATAAAAGGATCTTTATCTATTTCGTTTGCAAGCATAAAATAGACAGCAGCAAGATGCTTGCAAGGGTCTTCATCATCATAACAGTCGCAGGTTTTATCTAATTCATCCCAATCGTCAGGGAAAAGATAAATATTAATCTTTTCCAGCTCATCTATTAATGTTTGCGGCAAATTGCCCATATCCAATTCAACCGCAATAGATGAATTTTCTGCGATAATCTGCTTTATTGCCTTAACTTCTTCCTTTGTAAAAGGCTCAAAATTCATTCTAATTCGGTAAGAAGAGCTGTATCCGTAATAATAACCGTAGCCATAGCCAGAACTTTCAACACTGGCTGTAATTTTTCCTTTTGTAACTCTTATTTTATTTACATATCCACGATTTGCAAGGCTTCTACCTTTTGTAAGCCTATCTGAATTTGTACTTTCTAAAGCTGTTACCCATTTTTTTCCCCAAGGGGTATTTCCGTATGATTTGCGCTTGGTTTTTAGCAATTAACTTAACCTCTGAAATTTGATTCTTCTTACCTATATTTTACTTTAATCTATCATATACAATATACAGGATAAAGTATATTATATAAAAAATTAACCAAAATATAATATTGATCATTCAGATAATTGTTCTATTTATAGAGTTAAAGCTTGAAAATACTTTAATTATCAAAGTCAGATTAGAGTTTATTACAAAGAAACATTTAAATTAAGATAAAATATCAAAGATATTATTATATAAAATGGAATTATTAACTTAGGACTTAAACAGTACCTAAAAGTTAAACTTTTGGCATATTGACTCCTAAAAATTTTTATATTAAAAATACTATCGTTGCTAATTATAATGATATTGAAGGAATAGAAAATATTTTTCAAAAATACGGTGAGGAAATTGCAGCTGTCATTATTGAACCAATTTCCGGGAATATGGGGGTTGTACCTGCAACTCAAGATTTTTTAGATAAATTAAGAGCTTTAACAATTAAATACGGGGCTGTATTAATTTTTGACGAAGTAATGACAGGCTTTAGAGTTGCATTAGGTGGAGCTCAAAGCTTATATGGTATAAAGCCCGACTTAACTTGTTTTGGAAAAATCATTGGTGGAGGGCTTCCTGTAGGGGCTTATGGAGGAAAAAACGATATAGAAAAAACGATAAATGCTAATAAATTAGTATTTGATAAACTAGCAGATACCTTAAAAAATGGGGATTTACAAGTCAAAAGCCTGTAAAAAGAGAAAAAATTGGACATTTTGAAGCAGATTTTAGTAAAATTACAGATGAGCAAATTAAATATGTTCAGGATAAAATTAATAATAAATCAATGAAATTATAGAATAAATTAGTATTTAATTATAATTTATTTTTAAATAATACTGGAAGGTAAGTAAATGTCAAATTTTAGAACTGAAAATTATTACAATTTCCCTAAGGATAAAGTTTTTGAGGGCTTAAAAACAAGCATAACAGGATTATCAAAAGATGAAGTATTAAAAAGGCTGGATGAATACGGCAAAAATATTCTGCCAAGAAAAAAGCCTCCGACTATATTTGAAATTATATTAAATCAGATTTTAAATCCATTAATATACATACTTATAGCTGCTGCAATATTTGCTCTTATTGCAGGAGATATGAAAGACAGCATATTTATCTTTTTAGTCATAATTATTAATGCAGGAATTGGAGCATTTCAAGAGTGGAAAGCAGAAAAAAGCTCTCAAGCACTTGAAAAAATGCTCAAAATAAATGCAAGGGTTATAAGAAATGGCAAAGAAATTTTAGTCGAATCAGAAGAACTGGTGCCTGGTGATATTGTAATTTTAGAGTCAGGTAATAAAGTACCTGCCGATATGAGATTATTTGAAGTAAATAATGCCCGAATTGATGAGGCTTTGCTTACAGGAGAGTCACTTGCAGTAGAAAAAACAACTGATGTAGTTAAAGGGGAGTTATTAATAAGCGACCAGAAAAACATGGCTTTTGCAGGCTCTGTTATAACTTCAGGAAGAGCAAAGGGAGTTGTTACTTCAACCGGATTAAGCACAGAAATAGGTAAAATTGCAGAGTCTATAACTTCTATAGACACTTCAAAACCTCCATTGATAGTAAGAATGGAAAAATTTGCAAAACAGGTAAGTATAATTGTGCTATTAGCTGCTGCTGTACTTGCTGCCGTAGAAATACTAAAAGGCCAACCTGTTAAAGAAGTATTCTTCTTAGCCACTGCACTTGCAGTTTCAGCTATTCCTGAAGGACTTCCCGCTGCCTTAACTGTTGCTCTATCAGTTGGTATGTCAAGAATGAGTGCTAAAAACGTTATTATAAAAAAACTAAGTGCTGTTGAGGGCCTTGGAAGCTGCACAACTATAGCAAGCGATAAAACAGGCACATTAACAGTAAATAAACAAACCGCAAAAGTTATTCAGCTTGCTGACGGTAGATTATTTCATATAACAGGCGAAGGTTATTCCGGCGAAGGAGATATTTTAGGTGAAAATAACAATAAAATATCTCTGGGGCAAGATTACCGTCTGGACAGCCTTATCAAATCTGGTGTTATAGCTAACGAAGCTTCTTTATATAAAAGCAATGAAGGCTGGAATTCTCAAGGTGATGCAGTTGATATAGCTATACTTGCTCTTGGGTATAAAGCCGGATTAGATAGCATTTCAGAGTTTAAAAACGATTTAAATATTATTTGCGAAATACCTTTTGAATCAGAAAGAGGGTTTTCTGCTTGTGTTTACGAACAGGACGGTAAACAAAAAGTTTCAGTAAAAGGAGCTTTTGAAGTCCTATCAAAAATATGTGAAAATGACACAGATATTCATAATAACTATGTTTCATCTCTGGCAAGGCAAGGTTACAGAGTTATTGCATTAGCTGAAGGAGATTTGAAAGAGGATGCTGATCCTAAAAAATGTAATATAGAAGATATGACTCACCTTACTTTAACAGGTTTTATAGGACTCATTGACCCGTTAAGACCAGAGGCTAAAGAAGCTGCTCAAAAATGTAAAGAAGCCGGTGTAAGGGTTATTATGGTAACAGGTGATCACCCTGAAACTGCATACGCTATAGGCAGTGAACTCGGCATAGTAGATACTGAAGATCAAATAATGTCAGGCAAGGAACTTGTTCATAAAAATGATTTTAAAGAGTTCATTAATAAAATCAATATCTTCGCCAGAGTTACACCTATACAAAAAATGGAGCTTGTACAAGCTCTTAAAGACACTGGTAATTTCGTTGCTGTAACAGGTGATGGAGTTAATGATGCTCCGGCCCTTAAAAAGGCAAATATTGGAGTGGCTATGGGATCCGGTACTGACATATCAAAAGACGTTTCCTCAATTATTGTCACAGACGATAATTTTGCTTCTATTGTTGATGGAATTGAGCAGGGAAGATTTACTTATGACAATGTAAGAAAAGTTATTTACCTTCTTATTGCCACAGGAGCAGCAGAAATTGTTTTATTCTTTCTTTCATTGATGTTTGGGCTTCCAATACCGTTAGTAGCGGTTCAGCTCCTCTGGCTGAATCTTGTAACTAACGGTATTCAGGGTGTCGCTCTGGCGTTTGAAGCAGGAGAACAAGGTTCTATGAAAATACCTCCCAGAAAGCCAACTGAGGGAATATTCAACCCTCTTATGATAAAAGAAACTCTTGTGTCGGGTTTCTTTATGGCGATAGTGGCATTTGGAGTATGGTTCTATTTGCTAAAAATAGGTTTTGAAGAAAATTTAGCAAGAAATTACGTTCTTTTATTAATGGTGCTTTTTGAGAACTTCCAGGTATTTAACTGCCGTTCAGAAAAAATATCAGCGTTTAAAATACCTCTTAAAAACAATTATGTATTAATTATTGGTGTATTCAGCGCATTAGGTCTGCATATCCTTTCAATGTATATTCCTGTAATGCAGGATGTTCTGGATATTCAACCGGTAGGCTTTGTTAATTTTGCCATTTTGCTAGGACTAGCATCCCTATTATTACTAACTATGGAAATATTTAAAGTTTTAAACAAGGATTAACTCGATAAGTATCGACTATACTGCTTCTCAATTAAATTTCAGATTACTCTTTTCAGATTCTAGCTTATTTTATTAATCATAGCCTGTTTAAATAATCTGAAAAGTTTTTTAAAGATAATATGCCATAAGTTTTTGACTTTATGGGGAATAAAATATGCATAAAAAAAACGCTATAAATATAATAGCCAAAACCTGTAAGGATAAAATTAATTAATGAAAAGTAGAATTTTATTTATAATAATGGCCTTTGTATTAATAATTGGACTTTTAATTAAAGGTTTAATTTATGAAACAGCAAGAGACTAAAACATTAGTTCTTTTATATATATTTTTCTTTCTGGTAATTGTTATTTCTTTTTTTACTTATACTAAATCACCGGAGTACACTTTATTTTATTTTCCTTATGGAATTTTTTATAAAAAAATATTATATATTGTATTAATTTTGGTTTCTTTTTTAGTACTGCTTAAAGCGAGAAAGTTATATTCAAAAACAAATAATATTGCAATGGAAATAATTAGCGCAGGATTTTTGGCAGGGATTATATTATACTTGGAAAAGGTTTTAGCACTTATCGGCTTATCTCTTGATATAGGAATGTCTTACATTTTTGATTTGATATTTGGTGATTTAATATGGGCTATTGCTCTTTTTGGCGCAATATTTTATATACCAAAACAATCAAAAAATACCAAACATATAAGAAGTTTTATCTATTTTTCAGCAATATTATATGCGTTATTAATAATTAGCTTGGATATTTTTATTAGCCCTTATTTGTTGGAGTTTGTTTATAAAATTTTACCTAATATATTTCTTGTAAAAACTATTGAACAAACTTTTTATTTGCTATCAGCATTTATTTATATAGATATGAGAATAATAAAGAATCAAAATATATTTTCATTCTTCATGTTTGGACTTATTATTCTTGGGCTGGGGCCTTTATTCTTTGTGCCTGAATATTCAACAACAATATATGCGTTTACTTCTCCAATGATTAAGATAATAGGTTTTATTTTTATTTTTATTGGATTGCAAGATTTACAAACAAAGCCTGAGTTTTTGAATTTTAGACAAAAATTATCTTCTTACCTGTCGCTGCTATTAATTTTGTCTTATATAGTTATCATTCTGATAAGCTCGTTGCTGTTTGATATGAAGTTGCCAAGTTACTTATCTTATTTGTTTCTTGGATATTTTATAGTCATAACAATTGCTCAGTATATTTTAGCTGCAAATTTTTCGATTCCAGTAATGAATATTACTCAAGGAATTGAAAGAATAAAACCTGGTCAAAAACCTGAGCCTATTACCATAATAAGTCATGATGAAATTGGACTTTTAGCAGAAGAATTTAATAAAAATGCTGAATTAATTTGGGAATCTTTTGAAAAAGAAAAATTGTTAAAAAATAGCATTACTGCAATTAGGCAGACTCTTGATATTAATGAGGTTAAACGTCAAATAGTACAAAGCATTTGTTATATATTCCAAGCTGACAGATGCTTTGTACTAGAGTATGATCAGCTGAGCAATAAGTACTTACGCATAAAGTATGAGCAGCTATGCTCTTCTGATATAAAAAGCTTAAAAAATATGGATGCTGAAAAAAATGTACCTGAGTTTATAAATATGCTTAAAAGACGAAAAGAAGTAATAGTTTTAGATACACAAGAATATATTGAAAAAAATAATTTAAAAGGAAGTAGCATAGAGAAATATTTTAAAAAATATAATATTAAATCAAGCTTTGGCTTGCCCATTATATATGACAATGAATATCTAGGAAGCTTGATAGTGCATTTTGCGCAAAAAAAAATAACTTTTGGCGATATGGAAATCCAGTTTACAAGAGATATTGTTGAACAATGTAGTATAGCTTTTTATCAGGCTAAACAGTATGAAAAAATAAAAGCTTTAGCTGCAAGAGAAGGTGTATTAAGAAGTACTATTGAAACAATCCAAAATGTGCTTGATATTGATACAATTAAAAAAATATTAGTGACAGAAATCGGAAAAGCCTTAGAAGGTGATATGAGTGTATTTTATATATTTGATACTGAAAAAAAACTATTTTTACCTGTTGATGAAAATTCATTATATTTATCTTCTTCTGATATAAAAAGCATTGTTGGGATTAATATTGAAGATTACGGATGGGGAAATTTTTTTAGAAAACATGTTGTAGAGGTTATTTATTCAGATTTAGAAAAATTTATTGATGACTATAGTTTAAAAGGCACTTTAGGAGAACAATTTATAAAGGATTTTGGACTAAAATCAACTATTGGAATACCAATGCACTATGCAGGAGAACTACTTGGAATATTTGCTGTAGGTTATGTTAGAGAAAAACGAAAAATAAGCAGGGAAGATATAGAATTGGCAAGAACTGCTGCAAATCAGGGATCAATAGCATTTCATCAAGCGAAACTTTACGAATCCCTAAAAGCTCAAGTTAGAAAAGAATCTTTGCAAAGAAAGTTTACTGAAGCAATAAGGAGCACTTTGGACATTGATGAGTTTATAAAAATTGCTGTCAATGAAGTTGGTAAAACCTTTAAAGCAGACCGTTGTTTATTTGTAGTATTTGATAAAAAAAATGAATTATTTATGCCGTTGGGTGCAAACTATTTATCGTCTTTTGGAGTTAAAGAGATAACTGATTTCAATTCATATCAAGAACTTATTGCAGAGTTTGTAAGGATTCTTATTGAAAAAGGTGAAAATTTTATATCAAATACAGATGTATTTTATAAAACATCAAAAATAAAGGATAATATTAAAAATAATCTTGTAAATTTTTATACCAAATATGACATCAAGTCAGGTTATTCTGTACCTGTTTGGGGAATTGAGGGAGAAAATGCTTATTTAGTTCTTCACTTTACCAAAAAATATACTGAATTAGTTAAAGATGATCTAGACCTCTTAAAGTCCTTAGCTAACCAGGCATCTATTGCATTTTATCAGGCAAGATTGTATGAAAAACAAAAGAAAACAGCACAAAGAGAAATTTTACAAAGAGAAATAATTACTGCATTTAGAAGCACTTTAGATATTGATGAGATAAAAAGGATTATAGTTACTTCTGTTGGAAAAGCTCTGGATGGTGATAGAGTATTTATTAGTGAATATAATCAGGAGGCAGGTTATTTTTTAGAAGTAGAGAAGTCTTCCGAATATTTAGCATCACCTGGTATAAAAAGTATTACTGAAGTAAATGAAATGTCACCGGGATATAAAGTTTTTGAAGATGTTGATATGGCCAAATGCGTAATGTATTTTTCTGATTTTGATAGACATTTTAAAGAAAAAGAACCCAATAAAAGAAATGATTATCTCAAGCAATATCTTAGCTTTTTCAATGTAAAGTCAAATTTAGGTGTTCCTATTATTTATAGAGATATAATCTTAGGAAGACTTGTGCTTCACTATACAGAAAAAAATAAAATTATTACGCCCGACTTGATTGATCTGGTACAAACAGTGGCAGATCAAGCAGGAATAGCTATTTATCAAACTAAACAATATATTTATGAAAAACTGTCAAGAGATATAATAAGCACTGTTAGGCGCTCCCTAAATGTTGATGAAATAGAGGAAGATGTAGTAAATAGTATTGGAAAAGCTCTTAATGCTTCAAGATGTTTTATATTTCAATATGATAGTAAGAAAAAAGACTTTTTGCCGACAAAATACGAATACCTGGGAGAGCCTAATCTTTATAGCACTATAGGACTTATTATAAAAAAAGATGCCCCAGAGTTTTTTAAAATGCTTGTAAATTCAGAAGAAATAATTGTAACCAACCGTGAGGAATATATAAAAGAAAATAATCTGGAAGAAACTTTGGGGGCAAAATTTTTAAGAAATTGCAATCTCATTTCAGGATATTCTATACCAATAAAATATGCGGATAAATTGCTTGGAGTCTTGGTAATTCATTATACAAAAAGAAAAGGGGGTTTTAGTGACGAACAGATTGAATTTGCAAGAAATCTTGCTAATCAAATAGGTATAGGTATACATCAGGCAAGTTTGTATGAAAAAGAAAGGAAAACAGCGCAAAGAGAAAGTTTACTGAGAGAGTTGTTAACAACAATAAAAGAAATTACTGATATTAATGAAACTAAAAAATACATTACAACTATTATAGGCAAATATTTTAATGCGGACAGGTGTATTATTTTAGAATTTGATACAGCTACAAATAAATATTTGCCTATATCAATAGAATATTTATCCTCACCAGATGTTTTAAATTGTGAAGGGATTAATGTCGAAGAACAATGTCCTGAAATTTCAGTGATTTTAGAGCAAGGCATTGATATCTACATGCCAGATACTATTGAATTTTTAAAAGAGCACAATATGCAAGACTCAATGTCTGCTAACCTTATTAAAAAATATAATGTTAAATCCAAGTACGGCATCCCGATATACTATGGAAATATTTTTATAGGATATATAACAATACACTACACTAAAGAAAAAACATTTATTAATGAGGAAGAGTATGAATATCTTAGAGCACTTGCGAGCCAGGGAGGAGTTGTTTTATATCAATCAATGACTTATATGAAAATTCAAAAAGCAATAGAAAGAGAAAAGCTTTTAGCAAGTGTTATAGAAACAGTCAGAAGTTCTTTTGATTTAAATGAAATTTTTCAAAAAATCTGTACAAAATTAGTAGAATTATTAAAAATTGAAAGAATTCATATAATACAGTTTCCAGAAATTGGCAATTATTCAATTTGGAAGTCAAGATTTGAATGTAAAACAAGTGAAAAAGTAGAAGAAGTAAAAGCTATGAAACTAGATCCCAGATTTCCTATATACTGGGGCACAACATTGTTGGAGGAAGGAAAAAATATAATAGCGGATGATATTGCGCAGTCTGATTATCCAGACTTTATTAAGGACTTTTATCTAAAACTTGGAGCAAAGTCAGTTGCAGGAATTCCTATTAAAAAAGGCAAAGATTTATGGGGTGCGCTGGCTTTTGCGAAATACAATGATTATAAACATTGGAGTGAAGATGAAATTTTATTATTAGAGTCTGTTGCTAATCAACTTTTTATAGGTATAAAGCAAGCAGAATTATTTGAAAAAGAAAAAAGAACAGCAGAAAGAGAGACTGTATTAAAAAATATTATTATGACCGTAAGAAGTACATATGAATTAAATAAAGTAAAAAAAAATTTGATAAATGCAATTGGCAAAGCTTTGGATGCTGACAGGTGCTACATTTTTGAAGTTGATACTAAAAGCAAAACATTTCTACCGCTTGATGAATATTCCGAATATTTAAGCCATCCGGAGGAAATTAGCCTTAGAACTTTAGATCCTTATAGTGAAGGGGCAAAATATTTCTTTAAATTTTTTGAATTAAAAAAAGAAACTAATTATCACGACACTAATGAATTTCTAAAAGAAAAAGGTCTTGAAAATACCCCAGTTAAAAAACTTTTAGAGGATTTAAATGTAAAATCAAGTATTAATATACCAATTTATTATGGTGAAGATGCTTTAGGGATGCTTGGAGCAACATATACCAGAAAAAAATTTGAATATACTGAAGAAGATCTTAAATTTATTAGAGTACTTGCTAGCCAAACCGGTATAGCGCTACATCAGTCTAAACTTTTTAATGAAACCAAAGAAACAGCAGAAAGAGAAAAGCTTTTAAGAAGTATAATCGAGACAATAAGAAGTACTTTTGATACAAGTGAAATTATTAAAATTGTATGTGAAAAGGTAGCAAAGGTTTTTCATGTAGAAAGAGCTAGCATAGTAGAATATCCAGACCCCAATAATTATCAAAAATACATAGTACATGAAGAATATAAAGCTAGGAAGGAAATAAAAGGCGTTAAAAATATTACAGAAGCTTATAGGGTAGCTGAGTATTGGGGTACAAAATTATTTTGCAATGGAAAAATATGTGCTATTAATGATATAGGCAAGTTTGATGCAGTAGATTATTTTAAAGAATTTTATAAAGAATTGGCAGTGAAATCTATAATTGGAGCTGCAATAAATAGTGGGGATAAGCATTGGGGGGTATTTGTATTATCAGAAATTAATGAGTTTAGAACTTGGACAGAAGAAGAAAAAAATTTGCTGGCATCAATAACAGATCAATTATTTATAGCGATTAAACAGGGCAAATTGTATGAAGCAACTAAAAAAGCTGCTGATAGAGAACGATTAATCAGAAAAGTATTGGAAGTTACTCGCTCTACATTAGATATGGGAGAATATAGAAGCCTTACCATTACAGAAGTAGGAAAAACTTTTAATGCGGACAGATGCTTTTTTAGAATTTTGGAAAAAAAAACAAATAAATATTTGACTCCAGAAGAGGAGTATTTATCATCAGAGCAGATTAAGAGTTTAAAAACTATAAATTTAGAGCAAAATTCTTTAAGCTACTTAGGTGACATTGTTTTTAAAGAAGGAACATTAAGAATAGAGAACACTGATAAATTTATAGAAAAAAATAATCTGCAAGGCAGTAAGGTAGAAGACTATTTTATAAAAGCACAGGTTAAATCTGATTATGCTGTACCTATATGGGATACAGAAGATAAAAAAATTCACCTTGTTCTGCATTATTGTAAAGAGCCTGTAATTTTTTGTGATAATGACTTTAATATGATGCAAATTCTTGCCCAACAATCTCAAATTGGTTTGCAGCAAGCTATGTTTTATAACGAAATCAAGCAGAAAGAAGAAAAAGAAAGAATTTTAAGAGAAATGCTTACCGGCATAAAGTTTACAAGAGACATTGATGAAATATATGATTATCTTATAAATCAAATAGTTGATATATTTAACCTGGATATTGCTTGCATTTTTGAGCCTCCTGAATTTATATATACAAAAATTAAAAATAAATGTTTGATAGAGAATAAATTTACAGAATTGTCGGAAGACTCCTTACCTGAAGAGTTTGTGCGACAGCTAATAGAAATTAAGGAGTCTCAAGAATTTTTGACTGTTAATAATGTTGATGAATATTATGAAGATATGGAACCTAAGTCATTTTTTAATAATCATAATGTAAAATCTTTTACAATTGCGCCTCTAGTAAAACATGATACAAAGCCAGTAGTTTTGTGTGTTTTATTTATCGCTTCTTCCGTAATAAGAGAATGGAGTTATAGAGAAATAGACTTATTAAAATCAATTTTAGATATAGCAATAACCACCATATGGGAAACAGGCAAGCTTAAAGAAATAGAAGACTTAAGAAATACTTTTGTCTTAACTTTAACTCATGATTTTCAGGTTCCGCTTGTAGGAGAACGAAAAGCCCTTGAATTTCTGCTGGATAGGCCTGATTCACAACCAATTGGAAAATTTAAAGATTTTATTAATGAAACAATAACGAGTAATAAAGAATTATCAAGGTTATTGATAATGTTATTGGAAAGTTATAATTATGATTCGGGTAAAAAATCTTTAGAGCTAAAAAAAGTTCAATTAAAGGCTATTTTATTAAAAGTAATAGCTTCGTTAAGAGAGTTGGCTGAATCAAAATCAATGACTGTTGATGTAAGAATACCCGATGATCTGCCAGAATTAGTTATAGATTCTCAAGAAATTTTTAAGTCTTTTTATACACTTCTTGAAAATGCCATTGTCTATACACAACAAAACGGTTATATAATTATAAATTCACTTGTCCAGGAGAGTACCATAGCAACATATATTAGCGATAATGGTCCTGGTATACCTCAAGATATAAAAAATATCCTTTTCAAACGATATGAAACAGCTTTAGCAATAGAGCGAAAAATCGGTTCTGGTCTGGCATTGTATTTATCAAAACAAATAGTTGAAGCTCATAAGGGTATTATCTCCTATACAAGCCAGGTAGGCAAAGGTTCTACATTTTGTATAATTTTGCCTATAAGCAATGAATAGAATTCATATTTTAAAACCAAAATACTACTATCGTATAATTGCTTATTAAAAATTTAAAAATAATTGATTCTCAAAAAGCCTTTTGATTAAAGGCTTTTTATTTATTAACAAATAAAAATAGCTATGTCATAGGGATGCATAGCTAGATTAGGGATATGTGTATCGTCGTCTTCTAAGGAGTATGAATATATCTTAACAATACAACTTTAGTATAACATCGTTCACATTAATGATTTAAAGCTGTATTTCAACTAACTATACTAGTACACTGATTCACTAGTTATGCATAATAAAAAATAATTTGTATATTATTTAATTTCCTAATAAAATAATAATTATTAAAGTAAAAAATTTATACTAAATCATTTATTTGGTTCTGAATTAATTTTTAGAAAATATGTATTTAAAGTATCTTAAATACTATTGAATAAATAGAAACTTATTTTAGAATTAAAGTCAAAAATGCTTGAATTAGAAGAGGTACAAATGAGCAATAAAAATATATTTGGTGTTATCTTAGCCGGCGGAAGCGGTAGCAGACTTTGGCCATTAAGCAGAGAAATGCACCCTAAGCAATTATTAAGATTGAATAATGAATATACTTTGTTTCAATCTACATTTAATAGACTATCAAATGTGGTTGAGCCTGAGCACATTTTAACAATTACTAATATTAAACATTCTCCGGAAATTAAAATACAAATTGATGAATTGAAAAATGATTTAAAGGTTTCTAAAAATATAAAAGTTTTAATTGAACCATTAGGTAGAAATACGGCTCCTGCTATTGCTCTATCTGCCTACTATATTCAAAAATTAATGGTAGAAGATGGCAATGATCCTATAATCTTTATTGCCCCTTCTGATCATTTAATTAAGGATAGAATTAAATTTGAAGAAAATTTTGCGCAAGCTGTTAAGTTGGCTGAAAAAGGATACATAGCCACCTTTGGTGTTGTACCTGATAAGCCTGATACAGGATATGGATATATTAGTACTTCTAAAAAAGATAAAATATCCTCTATTTCTGATTGTGCACTTCAAGTGCAAGAGTTTAAGGAAAAGCCTGATATTGAAACAGCAAAAGAATACTGCAGATTGGGTACTTATTTTTGGAACAGTGGCATGTTTATGTTTAAAGCTTCTACTATAATGAGTGAAATTAAAAAGTATTGCCCTGAAATTATTAGCAACCTTGAATCATCTGACCTTAGTGAGTCCGGTCCTACAATGAGTTTTGAAGATTATGAAAAAATGACAAACATTTCTATTGACTATGCAGTAATGGAAAGGTCAGATTTAATAACTTTATTGCCGTTAAACTGTGACTGGAATGATCTTGGATCCTGGCAAGCTATATATGAAACATCTCCTAAAGATGAGAAAAACAATAACATTTCTGGCAATGTTATTGACGTTGGCAGTGAAAATTCTTTAATATATAGCACTTCAAGACTTGTTTCTACAATTGGATTAAAGGATACAGTTGTTATTGAAACTGAAGATGCTGTTTTGGTTTGTGATAAAAATAAAACTCAGGATGTTAAAAAAGTTTATGAAAAATTAAAACAAAATAATGATAATACATACTTAGTTCATAAGACAGTTTATAGGCCTTGGGGATACTATACTGTTCTTAATAAGGGTGATGGTTTCTTGACAAAACTTATACAAGTAAACAAGGGTGCTAAGTTAAGTTTGCAACTGCATTATCATAGAAGTGAACATTGGGTAGTATTGTCTGGTGTTGCGAATGTTAGAAAAGGTGATGAGACTTTTGTGCTTAATCCTGGTGACAGCATTGATATCCCTTGCAATGTCAAGCATTGTCTTGAAAATCCAGGTAAAATTGATTTGCAGATTATCGAGATTCAAAAAGGTCAGTACCTTGAAGAAGATGATATCGTAAGGTTCGAAGACATGTATGGTCGTGCCTAGATAAAGAAGAAAAATTTAGGCTTTCAAATAAAATATAAATATACCAGAGAAAATATTAAAAATAGGGAGTAAAAATTCAATGCTAAGTTCAATTACCTTTCAAGGTATTTCACCAAAAAAGATTAATAATACCAATGCTGCTTTATCATCAAAAAATAAAACATCCGCAAAGCAAGACATAAACAATCAGGATAATATTCGCTTTAATCCTCCTTTTTATAAGCCTTTGGCCTTTAAAGGGATAAAAAAACGAATCACAGAAAATGATTTGGAAGCTTCAAGAAAAGTTATGGCAGAAAATTTAGACATAGTTGCATCCGATAAAGAAAAAAAAGAAGGAAAAGTTTATCTTGTAAGAGGACCTTTCTTGCTTGACTCGCAAAAACAAGGCCAAGACAGGAATAACACCGAAGGCAACAGAAGTTATCAAGTATTCCATAAGGATGGTAAATACTTTAACGATTCTGATAAAAAAGCTGAAATAAAATCAGATATGAATGAAGAAACAGAGGAACGAATGAAGCACTTAAGAGATAATTTGGGTATTGATATAATAATCAGTTTACAATGCCCTGATGGGAAGATTATTAGAGATGACTTTAAAGTTCCATTCACAGAATTCAAAGAAGACATAGATATAGAAAGAGAAAATGCTAAAAAATTAGGCATTGATTTTGTCCATCTACCTCTTCAGCCACAGGGTACAGCTGAAGAAAAAGATATGAAAGAATTTTTTGAGCTGATGCAAAATGTAAGAAATAAAGGAAAAAGAGCTTATATTCATTGCAAGTCAGGAAAAGACAGAACAGGCGTAATGTCTGCAATATACTTAAGAGAGCTTGATGTTCCTGCTGATAAAGTTTTAGATAATCATGCCAGTAGAACTAAGCCAATTAGCAAAAATTGTCCTAAAATGATCGAAACTATCAATACTTATGAGCCTAAAGGGCGTTTAACATAAAAATGTGGTAATAGTAAAAAAACACTTGTTACTTTGCTATTATTACTGGAATACAGATTTAAATTTATGCACGCATGGCTTTAACATCATCTCCGGTATAATTTAGTAGTGTATGATATAAATCATACTCCTGCTGCAGGTTTAACCAAAACTGCACAGAGGTGTTAAAGCCTTTGCTTAATTTTATTGCCATCTTAATACTTATGCCGGCTTTACCATTTAAGAGTTCAGAGAAAGCTTTTCTTGAGATGCCAAGGTTCAATGCAGCCTCAGTTACAGAAAGCCCTAACGGCTCCAAATATTCTTCTTTGATTATTTCCCCTACGTGAGGAGGGTCAAACATTATTCCATATTTTTCACAATCTACCATAGACAATTCTCCTTTACTAATGCGGATCTAAGTAGTCGACAACATAGGCATCACCATTTCTAAACTCGAATAATATTCTGTAATTTCCACTTACATCAAATGATTTTATCATAATACAATTCATTGTAACCCGATACGTATCAGGTGTCAAGATTAATAAATATTTTTTAATTAAATAATTTACTAATGAGCAATACTGTTAAAAACTAAAGGCTCACAGGGCAGAGGTTTAAACAAAAAATGTAACAATAATTTAACAATATAACCCTTTTTTCTGATTTTCCAAAGCGATTCATGCAAAGCTTTTTTCAAACTGCTATAATATATATTAATAAAATAAAAATATATATCATATTGGAAATGAAATTAAAAGGTTATATTGTTTTGCCAGAAGAAATTGTAAAAACAGAAGACACATGCCCAAAAAACAACGATAAATACGCAGCATTTCTATATTACAGACTGCGTAATAAAATTGTCCTCCTGCGCCGTTGGAGTAAAAATGATGATCTAATGGGCCTTAAAGGACGT
>JANQFW010000120.1 GCA_028277625.1 Candidatus Gastranaerophilales bacterium | reverse complement strand
AGTATATAAAAAAAGATTTAATATCATTATTTTATAAAAAAAAATAGATTTTTTTAGAAATCCGAAAATATATTAAACCCAAACTTTTATTACTGTACTATACTAAAATATACAATAATAGAATCAATGGATATTATCAATATGACAGCAACTCAAAAAAATAATTTGACAAAAATATCTGATAATATAAGTGTTACAGCATATAGAACAATATGTATTCTTAATTTGCTTTTAAATCAACCAAGCAATGAAGAAGAGATATCTACATTTTTAAAAGAGCAACACTCAAAGAGTAAAAATCTTTCCAGTGACACTATATACATTTATTTGAACACATTAAAGGCTATTGGCTGTCAAATTTGTAGACCATGCAAGACTAATAATCATAAATATATCTTAAAAAATCATCCTTTTATGTTGAAATTGGATGATCCTGATTTAAAAGCACTTATTCAAATCAGAAAATATATATCAAATCTCAAAAACTGGAAATTTATACTAGAAGTTGAAAAACTATTTGATATTATTCAGGGTAACTTAATTTTAGATTCTGAGAAAAAATTTGAAAGGCTGCGAAATACGTCACTTAGGTATCCGTTAACACAAAAAATTATTGAAACTATTGAGCAACTAGAAAGCCATGCAGAAAGTGAAGATAAACTTGAGGTGGTTTATACTTCGCCAGTTAACGGAGTAAAAAAAATAAAAATTAAGCCGGAAGAGATCTTTTATGAAAATGGGGCGTTTTATGTCCATATTGTAAATTTAGATGTAAATCAAGCTCAATATCTACGAGTTGACAGAATAAATTCTTTTGAATTGCTGGAAGGGTATGATCAAAATATTTCTGAGTTGCCAGAAATAGAGCCTATCCAGTATAGGTTAAAAGGAGCCTCGTTACATTATTTTATTCTGGGCGAAAATGAAAGTATTATTTCAAAAACAGAGAATGAGATGATCATAGAGGAAAAAATTACAAATAAGTTTAAATTTTATCAAAAAGTGCTTTCCTATGGTGATGATTGTACTATAATAAAACCGCTATCCTTTCAAAAAGAAATGATAAATAAGTTGGAAACAATGTTGGAGATATATAAATAGGTTTTAATACAGAGATAATTATGCGCAATAAATCAAAAATTAGTTTCACAGCATATAAAGTACTTCTACTGATGAAAATATTAAATGAAGAGAATTTAAATCTTCATGAAATAAGTCAATTTTTTTCTAACCAAAAAGATGTATCAACACCTTTATCAAAAGAAGTAATTTTAAAATACTTAAATACATTAAAGGCTTCAGGGTACAAAATATCAAAGCCTGCGTCTTCTAATGATTATAGATACGAGCTTCTTAAGGCGCCTTATTTAATTAATCTGTCTAAAGACGATTTAGTTACCATTATAAAACTGGAATATTTTATTGAAAATTTATTCCTAAAGGAGCTGGATAATTCCCTTAAAAATGTACTAAATAAAATGGATAAATTTTTGCCAGAAGAGAGTGGAGAACATTATGCTGAAATAAAAGAATCTTTGTATGAAAAGAATACTTTTGATCTAAAAATATTTGACTATTCTGAATATGAAGAAATGATTCATAAATTTGAAGTTTATTGTGCAGAAGCACAAAGGATTCAAATTACTTTTAAAATTCCATACGAAGAATCTGAAAAAACTATAACACTCGAGCCTAAAGAATTAAATTACAAGGAAAATAAGGTATTTATTTCGGGCTATAATCCATATAATAATGAACATCAAGATATAAATTTTCAATATATAACAGGTACAAAGCAACTGCCAACCAAATCAAAAAATACACGATCCAGTTCACCTGTTATATTTAAATTAAAAGGACGTTTAGCCACTACTTACACACCTTATGAAGGAGAAAAAGTTGATAAAGATCAAGATGATTATATAAAGGTATCTACTTATACAGAGGAAAAAAATAATTTGCTAAAGCGTCTTCTTCGTTACGGGGACGACTGTGAAATTCTTTATCCTATTGAAATACGCGAAACAATAAAAGAAACAATTTCTAAAACGCTTAATAACTATAAAAATTAGTGGTAGCTAAATGATTAAATTTAAAGTTAAAAAAGTTAAAATTTTTTTAACTTTTTTAAAATTTTGAAATAAAATAAAATCTTTAATTTTAACTATGTTAATGTTTTAATTTTAATAATGAATAAACTAAACAAATGATGCAATAAAAAGAATAACTCTATATAATTTAGTTTAGGTTATTCTGTTACTGGTTAAACTGAAATTATGATCTATCTTTTGTGAGATAACATTGTTATATTTAATTAAAATGAGATAAACAGTATGCAAGAATCAAAAACTCACGAAGTTACAGTTGATATTGTTATATTTACAATCCGCAGCAAAAAGCTAGAAGTGCTGTTAGTCCAAAGGGGGCACGAGCCATTTAAGGAAAAATGGGCAATACCTGGTGGATTTATTAGATTAACAGAAGATCTTGAGGACGCGGCGAAACGAGTTTTGTACGAAAGAACAAGAGTTAAAAATCTTTATTTAGAGCAGTTCCATACATTTGGGGAGCCTGGTCGTTATCCAAGTGCAAGGGTTATAACTGTCAGTTATTTTGCACTAATCCGCTCAGATGACTTAATGCTGGAAGCGGATCAAGAACTAGATATTAGAAATGTTAATTGGCATTCTGTTTATAACTTACCACCACTAGCATTTGACCACGAAAATATTATCACAACTGCACTAAAAAAATTAAGAAGAAGGTTAGAATATACCCCTGTCGCCTTTCAGTTATTGCCCGAAAAGTTTACACTTACCGAGCTGCAAAAAACTTATGAATTAATACTTGATAAAGAGCTTGATAAAAGAAACTTCAGGAAAAAAGTCCTATCATTAGGTATTTTAAATGAACATGATGAATTTTCTAAAACTTCATCAAAGAGGCCAGCAAGACTGTATTCTTTTACCGAAAATCCTTTTGAATTCAGCTATATGTAAAAAAATAATAAATAAATTTTTATTATACAAAGAAGCCAACAAATTTTAGCATGTTGGCTTCTTTGTATAGTGCAATGACTATTATCAATAATATATGATTTTTTAATAAATATTAAAAGATGTAACAGAAATAATTTTTTTGGCAATATATTATAAGGAAATATTTTTTATATAAACATACGCGTTTTCTTTCCCTAGACTATTCTATTTGTTTAATATACCAATTTACCTAACATAACCGGCGAAGAGTATTTTATATGAAAATATTATGTTATATATTGAAGCAAATAATTATAATCACCCTGATAGTGGTAAGAGTGCTCGGTCAATTAATCTTACAAATAGCAGTACAGTTGATTCAGCTGGTTCCTCTACTTTATCAGACAGAATTATATGACTATTTACCTTTTATTATAAATAAATAATTAACTAATATTTTAGAGCTTAAAAAAGTTTTTCCTAAAGTTATCGTTAAGACTAAATGATAATTGCTTAACATTTCAAAATTAAAGAAGCTGCCTTAAGATCAATATCAGAAGCTTGTTTGAGTATAATAAAAAAAAAAGTTTATTAAGCTTAGAATCGTAAATAAACCTTTACTTTAAAAAAGTTAATAAATTAAATAAAAAGTGTTTAAATTTTTAAAAAATGTGGAATATAAAATATAGCTATAAAAAATATACTTGTATTGGTACTGCATTTGGGAGACAAATTATGAAAGTATTTGAAGGGCAATGTATATCAGAATTAGCATTGATAATCATTTTTATTTCAGTAGTCTTAGTTGCAACTGTTGGACTACTTGGAGATAGTATTACTAATGTATTTTTTCAAGCAGAAAAACTATCTTCAATATTTAACAATTCGCGTGCTTCAATGAATATAGATAAGCAAAATAAGCTAATGAATACTAAATTTAACTTAAATGGAAAAGAGTACAGTTCTCCGCTAGAGGCGCATGTTAGTAGTAAGTTAACATCAGGCAAGCTGATAGAAACCAACGGAGCTGCAGGCAATATCCGTGAATATGTGGAATTATTCCAAGCTTATATAAGCGAGTTTAATGATATTATAGAAAATGAAAGTACTTCTAATAAAAGTAACATAGATTCAATCCTTGCAGACTATACCAAAGCAATTGACGACTATGTAGCTAAAGACAATATGTTAGTTCAAAATAACGACGAATCTCTTCTGAATAATATAAATAATTTAGATATAACCCTTGATTTTCATAAAGGTGGTAAGCTTGCAAGCAGCTTAAAAGAAGAAATTGACTTGCTACTGGTTGACTACCCAGATGGACCAAATAAAAGTTTAATCAAAGCTTACTCCAAAGATATTTTAAGTTTTGGTGAGCATATTAATTATATTGTTGATAGTAGGCTTATCTCTCAAAATGACAAGATTTTGGATGAGTATTATAACAACTTAGCCCTTGTAAATAATAAAGCTATTTTAAATAGCAAGTATAAAGAATTACAAAGTGCTACTGATGATATTGTAAAAAAGCATAATGGTGATTTATACGGTATGTGTCCTAACATGGAGTTTGATAATACTTGCTTCATGGAACTATATAAATCATATTTTGAAACAACAAAGTCTTGTGAAAAGAGCACTAGCTTTGGAAACTGTATGCCAAGCCTTGATGATATGAGTTTATATAGCGGTGAGCGAATAGACTGGGACAACCGAACAGATCGTTACTTTATAAAAGAATCAGCATCAATGGTTTTAAGCAATAAATCTGTTTTATCATTTTATGAAATGGAAGACTGGTATAGAGAAGAGTCAGGTCATGTAGGTGAAATATGGATTGATACAAATGGTGCTTCTGATGGGGCAAATACTATAGGTAAAGATGTTTTTGGATTTGGCTTGCTCGCAGATGGGTCATTAGAGCCTATGGGCTCAACTGCTTACTATGATTTTAATGATTGTAATGCTACAGGCGAAGGATATTCATGTACTAACACAATGATAGATCCAAATTATGATCCATCAGAAGACTTTACTACCTTACAATCTCTTTATGATCAATTAGTTAAAATACAAGCTGATAAAACTATTTCTGATGAGTATAAAGCTGACTTTGCAAAAAAAATAGACGTTTTTAGAGAAGGTACTTATGCCGATATTTTTCCTGGTACATTTAACAGTGAAGTTTTATGCAAAGGCATTGGTGCTTCAATAGCTGATAATAAATGTAGCTTAAAGTAGTATACCCTTCTTTATTCATTGTTTAACCCAGAAGCTGATTGTTAAAATTAATCGTTTCTGGGTTATTTTCAGCAGGTTATGCTAGATTTATATTATTTTTTTTTGACTTCTGTTGTGGTTGTAGTTGTGGATTTTGTAGTTTTTGTTACTTTTTTCTTACTTTTAGTTCTTTTATTTTTTTCACTACGTTCGTTGCGTTCATTATTTTTTTTGCCTTTTTCACTCTTTTTAAATTCGCCTATTAACTCTTTCATTAAATGTTTGATTTCACCCGATTTTGGAGATTTAGGAGGCGCAGTCTGTTTTCCTTTTTGAATGTTAATATTGTTAATTACAGGGGGCGTCGCTACGTTTACAGGTTGAGGGCTAAATATAGAAGGTGCTGGTAGTGGTGTAGCTCCTCTTCCAAAGTTAATATTATTAATCACGGGTGTGTGTGGAGACCTTCTAATCATATTGATGTTATTGACAATTTGAGTTCTTGTTAAGTCCATGTAAGATATCCTCCTCTTAAAACAACATAAATATATGGTTTTTACAACCTAGTAATTATCTGGGTAGTCAAGCGCGTAATTATTTGCTAAGCTAAAATTTGATATGAAATTTTTTCTCTAAGTAATTATCTGCTAAGTTGAGAGTTTATTTTTAAAATCATAATTATCTGTTTATCACAGTACTTAATTAAAAATACATCTTAAAATGATTATCTTTAATACAATTATTTAATGTAATAATGCATTCGATAAGTAATTATCCTATATTTGGTAGATGTTCAATACAATGAAATTTAATTTTAAAACAATTAATACTAGGGCTGTTCTTTATTCTAAAATATTAAACACACTTTAATAACTAGAGCTTTTAATATCCTTAATAATCGTTTTTAATTAAATTTCAGACTACTCTTTTCAGAGACTTGCTTATTTTATTACTTTTAACTCGATTGAGTAATCTGAAAAGTACTTTAGGGATAATATAAATATATTTGGATCTCACTTTTGATAAAGTGGATAGAAAATAATGCTATATGTACAACGTGTTTAGTGCTAGATTTTTAAAATTCTTAAGATTAAAGTTGATCATTACTGACTGATATTTATATAAAAACATGAAAGTTTTAAAAATTGCGTCTTTTTTAATATTTAAATAAAAAAAATAATTAGTTGATGAAATGTTTTAAATGCGCTTATAGTTTTTACAGAATAGCAGAATATAGTGGGAATTATAAATATATATAAAAAATTTGCGTCCACTGCGATTCGAACGCAGGACCTATCCCTTAAAAGGGGAGTGCTCTACCAGCTGAGCTATGGACGCAAATTTATATTTAATTTTTTAATTGTCTTTTTTCTTTGTCGTTTTTGAGTTTCGTTCCTCTCAACAATTAATAAGATACCAATAGCATAGTTCTAAGTCAAGCATTTTTTTTTAAATATTTTTTGAAATCATAGTATTTTTTTATAAACTAATCAACTATCTAATAATAGTCTGATCTCTGCCGGGACCTACACCAATAATTTTTATCGGCACTTCTATTAATTCTTCAATTTTTTCAATATATTTTTTTGCGTTCTCCGGTAATTCAGTATAGGAGGTTATTTTTGTAATGTCTTTTTTCCACCCATCCATCTCAATATAAACAGGCTCTAAATATTTATGTATATAAGTGTTGGTTGGATAACTATTATAGATCTTACCGTTTCTCTTGTCTTTGTATGAAGTGCAAATCTTAATGGAATCAAAGTCATTAAATATATCTAATTTTGTAAGTGCCATGTCTGTTAGACCATTTATAAGAACTCCGTATCTTCCAACAACAGCATCAAACCATCCACATCTTCTTGCTCTACCGGTTGTTGTACCAAACTCGTGCCCGATTTCTTGAATTTTCTTTCCTGTTTCATCTGTTAATTCTGAAACAAAAGGACCTTCTCCTACTCTGGTGACATAAGCTTTACTAATGCCAATAATTCTATCTATTTGGGTGGGGCCTACTCCTCCTCCAACACATGCCCCACCTGCTATAGGATTAGAGCTTGTAACATAAGGATAAGTGCCATGGTCTATGTCTAGCATTGTGCCTTGAGCGCCTTCAAAAAGAATAGATTTTTTAGTTTTTATTGCATCATAAACAATTGGATTAATATCTTTAATATATGGCTTTAATTTTTCTGCGTAGTCTTTACAGAAATCTATTATTTCTTGTTTGGTGAATGTTTTTTCATTGTACACCTTTTCGAGGAGGAGATTTTTTTGAGGTAGTATTATATCCAGTTTTTCGTTTAGGGCCTCTTCATTGAGTAAGTCTTCTATTCTTACGCCTACTCTGTTAATTTTATCTGCGTAGGTTGGTCCTATACCTCTATTGGTTGTTCCTATCTTCTTTTTTCCCAGTTCTTTTTCGTTCACTCCATCTAATATAATGTGATAAGGGAGTGTGATATGTGCAGAAGGGCTTATATATAAATTCTTTGTACTGATATTCTTATCTTCAAGATTTTTTATTTCTTTATATAAAACTTCCGGGTTGATGACTGTACCTGCCCCTATTATACATATCTTATCCGGGTAGAGTATGCCTGATGGTATTAAATGAAATTTGAAAGTCTGTCCGTTAGTAACAACTGTGTGACCAGCATTACAACCGCCTTGATATCTTATAATAATATCTGTGTTTTTGGATAATAAATCTGTTATTTTTGCTTTGCCTTCATCACCCCATTGGGCACCTATTAAAACTACATTAGACAAGTTTATTTCTCCCTTAATAACTAACCATAAAGATTATACTAAAAAATTAATACTATATTAAATCAAAATAAAAAGGCAATTTTTTGATTTTTTTTGTTTTTAAAATAATATAGTAGTATAAACTAAGTAACACATAGCAACCAGTAGACGGATATTAAGTAGTATAAGTAGTATAAGTACATAAATCAGTTTTAAATTATAAATATTTTAAAATTATATATAACAATTTAGTATTAGTAATTGAAAAATATTTTAATTTCGATAAAAGGTTTTTTCATACACTACTAGTTGAGAGACCAATATCGCCTACCTGACTTTATAAACATATTTTCTTAAAATGATGATGATTTTAACCACGGGAACTTCTATAAAAAATAGAAGTTTTTTTTTGGGTGGCAGTCGCCACCTTTTATTGTTTACGGTTTAGGCAATGATTGTTTTAAGGTGTACGCAATGGTTATTGACTACATTTGTTTATTGTTGGTGGAGATTGTTTAGCGCTTTTTATTCATTTTCCTTAGATTGCATTTTGTTTATTAATGAGAGATATCGTTTTGCGTTATTTTGTATTTTTCTTGTAACGAAATATTAATTTTGGAGTAATAAATTAAAGCAAAAAAGCAATTATTTAGATTTTTTTGTTTTTAATATATTACAGATCAATAAAAAACAAACAAACGATATATACCAGACGAATAAGAGAGAAATAGAGATAACTTAACGAGAGGACTGATTTAAACATTTTAATAAAGATAAGAGAACAAGAATTGACTTAATAATTAAATATTGAAACTGGCAGTAGTCAAAATGCTAATATTGAAACGATAAGTCTTTATGATGAGTTCAATATATACCTAATACCAGTAGATTATGAGAGATACTAACAGGCTATTAAATAATTTTAAAAGCATTCTTGGCTACAATGAACTAAATCTAAACTACTTTTCAGATTATTTGCCAGACTAATTAATGATAATAAAATTAACAATATAAACTATAGTCTGAAATGCTTAATAATAAATTGAATTGGTGAGCCGGTAACAAGTTTGAAAGAATATACTTTATTTACATAAATTAAACATACGTATAATTAAGCTTTTTAAGCGTTATTTTATAATACAAAGATTTTTTCTACATACACTACTAGTTGAGAGACATATCACCTACCTGACTTAATAACCACCTTGTCTTAAATGATGATTTCAACCACGGGTAACTTCTATT
>JANQFW010000086.1 GCA_028277625.1 Candidatus Gastranaerophilales bacterium | reverse complement strand
ATGCAACTTTTGGTAGTGACATAATATCTTTTAACCTTTTTCTTAAATATTACTCTACTTATAACATTACTCAAGTAATATAATATTACACGTTTGAATGTCTTGTTAATCCTCTATAAAGAGGATTATATCAGTTTTTTGTTTCCTTCGATCGTACAAAGACAATAAATAACAAGTAAATCACATAAACTTATATTAAAAAACATTATTTAATATAAATTATAACAGATTCTTTTTTTTGTTTCTAATAATTTAGAAGTAAAAAAAAAATAATTTGTTCCTTAGTAATATATCCTCGATTTTTTAAATTTTACTAATAATCATCGAAGGTAATTAATAAATCAATTGTCCAAAATAGTTGTATAAAGTATTAAGACAAAAATTTATTTTTTTAATTTTTATAAATAGATGCAACGATAAGGCCTTTTAGAGGAACTACAACTAATCCCCAAATTAGCCAGTAAACAATAACAACATCTGCTACAGTCATAAATGAGTAGGTTGAAAGCATACCGGGCAGCATGCCTACAGCCCAAACACCTAATCCATATGCAAGACCTTTAACTAATTTATTTTTACCTGGTATGGCTTTGTTAAGCATAGCAAAAATCGCTACAAAAATAATGTTAACTATAAATAAGCCTACAAAATAAAAAACTGGTGGCGCTGAATCCATTGGTTTCCATACGTTTGTTGGTTCAATCAGGTAAACCCAGTTAAACACTCCACCGCAAGTAATCATTCCAACTATTACATTAAATACTGAAATAGCTACAGCTGCTAAAATTAGTCTACTTATTATAATCATCTTAAAACTCCTCTTACTTACCTGAATGTTTATATTATATTGCAAATATTAAGCAGAGGATGATAATTTTATTTTGAAGTTGACATATACCCAAAAGGTCTTTAAAAACTATTCATCCTTTGGAACAAATCCATAGCATTTGTAAGAATTATATTGATCTAAAAGAAAGACCATAGGAGTAGCTACAGCTAAACCAATAAGTGCTGCAATTCCAGCGTAGGCAGAGATTGCCCCTTTATCTATTTTCTTACCGGTAAAAGCTGGATTTTGAGAAGTCTTATTATTTTTTGAGTAACTATTGTTTAAGTTACTGCAGGCTTGCTTATTAATACTATTTTGTTTTTTTAAATAGTTGCTATTAATGAGCATAAAGCATCTCCTAATTTTTCCTGATCAGTTTATTCCCATATATTAGAAAACTTCTCAAGGAAAAAATTGCTATTAATTGCATAAAAAAACTTTACATTACATTATAGATGCCATTACTGCCTTTTGGGCATGCAGCCTATTTTCTGCTTCTTCAAATACAATATCAGCATATTTTTCTATAGCTTGATGCGTTATTTCTTCGCCCCTATGCGCAGGTAGACAATGCAAAGCAATAGCATCATCGCTGGCATGTGTTAATAGTTCTTCATTAACCTGATAGGGCTTAAAAATATCTTTTCTTTGCTCAGCTTCAGCTTCCTGTCCCATACTTGCCCATACATCTGTATAAACTATGTTTGCCCTTTTTACTGCTTTTTGCGGATCATTTTCCACTTCTACTATTGAACCTGTTTTATGTGCAAAATTTTGTGCCATTTCTAAAAATACAGGATCTGGCTCATAATCACTAGGACAACCAATGGTTACATCCATACCTAATTTAGCGCAACCTATCATTAAGCTATTTGCCATATTGTTTCCATCACCTACATAAGTAAGCTTTAGATTTTCAACATCGCCAAAATGCTCTTTTATTGTTAATAAATCAGCTAAAACCTGGCAAGGGTGTGTACTATCTGTTAATCCGTTAATTACAGGGATATCTGCCCATTGTGCAAATTCTTCCACATCACTTTGTGCGAATGTTCTTATCATTACACCATCAGCATATCTGGAGAGAACTCTTGCTGTATCTGCTATTGTTTCTCTTACCCCTAAATTTATTTCATCTTGTTTTAAGGTTAAAGCATTTCCGCCGAGTTGCTGTATGCCAATTTCAAAACTGGCACGGGTTCTTAAGCTTGGCTTGGCGAAAATTAGTATTAATGTTTTGTTTTTTAATATATGGTGAGTTTGCCCTATTTTATTATCTTGCTTTAGCCTGCTTGCTAAGTCTAATAAATATAAAAGCTCTTGCTTGCTAAAATCTGCTAATGTTAAGAAATCTTTTCCTTTTAAGTTCATGATACTATCCTCTAATTGCCAAAGTATATTGAATTATAATATGCTAAATACAGAAAATATAATTTTTAGGGAAATTTTTCATGGAAATAACTAGAGAAACAAAAATTGAAAGCAAGCTTGAGTTTAACGGGGCTTTTATTAACTTAAAAAAAGATCAAGTACAACTAAGCAATGGCGAAAAGCATTATAGAGAAGTGGTTGTTCATCCGGGAGGTGTTGCTGTAGTTGCAATTACTGACGAAGATAAAATTGTTATGGTTAGACAATGGCGCTATGCAGTGGATGATGAGCTTATAGAATTGCCCGCAGGCAAACTTGAAGAAAATGAAGATCCTTTTATTGCGATTAAACGAGAATTACAAGAAGAAACAGGATTTGTTTCAAATAATTGGGAGTCTTTAGGTTTTATTTATAGTGCACCTGGTTTTTGCAACGAAAAATTGTATTTATACAAGGCTACAGACTTAACTTTTGTCGGAACTAACTTTGATGAAGGCGAAGTAATACAAACATTAGAATTTTCTTTTGAAGAAGTTGAAAAGCTAATAAAAGAAGGAAAAATTCTTGATGCAAAAACGCTGGTTGGCCTAAGTAAAGTTATGAGCCAGACTCCTGGTTATTCTGCAACTGCAGTTAAGTAAGTAAATAATAAATAAGTTATTACTACTTTATTATTATTTATATTTTTACCTAAGAAAATAAATAGGTTTTATTAATGAATAAAATAAAATTAATAGCAACTGATATTGATGGAACTATAATGAATAGTGATTTTAAAATATCACAAAGAGTAAAAGAAACTATTAATCAAGCTGTTGCTAATAATATTTATGTGGTACTAGTTACCGGAAGAATGTTTCAGGCCACGTTGCATATAGCTAAATCTCTTGATATAAAAACCCCGCTGGTTACTTATCAGGGGAGTTTTATTAAAGAATTTTACGGTTCTGATAACATATTATTAAATCAATCTATACCTAAAAATTCTTCTTTTGAAATTATTAAAGAGCTTAGAAATTTTGATGTACAGATAAATTATTATTTTGAAGATAAACTCCTCGTTGAAAGAGAAACTGATATTATGAGGGAATATGCAACCACGAGAAAAATTCCTTATGAAAATATTTTTAATTTTGAAAATATTATAGAAAAAGAACCCACTAAAATCGTGGTAATGGACAATGATGTAAAAAAAATTGACAAAATAAGAAACTATTTAATAAAAAAATATTCTTATAAAGTAAATGTATTTAAATCAACATCCAGGTATTGTGAAATTGTTAATAAAAATGCATCTAAAGGTAACGCAATTTTATACCTGGCTAGTGAGTGGGGAATAAAACAATCTGAAATAATGGTCATGGGAGACCAAGAAAATGACATTGAAATGCTAAAAGTTGCAAATATCGCAGTGGCAATGGGCAATGCAACCGATAAAGTTAAAGATATAGCTACTTATGTAACTGATAGTGTTGATAATGACGGAGCTGCCAAAGCCATTGAAAAGTTTGTACTTGGAGGATTAAATGTTTAGAATCGGCAATGGTTATGATATTCATAGGCTTGTTGAGGGAAGAAAATGTATACTTGGAGGTATTGAAATTCCTTTTGAAAAGGGTTTATTAGGCCATTCTGATGCAGATGTTTTAATCCACGCAATTATGGATGCTATGCTTGGAGCTTTATCACTGGGTGATATTGGCAAACATTTTCCACCGTCTGATGATAAATATAAAAATATTAGCAGTTTAAAATTATTAAAAGAAGTTAAAACATTAATAACAGAAAAAAATTATAATATTGGTAATATTGATACTGTTATTCAGGCGGAAAAACCTAAGTTGTTAAAATATATCCCCATGATGAAAGAAGTTTTATCTAATGAACTGGGAGTTCATCAAGATCAAATTTCTATAAAAGCTACAACAATGGAAGGCTTAGGAGAAATTGGTAAAGAAAAAGCTATCGCATCCTATGCAACAGTTTTATTAATAAAAAGCAATATATAATAAAATTCTTTGAAAATTAGTTTTTTTTTAGCATGTTATAATTTGCATGAAAATTCATTGAATTTTTGATTACAAATAAACATTCATAAACACTTATTTTTGTAGTATGTTAAAAACAAGTTATAAGTTGAAAACCTGGAAGGTATAAGAAATGGTTAAAAAACTCATTACAGAAGACACAAAACTTTTTATGACCGGTAATGAAGTAATAGCTTATGCTGCTGTTGCTGCCGGCGCTGAATTTATGTATGGTTATCCTATTACACCACAAAACGAAGTAATGCACACTTGGTGTAAATTACTTCCTAAAACAGATGCTGGATTTTTACAAACAGAAGATGAAATATCTGCCGGCTTTTCTACTTTAGGCGGTATTTTGGCTGGTAAAAAAGCGTTTACAGCTACAGCTGGACCTGGAAACGTAATTATGCAAGACGCTATGTCTATGGCAGAAATGAACAGGCTTCCTTTTGTTTGTGCTGTAATGCAAAGAGGCGGACCAAGTACCGCTACAGTTATTTACGCTCAGCAAGAGACAACTTTAACCTGCTTTGGTGGCAATGGTGAAGGTTATAGAATAGTTTATTCTACAGCAGGCCACCAAGATCTTTATGATTATACAATTAAAGCATTTAATACTGCTTGGAAATATAGATTCCCAACATTTATATTAGCTGACGGATATCAAGGTAAAATGAGAGAGCCTGTTATGGCTTATGATCCTGAAGCAAGAGGCATTGATTTAATTCCTGCAACTCCATACTTAAGAGCTGAAGGTGTTGCCGGTGTTGACAGAAAACCTGTACATTTAAGAAACTGCTTTAACCTTGAAGAAGAATTAATGGAAGTTCTTGATTCTTATGAAGAAGAATTTAATAGAATTGCTCCTGAAATTGCTGAATATCAAGAATATAAAGCTGAAGATGCTGAAGTATTAATTATTGCACACGGTATTGTTGCAAGAAGTGCTATGACAGCTATAGATGAATTAAGAGCTAAAGGTATTAGAGTCGGTTTATTCAGGCCTATTACACTAAGACCACTTGCTGTTGATCCTTTAAGAAAAGCTGTAAGCAGAGCTAAGCAAGTATTATTTACTGAATCTGCAAATGGCCAAATGGCAAGATTAGCCCTTGAAAAAATGTATGGCTTAACCACTCCTTATCAAACACTTTACAAAATGGGTGTTGGTGTAACAGGTGGAGACATCATTGAAAAAGTTGAAAAAATGGTTAAAGAAAATAATTTAGTTTGTTAATTTAATATAAAAGGGAGATATAGATAAATGCCTAATATTTTAACAGTTCCACCAAGACTGCCAGAGGCTCAAAACCCTGATCCAGGCGTAAGCAAGTTTTGTCCGGGTTGTGGTCACGGCATGATATTAAAAACTTTAGCATCTGCTATTGATGAATTAAACTTACAGGCAAGAGCTGTTTATGGTTGCGATATAGGATGCAGCTTACTATCCTGGAATTATATGAATATAGATACAATACAAGCTCACCATGGTCGTACAACACCAGTTATTTATGGTATCACCAGAGCAACTCCTGAAGCTGTAGGTATTGCTTATATGGGCGATGGCGGTGGCTTGGCTATTGGTGCACAACACCTTGTAAACGCTGCTGTAAGAAATGAAAAAATGTTAGTTATTCTCGTTAACAATACAAACTATGGTATGACAGGCGGACAAATGGCTCCTACTACATTACCAGGCCAAGTAACAGAAACAACTCCTTATGGTAGAGATGTAGAAGCTACAGGTAAACCTGCTAAAGGTGCTGAAATGGTTTCTGCTGTTGTCGATACTGAAGCTGCATATGTTACTAGAGGTACAGTGAATAACCTTCGTCAATTAAAAACAATGATGAAAAAAGGTCTTCAAAACGTAGCTGATGGCCGTGGTTTCTCTTACGTAGAAGCACTTTCTGTGTGTCCTCTTAACTGGAGAACAAATAACGTAGATACATGGGACAGACTTGATGAAATGGAAGATTTCTTCAAAGTAGGCGAACTTGTGGTTCCTCAAGGATTAGAAGGAGTTAAATAATGGCTAGATCAAAGATTGTATTAGCTGGTGAAGGTGGACAAGGTGTTCAAAGTATAGCAAAAATCCTTGTAGAAGCTGGTTATAGTGCTAATAAAAATGTTTTATATATTCCTAACTTTGGTGTAGAACAAAGGGGTGGTGTTAGTATTGCTTTTTGTCAAATAGCTGATGAAAGTATTGGCGAGCCAAGATTTTCTAAAGGTGACATTGTTATTATGTTATCTGACAGAGCTATCGAAAGATGTGCTTGCTATGTTGATGAAAATACAACAGTAGTTTACGATGATTCAGTTTGTTTGAAAAAACCTGAAATGAAAGCAAAAAGAATCATCAACGTATCCGCCAACAAAATAGCTAATGATGAGCTATCTGCAAGAGTATTCAACATGATTATTTTGGGCGTAGTTCTAAAAGCTACAAACGTTGTTGATATACAACACGCTAAAGATGCTCTTGAATTAGCTCTTGGCAAAAAATTTGAGGCTAAACCAGAGTTAAGAGATCTTAACTATAAAGCTCTCGAACGTGGTATGGGATTAATAAATGATACTGCATCAGTATAAAGGAGATATCATGACTAAAGTACAAGAATATCCAGGTTTTGCCATAGAAGGTTGCGGAAAAGGTAAAGCAACTTGGCGTCTCTACACCGAACTTTGTAAAGGTTGCGGCTTATGTTTGGTAAAATGTCCTATTAATAAAAAGGGTGACAATTGCTTAAAATGGTCTAAAGAAGTTGGAATTTATTCAACTCCAGCTGTTGAGCCTGATCCAACATTGTGTATTGCTTGTGGAACATGCGAAAGACTTTGCCCGGATAGCGCAATTAGAATTGACAGAAATTAGTTATTTATATATAAATAAAAATTTAATCATTTTATGAAACAGGAACTATTATTTAAGTTCCTGTTTTTAAATGCTATTATAGAAATAGATAAACTAGAGGAAAGGCACTAAATTGAAACTTTCTATTTCATCAGCAATAAAGGATAGTTTAAAAGAAGCAATAAATTTTGCTAATAAATATAGTTTAAATCTTGAAGTATGTAACTTTATGAAGCCTCAGGATTTAGAAGGAAATTTTAAATATAATCTGGAGTATGCAAAGGAATTAATAAAAGATTTTTATGGAAGCGTAAGCTTGCATGGATGTTTTTACGATCTAAACCCTATATCAAAAGACCCTAGAATAAAAGAAACAACAATGTATAGATATAATCAATCTATGGAAGTTGCTAATGCTATAAATGCAAAGACTATTATATTTCATGCTGGTTATAAAGAAGGGTTTGGTCCGACTAAAGAACAGTTTGTTCAAGCTTATAGCGAATTTTGGCAAAAATTTTTGAATAAGTATAACAATGAAGATATAATAATAACTTTGGAAAATACTTATGAAAAAAAACCTGATGCTATTTTAGATATAATAAAAAATGTAAATTCAAATCGGTTAAAGTTTTGCATAGATGTTGGGCATGTTAACATGACATCTGATTTAAGTATTTATGATTGGATTGATAAAGTTGATAAACACCTTTATCATATGCATCTTCATAATAACTTTGGAAAAAATGACGACCATGATTCTTTTTTAAACGGTTCTTTGGATTTTAAAGAAATTATTAATTATTTAAAATCTAAAAAATTGTCACCAAGTTTAAATATAGAGATATTTAATGAAAAAAAAGCTCTGGAAAGTATGAATTTTATTATGGATTTATGTAGTGGGAGAGTGTAATGACTATTTTAAACAAAGACAGCAGCGTTTTATTGATAATTGATGTACAGGAAAAACTCTTAAATGCACAATTTAATAAAGAAGAGATTGCTAAAAAAACAGCAATTTTAGCAGAAGCAGCAAGTATTTTAAATGTAGCTACAGTTGTAAGTGAACAATATCCTAAAGGTTTAGGGCATACAGTAGGAGCTGTAAAAGATAAACTTCCTAATAGTGCTGTTTTTATTCAAAAAACAAGCTTTAGCTGTTGTGGAGAAGAGAACTTTAGAAATATAGTAAAGGGTTTAAATAAAAAACAAATTATTGTTTGCGGAATGGAAACACATGTTTGTGTTCACCAAACTGTAAATGACTTAATAGTTATGGGATTCGAAGTGCATGTTGCTCAAGATGCCGTGGGCTCAAGAAAAGAGTGGGAATATAATCAAGGAATCAAACGCATGTTAAACAACGGTGCACTACCAAGTACCACTGAAACAGTTATTTTTGAACTGCTAAGAGATGCAAAAAATTCAAATTTTAAAGCAGTTCAAAGCTTAATAAAATAAATATTAATAAATGTTTAATATGTTGACCTTTTAGTCCTTTACGTAAGATAATTTAGTAGGGTATTAATGTAGACTATAATCAGCAGGAATATTGATCGATGAGAAGAACTAAGAAAATAAAAATTATTTTAATATTAGCATTATTATTTTTCTTAAAGCCAAATACATCTATGGCAATGTCGCCAGAAGCTTTAGATATTTATAATAAAGCCCTTGACTATCATAATGAGCATAAAATCGATGAAGCTAAAATAGAGCTTAAAAAAGCTCTTGAGCTTGCACCTGATGAAGCTCTTATTCGTATTAAACTTGCCGGTATTCTTGCGGAAGAGAATAAATGGAAAGAAGCTCTTGACCAATATAACTATGCTGCAAGATTAAAACCTGATGATGCTTTTATTTATATTAGTATAGGGAATATTTTACAAGAGCATAATTATTATGATGATGCGCTTAGCGCGTATATGCAGGCTTTAAAAATACTGCCTGAGTACAGGTTTAACAATCTAAATATAGCTACGATAAAAAACTTAAAAGGTGAGCATGAAAAGGCTATTGAGTATTACAGTAAATTTCTTTACTACTATCCAAAGCATTTAGATGCCAGAAAAAATTTAGCATCGCTATATATGAAGCTTGATATGCCTGAAAAAGCTATTAAGGAATATGATTACCTTCTCAAAAACAGCCCTAACAACTTTAAAGAATACTCAAATTATGGAAAAGCGCTGGTTATAACAAAAAATTATCCACAAGCTGTTGATGTATTAAAAACAGCTATAAAAGAAAATAATACAAATATAGAAGCTACTGCTAATCTGGCTATAGCTTATGCAAAGACTGGTAAAACAATAAGTGCATTTGAGCAATACGAAAAATGCTTAGCTCTTAACCCTAAGCTGGACTATATAAGATTTGATTTTGCTAATTTATTGTTAAAAGAAAACCATATTGATGAAGCTAAAAAACAGTATGAGGCATATATTAAAAGAATAAAAGATAACGATAAAGCTTTTTTTAACCTTGGTGTTATTAATCAAAAGCAAAAAAATTACAGCAAATCTATTCAATATATTAGCCAAGCGCATAAATTAAATCCTAGTAGCATTAAAATAAAGCATGAATTAGCAAGAAGTTATCATTTTAATAAAAACTATCAAAAGGCTATAAATCTTTATTTAGATATTTTAAAAACAGAAAAAGATAATTCAGAAATATACTATAATACAGCACTAGCTCACCATGCGTTAAAAAAGTATGATGAGGCAATAAAGTTATACAAAAATGCTCTTGATGTTGAAGTTAAAGACAAGGTAAAGCTAAACCTGGCAAAAGCTTTGAGCTCTAGAGCTAACCAGCTGTACTATAATAAAAAATATAAAGAAGCTGCTGCTTACTTTAAAGAAGCGATTGAATATAACCCTGCGCAGTATCTTTCTTTTACGGGATTAGCTAACTGCTATCAAAACTTGGGTGATGGAGAAAGAGCTATAGAAAGCTATGAAAGAGCTATAGTTTTGAATAAAACTAAAAAAGAAGTTTTTAAATCCTATGGTGACTTGTTAATAAAATTAAAAAGAAATGATGAAGCTCTTGGTGCTTATGAGAAAGTATTAGAATTTGAGCCGTCATCTATTGCTACAAATATTCAACTTGCTGATGCTTATTATAAAAACAATGATACAAAAAAAGCTATTAAACAGTATGAAAAAATTTTGCGCTTAGATAAGAATCATTTTGATACTATTGTAAAGCTTGCTAATATTTATAAAGAAAAAAATGATTTTAAAAAAGCTAAAAAGTACTATGAAAAAGCTTTAAAGCTTAAGCCTAGCAATGTTAACGTTAAATTTAATTTAGGGTTAATTTTAACTGAGCTAAACAAAGAAGATATTGCAGAAAAACATTACAAAGAAATTATCAGCAGTAGCCCCAATTATGCTTATGCGCATTATGCTCTTGGCTTAATGAATGACAAAAGAAAACAATATGATTCTGCTATTAAGTATTATGAAAAATTTGTTAAGCTTGCACCTAGTGATGAAAATATAGCAAGAATAAAATTTAGGCTTGAATTATTAAAGAGTAAATTAAAATAATTTAAACTTTTTATTTTTATGAAAAAAATTATACTTATATTAATTTTAATATTATCAATGACTTTTACTATGGGCTGGGGCTGGAGAAAAAAAGGACCAAAAGCTTTTATTTTTTTTAGCGATGAAATGATAACACCTGCTAATGTTTCTGCTGAATCACTAAGAGATGTTTATGAAGCTGGTGATAGAATTAATTATTTAATTTTTAAAAAAGAAGCCTTTGAAACAGACCAGATAAGGCTGCAAGTAATAAAAGTAGATCCTAAGTATCCTTTCTTCAAAGTCGAAGTAGCCTATACAAAAGATTTGGAGATAGACACAAAAAGCAATTTCATTTTCAACTATTTTTGCATGCACCGGGAAGGTCAGTATATTTTAAGAGTTTTTGAGTACACAGACTTTGATAGACCATTGGTGGAAGGACCTTTTAAAGTAGAGATTAGAAAATGATGTTTATAAAACAGATAATAAAAAGCTTAAATAGTAAATTAGTAAAAATTTTTAATCAAAATTTTAGCCCTAAATTTATTAGAAGTGGCTCTTGTAAGCAGTGTGGGCAATGTTGTAGAAAAATTACAATTAATTATCATGGAAAATTTTTAACTGAGAAGCACGAATTTGAGCAATTACAGCTTGAACAACCAAGGTACAAAAATTTTTTTACAACAGGTAAAGAAGATGGGATTTTGGTTGTGACATGTAAATCTTTGGGTGATGACAACACGTGCAAAAGCTACCGATTTAGATCTTTATACTGTAGAATTTATCCGCGTATAAAAACAAAGTACATTGCTGCAGGTGCTCAAACCTTGGACGGGTGCGGCTTTTATTATGAAGAAAAATAATATTCATCAGCATTTAATATGTCACTATTTGAAAAGATTGTAAAGAAATCTCAAAGTTAGTTTAGAACCAAGAAAATAAATATGTTAAAATTTATTAGTAATAACTTGGTAAAAAAAAATAAATTATTATTCTTTGTGAACCAGAATTAAACAAACTGTTGGGTATATTAAGGAAGTAAGAATTAATCTTAATATTGTAATAATTCGTTTACGTTTTCCAAGAATTATATTTAATATAGCTTTATTTGTGCTATAAAAGAGGTGTTTAGTAATTTTTTTATTAAACAACGATAAATTAAAATTAGTGTTAGTTAGATTAGAATAAAAGAGGTCGAAATACGTGAATAATAATATTGGACCAGCAGACTCTCAATTTAATACTCCACAAGAGTATGAATATGCAAACCACGCCAATATTAAAGTAGTTGGTGTTGGAGGTGGCGGTGGTAACGCTGTAAACCGAATGATTGCTGCCGGACTCGGAGGAGTTGAGTTCTGGGCTATGAATACAGACGCTCAAGTCTTAAAAATGTCCAGTTCTCCTAACAAAATACAGCTTGGAAACAAACTAACCAACGGACTTGGTGCAGGTGGCGACCCTAATAAAGGTGAAAAATCATGCGAAGAAAGTCGTGATGAAATAATGGTTGCTCTTGATGGAGCGGATATGGTATTTATTACCGCTGGCATGGGTGGTGGAACCGGTACCGGAGCAGCTCCTGTTGTAGCACAAATAGCTAAAGAACTTGGTGCTTTAACTGTCGGTGTTGTAACAAAACCCTTTAGCTTTGAAGGTAAGAGAAGAATGAATCAAGCTGTTCAAGGGCTTGAAAAGCTAAAAGAAAATGTTGATACACTAATTACTGTGCCTAACGACAAGTTGATTCAGGTTGTTGAAAAAAGAACAACTATAAAAGAAGCTTTCTATGTAGTAGATGAAATTTTATTACGTGGTGTTCAAGGCATATCAGATATCATTACAATACCTGGCTTAATTAACGTTGACTTTGCTGATGTTAAAGCTGTAATGTCAATGTCTGGCTCTGCATTAATGGGTATAGGCAGAGGCAGTGGAGAAGGCAGAGCATTGGAAGCTGCTAAGATAGCTGTTAATTCGCCATTATTAGAAACATCCATTAACGGTGCAAGCGGGGTAATCTTTAATGTTACCGGTGGTCCTGATATGACACTGCATGAGGTATATGAAGCTGCTGAGGTTATTCATAATGCTGTTGTAGATGATGCTGTTGTTATATTTGGTGCTGTTATTGATGAAAGAATTCAAGGAGAAATCCAAATAACAGTTATTGCGACTGGATTTGATCTTGTCCCACAAGGTGGTGGAAAAAGAGATGAAGTTGGTGTTGGTGTAAACGCTAGCAGCATTGGGGGAAGTCCGGCCCAACCAGCTTCTACCACAGGCTTGCCAATGTTTAATTCCCAACAAAAAATGAAAACTCAAGAACTAGCAAGCAATATGTTAGACATTCCAGAGTTTTTAAGAAAATCTTTGTAGAAAAAATAAAATTTTTAATAATTGTAAAAAACCAGTGGTAAAACACTGGTTTTTTTGGCTTTTAACGAAAAATAACTAAAATATTTAAGGAAGCAATTTTAAAAATACTACAAACATACTATCTATAAGTTTAAGACTTTGTCCGACTAAAGTATAAGATGGGAAAGTTATTTTTGAATCGGATAGGCGGTAATATAAATTGTTGAACGGTGTTCCTCCTTATATAAAACCATATACACCTCAAATAAACAGACATACTGTTGAGAAGAAGCCTGAAAAAACTCAACAAGAAAGAGTTAAGCATCAAAAAGAAGAAAGATCGCTAGATAATCAACACGATCCGCAACACCAACAAAGACCGCAAACAGCTATTGACTATACAAAGCCTCAAGTTAACATCAAAGATGTTCTTACTGACTTTAAGAATACCTTAAGTACTATTAACCCTGATGAAGATGTTAATGAAGAAGTTGTTAATTACTTGAATTTAGCTGCCAAGCAAGCCCAGAAAGAAAAACCTTCAGCTAAAATAATAAAATCTAATTTAAAAAATGCAGCATCAATTCTTGATGAGTATATTGCCAAGTCGTTAAACAAGCCTTCTGATGTTGTTGGCAACTGGATTGATGCTTTGCTCCTGCAAAAAGTAGATTATAAGGCAACGGCTGCATCTACAACAAAGGTTGAAGAAATAACTCCTAAAGGCTCTGAGAAGCTTAAGGAAATCTCTAAAGAGCAAGAAGGAACTAAAGCTGCTATAGTTCCTCAAGCTCCTGAAAAAAAGCCAGTAGCACAAAAAGTAAATATAGCAGAACAACCGCAAGTTCAAAAAAAGCCTAAAGTTTCAAGAAATCAAGCGATTGAGCACCTTAAAAAACTTTATAAAAGTGCTGAAAATTATTTAGAAAAAGGTAATCTTGATAAAGCTTATGAAGGCTACAATAAAAGTGTTCAACTTGCTGCAAAGCTAAATAATAAAAAAATTCAGCCTAAAATTTATATGAGCATGGCTTATATTTCTGAGTTAAAAAATGATGCGCCTGGCATGATTGAAAATTACCACAAAGCAGCGACTATGGCAGCTAAAGCCAACAATAGAAAAGTTCAAGCAGAAGCTCACTATAATATGGGTACAATTTATGATGACTATGGCGAGTTGGATGCTGCTTTGGGGCATTATCATAAGTCTTTAGCTCTTGATGGGGCAATGGATAATATAAAAGGTCAGACTATCACATTGAACAACATTGCTAACGTCCATGCTTCAAAAAAACAGTCTAGCCAAGCTTTAGACCTTTATAAAGCTGCTTTTTCCCTTGCGAAACAAGCTGATGATAATGAGGGGAAGGCTATAATAACCAGCAATGTTGCAGGATTGTTTAAAGATTTAGGTTATGACCAAAAAGCATTACAGTTTTATAGGGATTCTATTATTTATGATCAAAAAGGTGGCAATATGGAGGGGTGCGCTAAAAGTTATAATCAATCCGGCGATATTATGCTTAAGCAAGGACGCAAAGATAAGGCAAAAAACCTTTATACAAAGTCATTAGTGATATCTCAAAAGGTTAATGATAAGGATTGGTCGTTGCAAATGATGGCCAAGATTGCAAGTTTATAGAGTTTAAAATAGGTAATATGAGTTAGTATAACTATTTTAATTTAAATAGTTTGTTCCTTTTAAAAGATCTTCAACTGTTACATTGAAAATTTGAGCTATTCTTACAAGTCTAAAAACATTTGGAATAGTTTGACCTCTTTCTATAGCACTAATATAAGATGTATGACAAGTATGATCAATCAATCCAGCAAGTTCTTCCTGTGACATATCCTTTTCCATACGTGTAAGTTTTATATTTTTGCCTAATCTTTTTTTGAACTCTTTTTCATTAATACTCATACAGTTAATTTTAGTTTTATTTTTTCTTAACTTCTATAGCAATTACAATCATTAATGATTGTAATATAGAAATTTATGTGTTATTTTAATCACTAACATGCTTATTTTAGTTAAAAATAAGTAAATTAAACAAAAAGGAGTTGAGAATGGATACAATAAAAGTTATTAAAGAAATACAAAACGATATCAGAAATTTAAAATTAAAAGCATTTCAGCCTAATAAAGTCCATGCCGAAATATTTAAAGACTATTTTTCTTGGGAAGATGACAACCCAAAGAAAAACTTTGAAATACTTTATGCAAAAGAAATTGGACTACTAAACGAATGGTTTAAAGTTTATTGCAAAGAATCTTCTTGCAGCAAAGAAGATGCTCTTGAGAGGATCATTGAAGGATAGCTAAAAATTTAGCAGACTAAATTGAATGATAAAAAGCTCAAACCTACTGACTAAATTATAAAAAAACAAAACTCTATCTCTATCTCTTAAAAAAATATGGTGCAGGTAAATCTGCACCGAATTTTAGCCCTAATATTAGTTTATTTAAACTAATTGTTTTTCAAAAAATTAATCACCCTGGGTTGGATTCGAACCAACGACCTGCCGCTTAGAAGGCGGACGCTCTATCCAGCTGAGCTACCAGGGCTTATTCTGTTCACAATAATATTAATATCATAAAAAAAACTGAAAACAAACATGTTTTTTTATTTTTTTTATTTTTTTTATGAATTAACTGATTTTAAAAGCATTTTACCCAGGTGAATTTCAATAAATCTGATTATAGTTCATTTGCTTGCTTTGGTTTTGCATTTGCCTGCGATTTATAAAAATTTTCTAACCCATCACAAATTGCTATAGCTGACTTTTTCTGAAATTCTTTGTCTGTTAATAGCATGTATTCTTCAGGGTTAATCATAAATGCTATCTCTACAAGCACTGCTAAGTACTCATAAGGTCGTGTAAGCACTAGACTAGACCAAAATACACCAAAATTCTTTAGCTTTAATTCATCGACCATAGAGTTTTGAATACTCTTTGCCAATGGTAAAGACTGCGAATTGTAATAATAGGTACTTGCACCATGATCTTTATATGGATCACGCCCATCAGGTAATGCATTATTATGTATGCTTAAAAGAACATCTGTATTGTAATTATCTGCAATTTTTACTCTTCTGTACAAACCAACATTTTTAGTATTGGAAAACCTGGTCATTATAACCTTTGCTCCACGGCTCTCCAATTCTTTTTTTATATGTTTTGATATAGCAAGATTCACTTCTTTTTCCGGTACACCTGTTGGGCCTACAGAACCAAGCTCACTGCCTCCATGCCCAGGGTCTATTGTAATGACTTTACCTTTTAATGGCGATTTTAAATTAATTATAGGCTTTTTCTTTAGTTCTAAAACCAGATTATTGTCTTTATAATAGTAATCATAGCCCCAAAATTGTTTTGTTTTAGGTATGATAATAGTTTTAAAATGATCTTTAGACACCTGCACCCATTTAATTTCTTTTATAAAATCATCATCAGGGTTGTACTGATAAACATCTATATTAGCAACTGCCCCAAATATATTTACATTCATTTGAGGGCCGGGCAATTGATCTATTTTAAATGGCAGTCTTTCTGTTAATGGAAACTCTATAAGCACTTTATTTTTATAAGAATTTACGTTTATATGCTTAATTATGCTGGTTGGCGCAGGTGTTCCATACGGAAGCATCCTTATATCCCTTTTGGCTATCCAGCCTTCCATGCTGTTGCTCATTTTAAATTTATAATCATTGCCTTTGATTTGAATAATCTGCAATTTCACACCTTTTGCAAGGGGCGTAAGCCTACTGCCGCGAGGAAAAGTTCTAACTATTGCTTTATTTTTAATTACCCTGGCAATTTTAGGCACCTTGGTCGATAAAGTGGTAAGCCTAGAATTCAAAACTTTAGTGATAGTTTTATTTTTTGAGGCTAATTTTATTGTAATAGGCGTTTTATAGAATCTATCACCTGGCTGTAGCTTATAAGAGCCTTTATAAAAACCTTTTAAAGGCTTTTTTGAAGTTTTATAAGATTTTCCAAAAGTCGGAGGGGTTTTTGTATACTTTGGAGGTAGCTCTATCATTGGTATATCTTTTCTTTTACCAATGACAAAGCTTGCTTTATTACCTGTTGATCCTTTAAATTTAATAATTATTGTATCACCTGGCAATAAAGATAGATTTTTATTTGGTTGAATGCTTGATGCGTCTATTTTTAAAGGTGACTTAGCAATTGTTTTTTCATGATCTGGTACTGTCAAAGTATATATAACTTTTTTTGATTTCTTTTTATACTTAGAATTAACTTTTATACTGTTATCACCCTCTTTTAATTTTACAACTTGAACAAAGCCGCCGTTAGGATACACTTTTACCTTTTTGCCATTTATCTTTAAGCTGGCATTAGGATGTGTATTACCAATGATAAATGTAGAAGGTGCATTTATTGTTGCCTTATCATCTGGATAAATTATTTCTATATCTGGATTAGTATTAGGAATTATTGAAAAAATAGTTGTTGTTAATAAATTGAGCAAAAGTAAGATGTAGTTCATTGTTTCCCCTGTTTAGCCTGTTAAACTTTTATCATTATATAGTTTTTATTATTAAATAAATAATTAAAAATTAAAAAATTAAGCAATATTTCAAAAGGTAAATTTTTATATTAATTGGGAATTTTAAAATACTAATTATTTTAGTTTTGTTGTAATGTATTTTAAGAAAAACTTCTTTAACTAATTCTAACTTATTTTTATAAAAAGAAAAAGAGGAACGAAATGGGAGCAGCTTATACAACTTCATGTAATGATCAAAAAGACAATTTAATCTTTGAGCAAAATGAAGAAACAACAAATTACCTAAGTAGATATAAAAAAATAGAGAATATTTATTCAGTAATTGAAGATAATTTTCTCTTGCTTTTATCAAAAGAAGAAAAGTTAAATGATAAAGAATCTTATCAAAAGCAGCTTAAAAGTGATTATTATGAAGTTATAAACACACAGAATATTAATAAGTATTCAATAACATCTATTATGCAAAAATTGGCTTTCTATAGATTAGCAAAGGTTTGTAAAGAATCTTTCTTTAATAAAAAGTTAAAAATAGAAAGTAATAAAAAATCACTAGAAACCAAAGCAGATAAGATGTTTAATGAGTATAACGTTATAAACACAATTTTTGGTTAAATTTTTAAAATAAAAGTATTACACAAAAACCACCTTCTTAGCAGGGTGGTTTTTGTATTATAAGCAAATATATTATTACCTACTTAATGCCTCCATAAGGGTATGTCCTGATAGCTAATTGCTCAACAAATTTTAGTTATGTTACTCTTAATTTACAAAGAGCTAAAGGCTTTTATATTTATTATTTTTCAGAAAAAAATATAGAATAAGCATAAATATAAAAGACTTTTTGGGGATAAGTTAATAAAACAATCTAGTATTTGTAGATTTAGAACCTTTTGTTAAATAAGTGATATAAAGCTTTTGTATCCTTATTAAAATTTGAGATGTTTGTTTTTTTAGGAGGTTAATTAATGAAAATTGCTCAGATAGCCCCGTTGTGGGAGTCCGTACCACCAAAAGCATATGGAGGCACGGAACTTGTTGTTTATAACTTGACAGAACATCTAATAAAACAGGGACATGACGTTACTCTTTTTGCGACAGGAGATTCTCAAACTTCTGCTAATTTAGTTCCAATAATAAAAACAGCAATGCGCAAAAAAGGGACAAGTTTTCCGTACTTTTATGAAATAGAATCTTTTTCAACTGTTCTAAAAATGAATAGAGAGTTTGACATTATACATAACCACGTGGGCTTCCATTTTCTGCCGTTTGCAAATATATTAAAGGCTCCAGTGGTTACAACTCTACATGGGGCATTTGTAAAAAACGAAGAAGTGCAGCTATACAAAAGGCAGAAGGAACAAAACTTTATTTCAATCAGTGATTCTCAAAGAGTCGGGGCACAAGAGTTAAATTATGTTTCTACTGTTTATAATGGTATAGAAGTAGACACTTATGATTATGCTGAAACACCAAATCTTGAACAACCCTATTTAGCCTTTTTAGGAAGATTGTCAGAAGAAAAAGGTGTACATCTTGCAATAAAGCTGGCAAAAGAAACAGGATGGAAGCTTATCATAGCAGGAAAAATAGATAAAGCTGACTTTGAATATTATAAAAATGTTGTACAACCTATGATCGACCATAAACAAATTGTTTATATAGGCGAGTTAGGACATGAAAAAAAGGTAAAACTCTTAAAAGATGCATCTGCTACAATTCATCCTGTAACATGGCCTGAACCTTTTGGGCTGGTTATGGCAGAATCTATGGCATGCGGAACACCTGTTTATGCGCTTAATATGGGTTCTATACCTGAGGTGATAAAAGATGGTGTAACTGGCTTTACTGCTGATGATATTGATAACCTTACTTCTAAAATCAAATATATTAACACTATTGATAGAGGAACCTGCCGAGAGCACGTTCAACAAAACTTCTCGTCAGAAATAATGACTCAAAACTATCTAAATACTTATGCAAAAGTTATTGAGCAACATAATAGTTCTTTAAAAGAAAAAGAAACTGCATCTTTAACTCAAGAAGTTTAATTTTAAGTAAGTGATAAAAAATCTGCCCCTAGGTTGGAGAGTGGTGGATAAAAACTATTATTTACTTTAAAGAAAAAAACAGGAGAAAAAATGTCAATCGCATTAATGGGAGAAAATTTTAATCCTGTTAAAAGAACCATAAAAAATAATAATATTTTTCTTGTTACAGATGAAAACGGCAATATCCTTGCTCAAAACACATCAGGGTATGGTCTATATACTGATGACACAAGATATTTAAGCAGAATGGAGCTTAAAATAAACGATTCTGATATTGTCGTTCTATCATCTTCTACAGAATCAGGACATTCCTCAATCATAATCGGTACTAATCTTGAGATGTTTGACAATAAGAATACTTCAGAAATACTTCCTCAAGAAACAATACAAATAAAAAGAGAAAGTATCATTTACGGTTCTTATTTTGAAACTATAACTGTTGCAAACTATAATTTATTTAAAGTCAGTCTAAAGCTAGAATTGCTTTTAGATGCAGATTTTTTAGATATTTTTGAAGTAAGAGAAGCCTCAAAGTGTGGCAAACGCCCAGATATAAAAACAGTTTTCAATGAAAAAATGTTAAACTTTACTTATAAAGATAGAACAGGGGCAACTTTATCCACAAAAATAAAATTTATAGAAGAATTACCAAACATAATTAAAGAAAACAAATTGACTTTTGAGCTGGAACTGGAGCCAACTGATAGAAAAGAAATAAAATTCCAAATAGAATTAAAGTCTACCGCCTCTTTTACCGAAAAAATAAAAGCCTATGACTTTAATGCAGCTTTTGATAACGCAATAATTGATGATAACAAGTGGTACGAGTCCACAGCAATATTTAAAGCTGACAATGAAGACTTTAATGAAATGCTTGGCAGAGGGCATAGAGATATTAATATGCTCAGAGTCAAAGCCTATTACGGTGAGTATATTGCAGCGGGCATACCTTGGTATACCACATTGTTTGGCAGAGATTGTATATTGGCAGCAAGGCAATCATTATTATTATCTCCTTTTCTTGCTAAAAGCGTTCTTTATACTCTTGCGCAGTTTCAAGGTAAAGAAAATAATGACTGGCGAGATGAAGAACCCGGTAAAATTCCCCATGAAATAAGGTTTGGGGAACTTGCAAGAAATAATGAAATACCTCATAGTCCATACTATGGCACTGTTGATGCAACTCCTCTGTGGCTAATATTGTTACACGATTATTTTTATTGGACTAATGACAGAAGAACCATAGAATGCCTCTGGGAGAATGCATTAAAATGCTTAGAATGGATTGACAAATACGCACTTTATAATGGATACACCTGTTATAAAACAAAAAGCGAAAAAGGTATTGAAAATCAGGGATGGAAAGACTCTTTTAATTCTAGTGTAAACGAAGACGGTTCTCTTGCAGATCCACCTATTGCACTTGTAGAGGTACAAGGTTATGTTTATCTGGCAAAAAAAAATATGGCAAAGCTTGCAGATCACCTTGGAGAAGTGCAGCTAAAGAAAAAACTGTTGAGAGAAGTCCAGGACTTAAAAGACAGATTTAATAAAGATTTTTGGATGGAAGATTACAAATTTTTATCAATGGGCCTAGACAAAGACGGCAAGCCCATGAAAATTGTTACCACGAATCCAGGTCACTGTTTAGAAACAGGTATTGTAGATTATAAATATATTCAGCCTGTGGCGGAGAGATTTTTTGATGAGGATATGTTCACAGGTTGGGGCATTAGGACTTTAAGTAAAGATGCTTATGCGTTTAATCCTATGAGTTATCATAATGGGACTGTGTGGCCACATGACAATAGCATTGTTGCCTACGGATTATCTAAAGTGGATCGTCCTGATTTAAGCTTAAAAATTCTTACAGGCTTATTTGAGGCCGCAAGGTTAATGCAATATAAACGCTTACCTGAATTATTCTGTGGTTTTTCCAGAAGAATAGAAAGATTAGATCCGCCTGTTATGTATCCGGTATCTTGCATACCTCAAGCATGGGCTGCTGCTTCTGTATTTTTCTTATTACAAGCTATTTTAAACATTGAGCCTGATGCAACAGAGAATTCTTTGAGTATTTGCAACCCTATTTTTCCTGATTGGCTTAATTATCTAACAATAGAAAACTTAAAAGTTGGTTCAGCGTCTGTTGGCATAGAATTTAGAAAAACATCAAAAGGTCTGGTTATAGATATCTTTGATAAAAAGGGAAAACTTGATATAATAATAAGAAAATAAGTTAAATAACTTGATTGACTATATTAACAAATTTTTAAAAATGATTATAATAAAAATGTTAGTAATAGTATATCGAGTTCTGATGTTTTCAAATAAGCCTAAAGTGCATCAAAGCTTATAGTGAAGATATAAAAAAAGTGATGACTATCACTTTGCGGTGTTATAAAAATTTGCCAGGAAGGATCTTATGAAAATAGATTTTGATAAATATTCTTTAATAATTAATAATGAAAAAAAATTAATAAAAAGTGCATCATTACATTATTTCCGCTCTCCTGGTGAAACAATATGGAAAGATAGACTTTCTAAAATAAAAGCAGCTGGTTATGATGCTGTTGATCTTTATTTTTGCTGGGGCTATCATTCTAATGAGCCTGGTAAGTATGACTTTAGCGGAATAAAAGATATTCGCAAGTTATTAGACCTAACCACAGAAATAGGACTTTTTGTTATTGCAAGACCTGGACCTTACATAAATGCAGAACTATCAGCAGGTGGCTTTCCTTTTTGGTTGCTTAGCAAAAAAGACGCAAAGCTAAGAAACAGATGTGAAAATGAATTTTATTACTCTGAGTCTTATATGAAGGAGGTTAGAGATTGGTACTCAACAGTAATTCCTATTATTAATGAATATAAAAATGTAATAGCTGTTCAAATAGAAAATGAGTATTCTACTGATGAAGTTGAACCTAACTATATACAGGAGTTATACGATTTAACACGAAAATTAGGTGTGAAAGTTCCATTATTTCATAACGATGCTTTTTCGGCCTGTTTATATTCTGATATAGTTGATATTTATGCTTTTGATACTTATCCTACTATAAACTTTGAATATGACTGGCGAGATTTTCCTGAGAATTTTGGAGGACTGGACCAGATAGAAAACAACTTAAAAGCTTGCTCTGAGGATGCTCCGTTATATATTGCAGAATTGCAAGGCGGCTGGTTTGATAAATGGAATGGTGTTGGTTATAAAGAAATAATAGATATATTAGGAAAAGAACATATAAATATTGTTACAAAAACGGCACTATCACAAGGTGTAACAATGTTTAACCATTATATGGGCTGCGGCGGAACCTCATGGGATAGATTGCCTTGCGCTGAAGTATATGCTTGTTATGATTTTTCTGCTCCAATTTCCGAGAATGGCATACCAAAAGAAAGTTATTATAAATCTAAAGAATTAAATAGCTTTTTAGACTCTTATAATCTTTGTTCAACAGATTTAAAAGCAGAATCACAAGATATTTTGGCAGAAAATTATGCTAATATATACGCCAGGCTTAGAAAAGATAATACAAACAATTGTGATTGGCTTTTCATAAGAAACTTAAACAAAGAAGCCAGTGAGGTTGAAGTAAAAGTAGACGATAATAAATTTAAAGTATCTATAAACCCTTTAGATATGAAAATATTGCCGTCTGGCTTAGATTGCCTGGGCTGTAAATTAGAATTTAGCTCTATTTCTATTTATAAAAAAATACAACAAAATAACTATGAAGCTATTTTCTTAGTTTTAGAAGATAATGCAAGTTTGTCTATCAGCAATTATGATAAGGCTATTATTTCTGAGCAATTTGAACAATTTAACGATAAAAATATATTAAATATAAGTTTAAAATCTGACTCTGATAAGGAAATATCCAGCAATAGGTTTATTAAAGGCGGAAAAATTACCGAGCTGATTTTTATTACTGAAGATATAGCCAACAAAACTTGGTTTGTTGAAGATAAAGTTTTAATTGGGCCAGATTTAGTATTAAACAACAATACCGCATTATTTGAGAAGTCGACCGAGCTTAATATTTTAGACTTTAAAAATTATGATATTATTAAATCTTTAAATATAAAAGAAAATAATTTAAAAAATAACTTTATAACAAAACAAGTAGAAAATGATAAAAAAATAATAGAGTTAAATATAAACGAGTTTAATTCATTTCCTTGTGCTGAAGAAATCGATAGTGACTATAATTATGCAGACTGGAAAATCGTTGAAAACAACGTAACCGATTGCTTATCAAACAAGATATATGACAGATTTCTCTGGTATAAGGGTGAAGTTAGCGGCTGCATAGATAAAATTGAAATAAATGCCAAGCATACTTTTGCTGTTTATATTAATGCAGAGCTGGCTTATAGACATGATGCATTTTATTATGATCATGGAATGGAGTTAAATGAGACAGTAACTTTTGAAGTTAATAAAAAATATTTAAAGAAAGAAAGTAATCAAATTACTGTATTAGCAGAAAATATGGGATTTGATAAAGGCTTTCAAAATGATTTAAAATCTTCAAGGGGTATTTTAGAATTTAAAACATATCCTGAAAAAGATATAAAATGGCATATTCGAGGTGGGCTAACACCGGAAATAAAACAATGGAACTTAATTACAGAAAAAAATATTGAAACATCATGTAAAAATAATCATTTAGGCTGGTTAGCAACCGAGTTTGATATTGATGTCTTCAAAAATACAAATTCACCTTTATCTTTAGAATTGATAGACATGCCTTTTGATAAAGCTTGGCTTTATTTAAACGGCAAACTAATAGGTAGTTACTGGAAAAAGAAAGGTTTACAAAGAAGTTTCTACTTAATAGATGAATTTTTAGAGCCAAAAAACAGACTGGCACTAATTGTATGGAATAAAAATCCTGAAAATCAACATTCTCATGACTTTAAAAACTTTAAAAAGTATGTTAATATAAAAATAAGAAATATTAAA
>JANQFW010000033.1 GCA_028277625.1 Candidatus Gastranaerophilales bacterium | reverse complement strand
TTACAATTTTATTAATGCTCGAGTCTATTATTTTCCTTTTAAGTAGTCAAAATATAAGTTGCCCAAAGAATAATATAATAGGTTAAGTATTTAAAATTTTAGATAATATTAAAGGAATAAGTCAGCTATGTTTGCTTAGCCGACTTATTCTTTGTTTATATTTTTAATTTTTTTTTATTTATATATAAAATATAGAATTTAAATAAAACTGTAGCAGATTACAATGACTAACTAAAATTAGGCATAATCATATTAATAAACTCGGTATCATCTACATATTCTTTTACATCATTGACAGTTATACCTGATTTAGCGCCATACGCTGACATATCCGTAATTATTGTCTGTAGCTTTCCATCATCTAACATAGGCTCTATTTCACTGAATACACCTTCTTTTACAGCCTTCTTCATAGAACCTACCAAATTATTTCTTTGCTGTTCGTTTAAGGACTTAAGCTTTGCTACGCACTCACCAAAATCAGAGCCGTTATAATTAGTTATTCGATTTTTTATATACTCTACTGCCATTGTATCAATGGATGTATCTTTAAAATAACCACCTGCAGCCAGGTTATCAAAAGAAGCTAAAGCTTCTATTTGCAGCAGGTTAAGGGCTGAACCATCATAAAAGCCCATTGATTCTACTTTATGGCTACTATCGGTATACCAGCCTGAAACTGTTATTTGATGAGCGTTGTCATCACTTACATTTATTAAAAGATCATTATCCTGCTTCTCAAAAACAAGGTCTTTCCTTGTTATATTTTCGCCAAATAACAGTTTATCATGGCCGCCTGTTTCTTCTATTACGTCATAACCATCAGTTTGATTATATAGATACGTATCATTACCTAATCCACCTTGCAATAGGTCGTTATGCAGTCCACCATTGAGAGTTTCATCAGCGTGTGTACCAACTAGTGTATCATCGCCCGGCTTGCCATGAAGTGCATCATAAACTACATATGCGTAGTCATAATTTTTGACCCAATCATCAACAATACCACCAAGGGCATCGTAGCTTGTATAAGCCTCACTTAATTTATCACCGTTAGTATCATATACCCATTTGGTTTCGTTTGAGCCGGTAACACCGCCAGTTGAGCTATAGCTTGTGGATATCTTGCTCAACATATTACCATTATCGTCATAGGTCCAATATTTTTCTGTTGCCCCTGTGCGATTTCCATTTGGATCATACCCTGTATACATCTCACTCAGTTTATTACCTGCAAGATCATAGGCCCAATGGGTTTCTGCTGATCCGACAACATCTCCAGTTGAATTATATCCTATGAGTGTCATATTCAGCCTATTGCCGTCAGCGTCATAGGTATGATTGGTCTTTTCAGTTTTTAAGATATTGCCTGCCCCATCATATTCTGTAGAAGTAGAATATAACAGCTTTGAGTCCTCATCATAAGAGTTGCAGGTTTCAGAATTACCGGTTGTCAGATATCTTGCATTAAATGATTTGTTAACGCTATTAACCAGGTTGCCTTTAGAATCAAATGAACTATCTGCACTGCTCATCATATTGGAGTTGTCATCATATGTATAAGCATGCTCCCTATGATACATAACATCACCATTTTGATCGTAGGCTTTGAATACATAGTTCAATCTGTTACCATATGCATCATATGTAAAGTTATGATCATCATTCCTGACTACCTCGCCATCAGCATTAAATTTTGTATACTTATTACTCAGCATACTGCCTGAAGAGTCATAGGTATAAGCATTTTGTTGCCAAGAGCTAATATCCGTACCATTGTTATATTGCTTCTGTTCTTCAAATGTAACGTGGTGACCTTGGTCGTATTCATATATTTTTTCACTTTTATAGGTAACATCCCCATCGGGGTTAAAGTCTTGAAGGAATTGACTTAAACGATTTCCATTTCCATTCGAGTCATAGGTATAGTCGGTTGATTGCGCAATAATACCTCCATTATACCTTCTTTCCTGAGTCACTTGACCATCATCATTAAAGTCTTTAAAGTATTCAACGCTTCCTTGTTGAACGTATGTTTCTATTGACTGTACTCCGCCTAACAATCGTTTATCATATTGATCGCCGTGTAATGTTGCCATTAAAAATCCTCCTTTATTTTACCTACCTGACAATGTTATTTTTTCCTTTTCAGTAGTCAAAATATAATTTGCTCAAAAAATAATATAATAGGTCAAGTGTTTAAACGTCAGATTGATTGTTAATAGAGTATTTTATTCCATTCTTTTTCGCAGTCGTCTAGTGCTTGCTTTGGAGTTTTTTGATTAAGTAATACTGATTGCACCATTATGTTGGAAACTTCGTAGAGGTCTTTTTTATTTTTTATAGAAGGTATTGGGACAATTGCATTCTTTAATTGGTTAGCGCTTATGGCTCTGGATTTGTTCATTAAGTCTTTAGACTCAATCTGTTTAAAATAATTATCGTTTAAGGCGTTTATATTTGATGGTAATATTGGCGCCAGTTTAGAAAAAGCCAGTTGATTTTTGGAGTTTGTTAGATATAACATAAAGTCCAGGGCTTCTTTTTTGTTTTTGCTTTTTAAGGGGATTACCAGGTTCATTAAAGAAAAGTCGAATTTGTTGCTTGATCCTGTTATTTGAGGAGCTAAACGGCTATTAGCATAAACCTTTGGGGCATTTTCTTTTATTATTTTTAAGAAATTAGCACCTGTAAATATAAATGCGCTTTGGCCTGACAAGTAACGCTCTAAAGATTCTCTATGAGTTAAGTTTATTGATTCTGGGGGAATTAGGCTTTTATTGTAGAGTTCTTGCCAGTAGTTAAGTATAGTTAAAGCCTTGGGTGTATTAAAAGCAGCTTGGTTATTTTGATTTAGTATCTTTATATTGTATTTATTAAAGAGTTTAATGATTTTGCCGTCCTCGGCTATGTTAGGATAAAAAGCATATTTTCCGGTAGATTGCTTTATCTTAGTGGCGTAGTATTTAAGCTCTTCATAGTTTTTGGGGTAGTCATTTATGGTTAATCCTGCATTTTTAAGTATTTGTGTATTATAAATAGTAACGGGCGTTGTTACATACCAGGGCACACCATAGATTTGGCTGTTGAAGCTACATGCATTCCAGGCTTGTTGTATATACTTATCTAGATCAGCTTTGCTTAAGGATGGGGTTAAATTTTCTAGTCCGCCTTTGCCTGCAAGGGTTAGAGCAAAGTTGGGGTTTAGGTTTATTATATCAGGTGGATTGTTGCTCATTATTGAGGCTAGGGCTCTTTTTTCGCCTTCGGAGAACGGGACGTCTATCCATTTTATGTTTATATTGGAGTTTTGAGCCTCGTAGTCTTTTATTATGCTGTTTATGTATTTTGAAAATCCTGTTAGCTGTAGGGTCCATAATTCTATGGTCTTTTGTTGTGCTGCTTCTTGCTTTTTACAAGATACTAAAGGCAATGCAGCTAAAAAGATTAATATAATAGTTAATAAGCCAAGATATTTTTTAAAACAAATCACAATGCCCTCCTTTATCTATAAAATAACTTTAGCATACCATGTGGGTGGTAGTCACCACCTTAGCCAAAAAGACAATGAGAACTACCCCTCTTAATCTACTTAGAGAGTGTATCATTGTCTTTTATCTAAGATATTAGGCTGTAATTCACTAATAATAAGGCTTTTTCTTGTTTAATTCTTCTTTTTTGCTGCTGTTTATGTCTATAATATTATTATTTATTTGATTATTTTCATCTCTTAAAATACTCGTATTGCCTGCT
>JANQFW010000005.1 GCA_028277625.1 Candidatus Gastranaerophilales bacterium | reverse complement strand
CTCCGTAATAGATTTTAATAAGTGCAAACGTTTAACAGGCGGAAGCTCTCCAGAAATGTTTGATTATTTTACAAGAGAAAGAACAGGCAATATTGGGGGGGTTATTAAGTACAAAGGGGACTATTACTTTTATTCCATTTATAAAGATAAAGGTCTTGCATTAAAGAAATATAAAGAGTGGAGCCATCAAGCTGGATCTGCAGATCCAGCTTATATGAATGATGTTTGTTGGTTTCATAAGGATTATAACGTTAAAACAAAAGGGAGTAAATAAATGTTAAGCACTTTAGAAAAACTTGATACCGCCGAATTTCAGACAAAAGTATTAAACCATATTAAATTTTATGAAAATAATCCAGACCCTGCTGTATATAAAAACCACATACATTTTTGCAGCAGCCATGTACCAACAGTAGCTTTTGGTTACGCTTTAGTGGAAGGAAGTCCCGGAGCATATAGTCTTAAGCAAAACATTAAGCAAGATTTAGCACATGCAGAAATTACAATTAGTGATGATGGTATATACAAAGATCCAACTAAACATCTCGTAAATTAAAAGTTAGAGGAATATAGGAGAGTTATAGAAATGAAGGAAGGTCAAGAAAAAAATGTTAGGAAAAATAGAGTTCTTAAATATTTTAAAATATTACTTTCAGCATTTACAGCATTTAATATTGTCTTATTTTTAACAGTTATTTTAAATCAATCAGTTAATAGACCTTATCCGATTGCAAAAGCTTACATGGCAAGTTCTTTTATAGTAAATACATATTATTTTGTCCCACTATCTCAAACTCTAGGAATTGATGATATTTTGGTTCAACCATTTCAGAGTGTAAGAAATTACTTATATAACGAAGGTGTAAAAAATTTACCAGAGAATGATGCTGAAAAAGATTACTGGTGGTACAGAGTTAAATTTTATGAATTTGAAAAAATTCATATATATAACCTTTATAACTACTTTCAAAGTAAAAAAAATAAGAAGCCTTTTGACAATAGCTATTATCAAAATTGGTTTAGCGACATTTATTCTCATATAGTTTCTATGGCTAATAAAAAAACAAAAGATACAAAAATTAAAAAGCGCAAAGTAATTGATTTTGTATCTCTATCTACTAAATATTTAACGGTAAAAAGGCTTTATTTATACAATGTTAAAACATTTAAAAATGATAAAAATAAATTTAGTTATGAGAGTCCTATCCTTAGTGATAATAAAGAAGTTGACAAATATAAAAACATTTTAAGTTTATACCTTACGAAGGTTGATAAAAATTTTCAAAATACAATTGGTAATATTGAGAAAAAAGACGCAACTTACTATTTGAAAAACTATTTTTTTTACAAGTTAAATATGAGGATTGTTGGTAACAAAATAATCAATAAAGAAATAGATTGTAATGATAGAAATTTTTTGAATTATCTAAAAAGTAGAAAAGTATTAAAAGATTCAGTAAAAAATAAAAAAACAAAAAAAAGTCGCAAAGAAGGCTTACAAAATCTTCTCAATCAAGAAGAATCAAGCTTTATATTAAATAAAATGAGTAAAATGTGTCTTTAGTCGAAAAAATGAAGAGATACAAATAGTCCATAATTATTGATAAAAAATGAATAAGGAGGTTGAAATGGTAAAAGATAATAATAATGAATTTAACATGGCTATTTCATCGAAAAAAATCGATGCGATAAATGATAATGATATTCCAAGTGAAAATAATTGTGATGTATTTGCAACAACAGCTGGCACAATTATACAGGGTTCTCTTATAACAAATGCAGCCATGGTAGAATTAGTTGCAAAACAAACACAAGGTGCTATAAATGAGGGTATAAAAGTAGTTAATTTATTTAAAAAAGATAAAATAGCTCCTGTCAGCAATGTTGCAAAATGGGGAACTAGGTTTAATGTTACAACATCAGCTGGTTTAGCATTGCTTGATATTGCTTTAAGCATTCAAAAAGAAGGTCTTGTTAAAGCTGTTATATCAACTGGAGGCGGCGTAGTTGCATCTATAGTCGTATCAACTTCTGTTGGTGCTGCTTATGGTACTGCAGGTGGTCCAGTGGGGACAGTTATTGGAGCTGTTGCTGGATTTGTAGCAGGGGTCTCGACATCTTTTATTTTAGATGCAGTAATACCTGATAAAGAATATGATACCGTTATAGGGTTAGATAAATTAAACTTTAATGGGATTGTCAAGAATAAGGATTTAACATTTGAAACCCAAACTAATGATTTAAAAGCTAATAAATTATTAGCAAAAAGTGTAAAGTCAACAGAAGACAATCTTAATAGTGTAGAAATAAAAACACCTCAAGATACTTATATGGTAAAAGATGGGGATACAATCTGGGATATAGCCCAAAATCACGGTTTAACAGTTGATGAGGTTTTATCCGCAAATCCCCAATTAAGAGATAAAACAAACAATGATAGAAGTTTTATACTTATCAAAGAAGGAGATGTAATAAATATAGCAGGAGCTGATGGTAAAAATACAAAAATCAACTATAAATCAGATAATCAGGTAGAAGTAACCACCAATGCCTCTGGCTCTAAAGATATAAGTGGAATAATCAAAGACTCTGTAGAGCTTGGAAATGATGTAACAATTAAAAACGCAGATGATGAATATGTAATAGGCAAAACTAATAATATAAGTTCAGCAAAAACTAACATTGATATCACTAGTAATACATTAGATGCTGCAATGAAAGATAGTATTACCAAGGACTTTATAAAGTATGAAGTAAAACCTTACTACGAAGATGAATACTGGATTGGTCCTGCGCCAAAGGGAATTGAGTATAATTTATTTGGTAAATATAAGTATGATCCATACATAGGTTATTCAACACTCCCTGTTTATATAGTCTCAGACTTATCAGGCATAGGATATTATAATCAGCATTATAATCCTATTGGCGCGTTTTACGAAGGCGGAACTTTAACATATGACGAATCTATATCAATAGCAGACTTAACGGGTAGTGTATACCAAGGTGAAAATGCAATAACAGAAGCA
>JANQFW010000108.1 GCA_028277625.1 Candidatus Gastranaerophilales bacterium | reverse complement strand
CGCCTGTGCGCATTATATTCAAAAATTCTTTGCCGACTACATCAAATTCCATTTCTGAAGTTTTTATTGCTTCTTCCATGCGACCTTTTAAGCCCATTAAATCATCGTTTTTAGTCCAACGGCGCAGGAGGACAATTTTATTACGCAGTCTGTAATATAAAAATGCTGCGTATTTATCGTTGTCTTTTGGGCATGTATCTTCAGTTTTTGCAATTTCTTCCGGCAATAGAACAACACCTTTATTTTTAATCTTTGATGATATATTTTTTATTTATTAATATATATTATAACAATTTAAAAAATACATTTCAGAAATCGCTTCGGATTATCCGAAAAAATTTGTATTTTGTAAAGAAAGTGTTACATTTTGCATCAATAAATATTTGTTCACTAAAACTTTATATTGATATAAAAAATATAGAACTGTGGTATAATTTATAAAATCTTAGAAAATAGTGCACTGAGTAATAAAAAACTACACCTATTAACGGCAATAGGTGGACAAAAAGAAAAGTCTTTTGCCCTTACTTAGTTGAATATTTAAAGCGTAGGAGTTGCGATGAAAAGCTTTATGTCTCTTTCTATTTTTATGATGAAAAATTTGAAATATAAATACAAATTTGGTCTGATACTATTTGTGTTTACGTTTATTTTATTTGTTTTGTCTTTGATTATAACAAATAGTTATAATGTACAAATTGTTAAAATTGAAAAAGAAATAGAAGGCGTTAAATATAATAAGGCCATGGTACATTTGTTATATCAGATAACTGAACACAAATCTCTTTTGTACAAAGATATAAAAGAAGACGACAGTGAGTCTAAGAATAAACTAAAAATGCTGAACAACAAGCTGGATAACACTTACGAATTGATAAAGTCTTTTGATGAGCGCATGGGTGATCCGTTGCTGAATGCTCAGCGAAAATATGTTAAAAAAGGAAAAACCAAGACTCAAAGTGGGCTGGTTTTATTAAAAGAATATCTGGACAAAGCAAAATCTAAGGTAGAAAAGCGATCATTTGGCAACAATACTAAATATCATGATTTTGTTAAGGATCAGATTATTGCATCATTTCTTGATATTAATTATGTGTCTAAACTGGTTTCGGATGATGAGCCCGGTACTTCGTACTTGATAGATATTGCTTATGATGTTATTCCTAATTTGTTAATATCTATGTCATCTGCTAGTGAGTTGGCATACGAATTTGCATTTGAGCAGTATAGCACAGAAAGCCAGAAGCAAGTTTTAACAGCTTATATTGCAGATTTGAAAAAATATAGTGAAAGATTGAGTGATACAATTGAAAGAATTAAAAAAGAAGATAGTACTATAGAAAACAAAATAAGTGATGATTATAAAAGAGTGAAGTCAAACATTGATATTTTAATAAAAAAAATAGATGAAGAAATAATTAAGGCTTACGATATTGAAGAAGATAGTGCAACTTTTTATAAGTTATTAAACCGGTCTAGGGAATCTGTTAAAAACCTGCTTGATTTAAATATAAACTTATTAGATAGTGATCTTAAAAAGAGACTGAATGACTATAAGTTTCGCTCTGGCGTTGTTATAGCTCTAATAGTTACTTCAATTCTTTTATCTTTATATTTGTTTATTGGTTTGTTTTTGATTGTGCAGGGAGCCATAAATAATATTAAAAAATCTGCTGAATTGATGGCACAAGGTGATTTTAGAGCTAATATTGATGTACAAACTAAGGATGAGTTGGGAGAATTAGCTCACTCTTTGAACAAAACTACCGATAGTTTAAAGTCGCTTATTTCTGAGGTCTTTGCCAGTTCATCAGAATTGGATGAGGGCTCTGGAGCTATTCTGGAATCTGCTTCTCAGTCAGCAATAGGGGCTCAGCAGGTTGCTCAAAGTATTGAGCAGTTAGTTGTTGGTATTCAAGATCAATCCAAAAATGTCCAAATTTGTTTTGATAGGATTAATGAAATTAATTCTGTTATACGAAAAATATCTGATACTGCATCTCATAGTGTAGATTTATCCAGATCAACCGAGAGGAATGCAGATGAGGGCTATAGTCGCTCGAAGGCAGCAGTAGACGTGATTAATCAAATTAAGGACAGTTCTTTGGAAACAGCTGAGGTTATTAATGAATTAAACGGCTTAAGTGTTAATATCGGCAAAATTGTAGAGATGATAAAAACAATTGCGAGTCAGACTGATTTGTTAGCACTTAATGCTGCAATTGAGGCGGCAAGAGCTGGCGAACAGGGGAAAGGATTTGCTGTTGTTGCAGATGAAGTTAAAAAATTGGCTACTCAGTCAGCAGAGGCATCTGACAATATAACAAACATGATTCTTCAAGTGCAGGATAAAACAAACAATGCAGTCGATATTATTACACTAAGTGTCAGTAATGTTGATGAGGGTGTATCAATTATTGAAGATACAGGAAATATGCTTCATGACATATTAACTGCGGCTAAAGCCAGTGGTGATAAAATTGAAGGAATATCCAATGAAGTTGTTAGCCTTGCAAAATCATCAGATGAGATAGTTGATATGATAGATAATATTTCTGGATTTACAGAGCAATCTGCCGCCGGTGCGCAAGAAATATCTGCGGTTACAGAAGAACAAAGCGCTAATGCTCAAGAAATTAAGCTTAATATAAATAATCTGGTAAATGTTATTTCTAAGCTTGTGAAAAGCTCTTCTGTATTTAAAATTAAGTAGAAATATCAAGCGTGAGGTGTGAAAGAACTATTGAGCAATATAATAAATAATCAAGCCGGTGATGTAGTAGACAGCGCATTAAGGATAACAGGCGGCTATGTTAAACTTTATGAATTAATTTATGAAGCAAACAAAGATTATATCGACAATGTACCTTGCCAAAAATGTGCGCAATGTTGCAAATCTCATATTCCTATACCCATTGAAACTATAATTATACACGCTGAACTGTTAAAGGATCATATTCAGGACATTGATATTTTACCTTTAAAATATAATCAGGCGTTTAAGCCCTTAATGCCTATCTTAAACCATTTAAATATTATTAATAAAAAGACCGGATATTGTCCGTTTTACTCAGAAGAAGCGGGTTGTAGGATACATGCCGATAAGCCGTTGATTTGCAAAGTTTATCCTGTTTTACCTGATTTTGGAATAAGCTGCGAGTATTTAAAGCATAAATCTGAAGAATTTGAAAAGAATATAATTGTAAACCGGGAGCAGCTTGATAAAGACATCTTTTCTTGCCTGGAGCAATTGTATGCGCAAAGGATGAGTCAACTGGTGGATAAAAACCGGGTGAATAACTAACAGGAACTTATTAAATCTTTAGTAGAATTTAAATTATACATAAATATAACTTAATTTGCGTATAAAAAATATAGAGTTATGCTATAATTGATTGCAAACATAAATAATATCGCACGCTGTGTAATATTGACTATAAAAGAAAAGTAGGAGTTGCTATGAAAATGTTTATGTCACTTTCAATTAATATAATGAGAAATTTAAAATATAAATATAAATTTGGCTTGATTTTGCTTTTATTTACACTTATTTTATCTGCTTTATCTTCGGTTATTATATGCAACTATAATGTGCAAATATCTAAGGTGGAAAAAGAAATACAAGGTGTAAAATATAACAAGGCATTAGTAGAGTTATTATATGAAGTGACAGAGCATAAATCTCTTATTATAAAGGATACAAGAGAAAAAGACAGTGCTTCAAAGGACAAGCTAAATGCACTAAACACCATGCTTGATAAAACCTATGAAAAAATAAAAACATTTGACAAAAATATGGGTAACACCTTACAGAGCATAGAGAGAATATATATTGAAGACAGCAAAACCAAAAGAGAAAACTCGATGGTTTTGTTAAAAAAATATATAGACAAAATAAAAGCAGAAGTGGTAAATCGCTCTTGGGGGAATAATACTAAATATCACGATTTAATTACGCAGGAAATTTTTACATCTTTTTTAGATGTAAATTACGTATCTGAATTAGTATTGGATGATAGGCCTGATACATCTTATTTTATTGATATTGCTTGTGATGTTATTCCTAACTTATTAGTAGCAACTTTGTCTACTGCGGAATTAGCTTCTGAAATTGCCTTTGAGCAATATGGTACTGAAACACAAAAGCAAACACTGTTAGTTGACTTAATAGAAATTAAAAGATATAAAAAAAGATTAAGTGATGATCTAAAAAGGGTGATAAGCGCAGATGCAAGCGTAGAAAACAAAATAAAAGAAGATTATAAGAAGGCAACTGCAAATGTTGATACTTTAATTAAAAAAATAAATACAAAAATCATAAAAACCTTTGAAGTAAAAGAAAACCCTCAGACATTTTATTCTTTGCTAAACGAGTCAAGAGTGTCCATTAAAAAGCTGCTTGATAAGAATTTGAATTTGCTGGACAGCTCTCTTAATAAAAGATTGAATGCATATAAGTTGCAATCGGGTATTGTTATTGGTCTGATAATTATTTCAATCCTAGTTACTATGTACTTATTCATGGGCTTTTTCTTGCTGGTGCAGGACACTATAAACAAGATTAAAAAATCTGCTGAATTAATGGCACAGGGTGATTTTAGAACTAAAATTGATGTGCAAGCAACTGATGAACTGGGTGAACTGGCGAAGTTGTTAAATACTACTATTGATAGCTTGAAAGGGTTAATTATTGAAATACACGCAAGCTCCTCTGATTTGGACGTTAGTTCCGCTCACATAAAAGAATCTGCAAACCAAACAGCAACAGGTGCTCAGCAAGTTGCTACCAGTATTGAACAACTTGTTGTTGGAACACAGGATCAATCAATGAATGTGCAGTCGGGTTTAGACAAAATTAATGAAATGAATGCAGCTATTCAAAAAATATCTGATAATGCAGCTCATAGTGTAGAGTTGTCTAAGTCAACCGAGCAAAATGCTGATGATGGATATAATTGCTCTAAAAAAGCTGTAGAGGTTATACAGGAGCTTAAAACCAGCTCTATGGAAACAGCTAACGTAGTTACTGAGCTGCATGGGCTTAGCATTAATATTGATAAAATTGTTGAGATGATAAAAACTATAGCAACTCAGACAAATTTATTAGCGCTAAATGCTGCAATTGAAGCTGCTAGAGCAGGTGAGCAAGGTAAAGGCTTTGCAGTGGTAGCGGATGAAGTTAAAAAGCTTGCAAATCAATCAGCTGAAGCATCTAGCAAAATTACAGAAATGATTGTTCAGGTGCAGTCTAAGACTAATAATGCAGTCGATATTATTACTCAAAGTGTAGTCGAAGTTGAAGAGGGTGTGGAAATTATAGAGGATACCGGAAGTAAGCTACACGATATATTGGCTGCGGCAAAAGCTAGTGGTGATCAAATTGAAGAAATTTCCAATGAGGTTCTTAATCTTGCAAAGTCTTCTGATCAAATAGTTGATATGATAGATAATATTTCTGATTTGACTGAGCAGTCTTCTGCCGGTGCGGAGGAAATATCTGCAATTACTCAGGAGCAGAGTGCTAATACTCAACAAATTACAACGAATATAAATAATCTGGTAAACTCTATTTCTAAGCTTGTGAAAAGCTCTTCAATATTTAAGACTTAGCAGCAAAATAAAACAAAATTTAAGGCAAAAAAAAGACTGTTTTTTATCAGTCTTTTTTTGTTTAAGCCTACTCAATTGTTGGTTCTTTTTGAACCGGTATTTAGTTTCATCTGTTCTTGTTCTTTTTTTTCTACTACTTTTTTGATTTAAGACATACTACCTAATCTACTATATTAATCTACACCTACTTATTTTTAACTACTTATTTTGTTTTAGTTCACTTGTCCTTATTTTTAACCTACAAAAAACCAAAATTTATTATATATTAAAATCGAAGTTGATCACGTCACTTTAGTATTACCTCCAGCGTAAATATTTACATACGAAACTTTTGCACACTTTTAATTGGTTTTTATATTTATTATTTTTAAATTTTCAACTCTTTAATACCTGTCTGTGTAATGATTTTTGGGCTTTGCTAAATCCGTCTTATATATTTATAAACGTAAAAAAACAAAAAAAATTGCCTTTTTTATTATCATTTTTTTTTATTATTTTTAATTTGCCTAATTAACAGGAGTAATTCCGGATCTTTTAAATTTTAACCATAAAGTGAATTTTGCAAAGTTAAATATTTTGATTAAGTAGTTTTAATAGTAGAGATTTTTCTCTGTTTTAAAAAGGTTAGTGTTTAGAATTGTTAATTATTTAAAATTTAATAAGGGGAATCATATGGCAACACTAGTTGGTGATCTTGGCGATAATACAATTATTGGCGGCCTTGAAGCTGATTTTATTGAAGGTAAAGAAGGAAATGATTGGCTTGATGGCAAAGGTGCCGGAGATGTATATAAATATAATCTTGGTGATGGTTATGATGTTATTGCAAACGCAGATGCGCATGATAAGTTACTATTTGGGGAGGGAATTTCCAGGAAAAATCTTTTATTTATTAAAGATGGCAGTGATTTGGTAATTAAAATAAATCATTGCAAGGGCAAAGTTACTGTTAAAGATGCTTTTCTTTTTGACTTTGATTATCAGGGGTACATAATGTTTGATGATGGCTCCAAGTTGACAGCATCTGAGATTACACAATCAATATGTGCTGCACGGTTGATTTATGGTAGTGATGATCCTGAGACTATCTATGGTACAAATGAAAATGACTATATTGACTCTTTAGCCGGCAAAGATAAAGTATATGGAATGGGTGGTAACGATATAATCCATTCTTGCAAGGATGATGACTATTTAGACGGTGGTCCGGGCAAAGACTTTTTGCAGGGCTGTGGCGGAAATGATACTTATATAGTTGATAATTCTGGTGATATAGTAGATGAAAAGTTTGATTCCGGTGATGATACCGTGCATGCTTATGCAAACTATACACTTGCGGCGAATATTGAGTCTTTATACTTGAGAGGCAATGCGTATGAAGGCATGGGAAATGCCCAGGATAATACTATTTTGGGGAATAAACATGACAACTTTTTGCATGGTGCGGAAGGTGACGACATTATTTATGCTAAAGCGGGAAATGACACAATTATTGGCTGTTATGGCAATGATAAGATATATGGTGGTGATGGCGCAGATAAAATGATTGGCTATGACGGCGATGATAGATATACAGTTGACAATACAGGTGATAAAGTAGTAGAGCAAAGCGATCATGGATATGACTCTGTTTATTCTTCTGTTAGCTATACTCTTACAGATAATGTTGAGAAGCTTACTTTAACAGAAAATGCACTAAACGCGTTTGGTAACGATGAGGACAATCTGATTTATGGCAACAAAGAAGATAACAAGATTAACGCAGGTGCCGGCAATGATGTAATATATGATTATTCAGGCAGTGATGTTTACGAATTTTTTAATTACAGCGGATGTGACACTATATATAATAAAAATAAGAGTACAGATGATTTTGATACTATTCGCTTTGGTTATGATATTAGTAAAGAAGAAATAGCCTTTTTTGAAAAGGGTTCTGACCTTGTCATACGTTATAATACAGGGCATGAAGTAAGGATAAAAAATTACGACTCTGCAAGCAGTGCAAATGCCAGGATTGAAGCTGTTCAGGACGGTAGTTATTTGACTGATGATGATGTTGGTTCTATAGTGGCAAATTTGGCTGCATATCAGGCTGATAATGGTATAGAGTTTAACAATGCTGAAGAAGTTGCTCAGGATCCCGGTGCAATGAATTTGATTGCAGGTTATTGGAACTAACTATAGTGTTTCTATGCAAAGTATACTTGTGATAATACAGTCCTAAATCTGATAATATAAAAGCAGGCTATTATTTATATTTACTTATAAATTTTGCCTGCTCCTTTTATTTGATTAGGTTTTGTAGAAGGTGATAATAGGAGCTGAATGGATATTTAAAAATAACAGGTTTATCGTCTTCAAAATTAGCTTTGCTGGCAAGTGTAAATTCAATTTGAATCTTATCGCCTTTATATACAGCAGGCAATGGTCTAAATGGAGCAGTCCTTTTTGCCGCTAGAATAGCTGCTTTGTCAGCTTTTTTAGATCCAGAGGATTCACGAACTCGTGTGTATAATAATCGTCCATCTCTGCTAATTTCTAATAACAGTACAATTTTTTGAAGTATTAGATCACTGGAAGGTTTCCAATTTTTTCTGATTCTTTTTTCTAGCTCATTCAGGTAAGTTCTCATATTAATGTCTTCTTCATTGCACTTGAGGCTAAATTCAATAGTAATGCTTTTTGATTTACATTCAAGTGGTAGGGGGGCAAATGGGGTAGAGTTTTGAACTGCTAAAATGGCTGCTTTATCTACATCCTCAGAACCAGATGACTTATTAATCATAAAATGCAATAAACTTCCGTCTTTAGCAATTTTAAAACGCAGGCCGACTGCTCTATACCCAACATCTCGTGGGGGGTGCCAATTTTTTTCGATTTTTTTTTGTAATTTTCTCATATAGGTTCTAAAATCAACTTCACCTGATTTTATATCACCTTTTTCAATGTGTCTGTAACTATTTTTTTTATTTTGAAAAGTTATTGGCTGCATTTCTGCACAAGCCGAATGAGGCACTAAATTGAACATTATTAATATTATTAAAAAGAGTAGATTAATTTTTTTCATTTTTCTTTGCTTTTCCTCCTATAAGTGCATCTAAAATCTTAATTGATATTCATTCTATAAATATAATACAAATATTTAAAAAATGAAATTTTATTTAACTAATTTGAACAGATAGCATTAATAACGAGTAAGGTTTTAGCTTAAAATAGGCGGCTAGAGCTTATAGATAAACTCGCTTAAAAAAATGATTTAAATTTTTACCCATTAGATTCTATAATATAAGTAATTAAAAAAAAAAGAAGCAAACATGTCTAAAATTATTCTTACCGAAAAAAGAAACCCAAATTCACTAAATATAGATATGCTATCATCTAAAGAAATTGTTGAAATTATCAATAGTGAAGATGAGCAAGTAGCAAAGAGCATAAAAAAAGAAATCAATCAAATTGCAGAAGCAGTTGATATTATAGAAAGTAGCTTTTTAAAAGGTGGTAATTTATTATACTTTGGCGCCGGCACTAGTGGCCGACTTGGGGTGCTTGATGCTTCGGAGTGTCCGCCTACGTTTGGAGTTGATCCAGATATGGTAAGAGGTTATATAGCAGGTGGGGATAAAGCTTTGAGAACTGCTATTGAAGGCGCGGAAGATGACTTTAAAAAAGGTGGAGAAGATTTAGTAAGCGCAGATGCAAAGCTTGATGATGTAGTTGTGGGATTGTCTGCAAGTGGAAATGCGCCTTATGTATTGGGGGTTTTAAGTAAAGCACAGGAGTTAAATATTAAAACTATTGGTATTGCTTGCAATAAGCAGGCAATACTTGATAAATGCAGTGATGTTTTTATTTCTCCTGAGGTGGGAGAGGAAGTGGTTACCGGCTCTACAAGAATGAAATCCGGCACTGCGCAAAAAATGGTTTTAAATATACTTACAACAGCTTCTATGATTAGAATTGGGAAAACTTATGAGAACTTAATGGTTGACCTGAAGCCAACTAATGTTAAATTAAAAGATCGCGCGATTAGAATTGTTGCAGAAATAGCTGACGTTGACTATAATATTGCTGAAAATGTGCTTAAAACCACAGATTTTGATGTAAAAGCTGCTATTATTATGCTGGTATGTGACATCAGCCAAGATGCTGCAAAGGAAATTTTAGGGAAGAATAACGGAAGAATTAGAGAATCATTGAAAAGTGCTAATTAATAAGTTTGATAAAAAAAGCGAAAAGCCTGTATATGTGGTCGGGTTGATGTCAGGGACATCTGTTGATGGCATAGATGCTTGCATCATTAAAGCACTTCCTGATTTTTCTCATGAGCTTGTTATCGGCGATGTTGTTGAATTTCCTGTAAATATAAGGGAAAAGATATTTGGTTTATTTGAAGCAAATGCAAGTATAAGCGAGCTATGCAAGATGAACTTTCTTTTAGGTGAATATTTTGCGCTTGCTGCTGGGCATATTATTAAAAAAGCTGGTTTAAAAAGTCAAGATATATCCTTAATTGGCTCTCATGGTCAAACTATTATGCATTTGCCTGATGAGCCTGATGTTAATAATTTTAGCCAAAGTAGCACATTGCAAATAGGTGAGCCTTGTGTAATTGCTGAGCGAACAGGTATTACTACCATAGCTGACTTTAGGGTGAGAGATATAGCCGCAGCGGGAAATGGTGCGCCTTTGGTTTGTTTTGCCGATGAAATTATGTTCAAAAAAGAGAACATGCGCAGGGCGGTGCAGAATATCGGTGGAATTTCAAATGTTACTGTATTAAGCCCTGATGTCGAGACGTTTGCCTTTGATTGTGGGCCCGGAAATGTTTTAATTGATTATTTTACTAATAAGTTATTTGGAAAAATTTATGATAAAAACGGTGAAATTGCTTTAAGTGGTAAAGTTGACACTATTTGGTTAAACAAATTATTGCAAGAGCCTTATTTTTCTGTAAAGCCGCCTAAAACAACCGGGCGAGAATTATTTAGTAAAGCTTATGCACAAAAGATATTTGAATCTGCGCCTGAAAATCCTTGTGATGTTGTTGCGACAATCACTGCACTGACAGCTAAATCAATTCAAAAGTCTTATGAGGACTTTATTTTTCCTAAAACTATTATAGATGAACTTATTCTTGGTGGTGGTGGTGCATTTAATCCTGCTATTATTAAGTTTTTAAACCAGTATTTTGATAATAAATTAAAGATTCTTACGCATGGTGATTATGGGATATCAAGTAATTATAAAGAAGCGATTGCTTTTGCATTGCTGGCTTATGCTACTTATTTTAATATAGAAAATAATGTTCCGTCATGTACCGGAGCAACGGGCAGAAGAGTTTTGGGGAAGATTATACCCGGTAGTATGGCAAAATAATTTCATTAATATAAATAAAGTAATGAAATTTTAGGAGAGTTTGATATCATGGTTATGAGGATATGCCTTAAAAGTTTTAAAAGGTGAGCGCAATGGTTTTAAAATTTGTTAAAAAGAGCACATTATGTTTATTAGTTGTTTTAGCTTCTTTTTTCTTTTTGGCTGACAACATAAGCGCAAAAGAGCATAAAAAAACTAAAGATGAACACAGTGTTGAAAAACCTAAAGTTGAACCTTTGGAGTTGGAAGTTGAAACCCCTGATGAATTTAATATACATTCGGATTTGTATATTCCGTTTGATGCGAGTTATAAAAAAAGAGCGCCTTTATTGATTTTATTGCATTCTTTGGGCAAGTCTAAATTATATTGGGAAACTTTGCATGAGCACTTTACAAAGATGGGCATTGCTGTGCTTGTTATGGATTTAAGGGGGCATGGGAGAAGTGTTATTCATAAAAGGAAAAAAAGGTATTGGCAGAACTTTAAAGATAGCGAATTTTTAAAATATCCTGATGATTTAGATGCTGTAATTAATTATATACGTGAAGAATATTTGGAAGTTGATACAAATAAAATAGCAATAATTGGCTCAAATATTGGTGCTTCTACCGGAATTTTATATGCAGAGCAGAATAATAAAGAAGTTAAAACTTTAATTTTGCTTAGTCCGATTGTGGGCTATAAATCTGTAGAAATTAGAATACCCGTTGTTGAGTATGGCAAACATCCTATTATGCTTATAACTGACAAGAATAATAAGCCGTTTAGAAAGTCAGCGGAAAACCTTGCTAAGTATTTTCAAGGTGAACATGATGTATTGTATTATCCACTTTGTGGGGACTGTATGAATATTATAAAAAGACAGCATAGGCTGTTAAAATATGTAAAGAGATGGCTCAAAACTAATTTGTTGACAGAAGATAAAGCCGGTAAGTCTGAGTCAATCCCCGGTGTACATATAGAACAGCCTAAGCCTCATTAGTATAAATACTAATAATAACAAAAGTAAACTTACATTAGATTAGGTTTTTGGTACTTATTTATTTAGTACTTGTGTTTTTTTGCGGGCTTTTAATTCTTTGCAAAAAATCCAAGAGAAAAGTACAAGTGTACTAAAAATTGTACCAGTGCCGACTACGGCCAATACATAAATTAGTGTGTTCATATTCAATTTCTTTCTCTAGCTCTTTAACTTCCAAAATATATTAAGATTGCATTTGAGTTTTTTATACCAAACATTATTGAATTGAATCTATTATAACAAATTTTTAGATGAATGGTAAGCTTTTTGTGCTGATTATAAGAAAGTTTTTTAAAGACATCCTTTAATTGTATTTGGTTATGAAAATTTTCTACTTTAAAAAATTTAGAGTAAATTCATGCAGTCATACCCCTGAAAGGCAAAGTAACAAAGATATTTAGCCTTGTCAGAAATAGAGACGAGAAAAAAAAGAAGGTGAAAATATCCTCCAAACAGATGGTCAATTATTTGTTTAGCTCATGTAATATATGATTAACAAATAGATGTGTATTGAATAATTGAGGAGTAAAGATTTTGGCTACAAATAGTAAATTGGGGAAGCATCCGGAGCTTAAAGTCATAGAGGGTGCTAAAATTAGAAAAACAAAACCCTATAGTGATATTGATTTGAACAATTGGAGAGCATATGATCATATAGAAACTGATTCTTTATGGTTGTTTGATTCTAGAGCTAAAGGCAAAGGTCATAAGTTTGAATATCACGGAAATTATATACCGCAAATTGCCGAGCAGTTATTCACTAGATATACAAAGCCTGATGACGTTGTTTTAGATTTATTTTTAGGGTCTGGGACATCTGCAATTGAAGCAAAGAATATGGGTCGTAGAGCTGTTGGTGTTGAAATTAAGCCTGAGTTAACAGATTATGTTAAGACTAAGTTTACAAAAGAAGAATTAAAAAATATTGAATTAATAAATGGGGATAGTTCATCTGTAGAAGTTAGAAAAGATATTGAAAAATCACTTAAGAAGTTTGGTCAGCAAAAGGCTCAGTTTGCTGTTTTGCATCCGCCTTACGCTGATATAATTAAATTTAGCGAATTGGATAATGATCTTTCTAATTGCAATTCTGTTGATTTGTTTTTGGATAAATTTAAGGATGTTGCTCAAAATAGTTATGACTACTTAGAAAAAGATAGATATGCTGCATTGATTATCGGTGATAAATATACTAAGGGTGAGCTTATTCCTTTAAGCTTTATGTGTATGCAAAAAATGAATGAAGTAGGTTTTAAAACAAAATCTATTATTGTGAAAAATATAGAAGGAAATGAAACCGGAAAAGGCAAGGCAAATAATCTATGGAGATATAGAGCCCTGGCAGGTGGATTTTATATCTTTAAACATGAGTATGTAATGATTTTCCAAAAGAAATAGTTCTATATATAATATAAAATTGAAAAAGAGCAGGAGTTTAGTTTGATATTCTTGCTCTTTTTTTACCATTATTTCAACTCTGCCTATCTTACTTCACAAAGCTTTGTATAATTAGACATAATTTTTACAATTTGTCCAAGCTCTTCTTTGCTAAACAAATTATCATCTACAGAAAAACCTGACTTAAGAAGAGTTTCATCCCTAAATTCTTGAATAAAATATTTTTGCGCACCATTTATAAGC
>JANQFW010000002.1 GCA_028277625.1 Candidatus Gastranaerophilales bacterium | reverse complement strand
CTTTACTTGATATCTTCGTCTCGAGTGCTGGTCAGTAATTAATAATATATACAGAATAATTCTCTCTGTCAACCATGTTTTTTAATCTTTTTCTGTTTTATTTTTAGATCAATCCTTAACACCTTGCTATAACTGACTGTTTCTCAATCTTTTTATTTCTATTTTTTTATCAATGTTTTTTTATTTTTTGTTAATAAGAATATATTTTAGGTAAAAAAAATGCCGCTTATGGCGGCTACTAGACTTGGGGAGGAGGTTGGGTATATTGGAAGACCTTTCGGCCTTGTACTATATTTATCGTACCAACTAGCCATAACTTTAGGTTATATACATTATTTTTTATATTTCTTAATAAATTGGAATCTTTACTTTTTTAAATAGAGCTATTGTAAAGGCTTAAGTTTATTGAATAATTTTATGTTTTGTATATTTTTTCTTTCTTTACTATAATGTATTATAATAATTATTTTATTTAAGTCATTAATAATAGCAGGCAAAATGAAAAAAGAAATAAAAAAAATACTAATAATAAGATTTGGGGCGATTGGAGATGTTGTTCACTCAACAGCTTTATTTAGATCATTAAAACAATTCAATCCAGAACTTGAAATTCATTATGCCACTTTTAATTTGCCATCTACAGTTATTCAGGATGACCCTGATATAAAAAAACTGTGGATAATAAAAAACAAAAATTATAAAACCTTATGGCAACTTGCTAAAGAACTAAAAAAAGAAAAATTTGATTTATGTATAAACTTGCAAAACTCTAATAGGGCAAAGTTTCTTAGTTTTTTAACAAGGTCTAAGAAATATATATCTTATAAAAAGACTTTTAATCTACACGCTGTTGAAAACTTCTGGAGAACAGCAAAACCTATATTTAAAGATATTGAACTACCAGGTGAGGTTCAAATCCACTTGCCAGACGAAGTTAAGCAAGATATAGCAAAACTTATTAATAAAAAATCTAAAAGAATAGGGTTTAATATAAGCTTAAGTTCTGTAAGGCAAGGGCGTAAATGGAAAAACGAATACTGGGTAGAGTTAGCAAAAAAGCTTATTAAATACGACAGCAATATAGAAATAGTCATTGTAGGCATAAAAGAAGATTTAGAATTAGCAAAGCAAATCTCAGAGGTATCTAATAACGTTAAATCGTTTTGCGATAAATTAAGCCTATTAGAAAGCACTGCCTTAATGAGCCATTGCGATTTACTTATATCTGGTGACACCGGACCACTGCATATAGCAACAGCTCTTAATGTTAAAACTATTGGACTCTATGGTGCGGCTCCTGTTTCCAGAACTGGTCCTTATGGTCCGCTTGCTAATGTTTTATGCTCAAAAGATAGAGAATGCATTCCTTGCAACAGAAGAAAATGTAAATATATAGAACCCAAAGACTCTAGCTTTCCTTGCATGAATGACATTACACCTGATATGGTTACTGACTATATTAAAGAAAATAACTTAATTTAAAATAAGTGGTTATTTTTCTATAAGCTTTTTGCATTCTATGCTGAGTAGGCTTTTAATTTCTTCTATGTCTTTTACCATTAACTTATTTCTAAAGTCAGCTGATTCTTTTAATGAAGCTAAATACTCTTCATATTCTTGCATTGCTACAATTTCACCAAGGTTTGAGCTACCCCTGAATTCAAACTTGATGCTTGAGGTTCTATCTTCTATTAAATTAAGTATGCCTACTTTTTCTAAGAGCTTTAGGCATATTAATAGTGACTTCTCTGAAATAAAGAGCTTTTCTGCCAAAATATTTAATGCTACCTCGCCAGCCCTATGGGTATATGCATATTTCAACATACCTGATAATAATTTTATTACCTGCGATGGATCTTGTTCTTGTACAGATTTGCCTACAAAATGAATGATTTTAGGTTTTATGTCAGCCAGTATATTAGCAAAAACCGCTTTATCTGGAGGCAAGTCGAATATAACAAGCTGATTTGTCTTTTTGCAAACTGTTCGCGATACCATTTTTTGAGTTAAATAATCTTTTGTTTTCAATTCTTTTACAGAATTAGAGTCCTCTACGTACATTACAATATCATCATGGGCTTTTAAGCAATCAACAAGCTTTTGTTTATCAGTAACACCATTTCTGTAATCTACCCACTGAACTGATGAAGTTGTATCTGTAGCTGATTCTGGTTGATAATCAGATTTTTTTATATCTTTTACAACAAGTTGAACCCTTGTTCTGCCACCAAATGTATTAAGCTCCGGGATAAATGCCACATCTACTTTTTCTGAGGGCTTTATGTCAATAGATCCTCTTTGCCACCAGACAGCTTCTATAACATTATTATTTTCTTCTAAAAATAATCTTAGATGATTATTAGCGGCACCTATTGTTTTGTATTGCTTTAATGTCAAGTTTGAAATACTAAACACCGGTTGAGGATTGCCCTCTCCAAAAGGTGCTAGTCTTCTTAAAGATTCTATAAAGTCTACTGTTAAATCTGATAAATCTATATTTTTTTCTATTTTTATTGTCCTACCTAGGCTTTCTGGTTTTAGTTCTTGGTTGATTGTATTATTTAGGCTTTCTTTTAATTTATCAAAGCTTACTGTATTTAAATCAAAAGAAAAACCTGCTGCTAAAGCATGACCGCCGAATCTTGTAAAAAATTCTGAGTGGACAGTTAAAGTATCATGTAGATTTAAGCCGTCGATACTTCTTGCTGAACATCGGCCTTCTTTATTATCTTCATCTATACATATTAAAAAAGTAGGTCTATAATATTTTTCTACAAGCTTGGATGCAACTATGCCTATTATGCCGGGATGCCAAGAAGGGTCTGATAGAATAATAGCTTTATTGGTATTTATTAAATTTTCTGACATTACCTTTTGGTCAGCTTCCAAGAAAGTATCATGGCACATTTGCTGTCTTAGTTTATTATTATGGTTTAAAGTCTTTGATATCGTGTCTATTTCTTCGGAATCTTCGCTAACTAAAAGACTTACTGCCAGCTCTGCAGATTCTAGCCTACCTATGGCATTAATTCTTGGTGCTATACCAAATGCTATCATTTCTCCTGATACAGCTTTATCATCTTTATAGCCGGCGAGTTCAAATAATTTGGCAACAGCTGGCGGCTTTTTTTTCTGCATTAACTTTAGGCCTTTGGCTACGAGTGTTCTATTTTCGCCTATTAAAGGTACTAAATCGGCAATTGTGCCAATTGTAACAAGATGAAGCAGCTCATCTGAATATTCTGTTTTATTGTGATGTTCTAAAAGGCAGCAGGCCAATTTGTAAGCAACACCTACGCCTGCAAGATATGTTAGCGGGTTATCTTCTTCTATCATCTTTGGGTTGACGATTGCATAGGCTTCGGGTATTATCTCGTGCGGCTCATGGTGATCAGTTATTATTATATCTGTACCAAGGCCTTTTGCCAATTTAACTTCGGGTATATTGCTTATTCCACAATCTACGGTTATTATTAACTTGGCTTGCTTTGCACTTATTAGTTTACATACTGATGCACTATTTAATCCGTGTCCTTCGTCGGCTCTATCCGGTATATAAAAACTCACATTTACGCCTACATGCTTTAAGCACTTATATAATAATGATGTACTTGTTACACCGTCTGCATCAAAGTCTCCGTAGACTACTACTTGTTCTTGAGTTTCTATTGCTGCACTAATTCTTTCTACAGCTTTTTGCATATCTTTTATTATATTACCCGGGGTAAGAGGTAATGATTCTGAGTTTAAAAAGTCTTTAGCTTTTTTTAAGTTATCTATGCCTCTATTTAGCAACAATTCTGCTATTATTTTAGAGCCTGCAAGCTCTAGCAAGTCGCTTGGAACTTGCTTTTCTTCTGAGTATATCCATTTATAAGCTAAATTCAATATATGTATCCTTTTAAAAAATAAACCCCTATTTCTAATTCTACTATAAGCATGTTAATAGGATAATTATATGCAACAAAATCTTTACTAATTTCGTTCGGGAATTTTACACATAAAAAAAGACAATGATAACTGTCCCTCTGTATCAATTTAGAGGGTGTATCATTGTCTTAAAATTTTTATTGTTTTGATTTAAAGCCTACTAATAGTAAGGTTTCTTTTTATTTAACTCTTCTTTTTTATTGCTATTTATATCTATTATATTATTATTTATTTGATTATTTTCATCTTTTAAATTATTAGTATCGCCTGCTGAAGCAGCATCAGCCACCTTTGCAACAACAGGAACTTCTTTGAAACTGTTTAAGTTCTCCAGCTTAGAACCGGAGCCGGTTTTTACAAGTTTATACTTGCCAAGCTTAAAATTATCAAGCCTATCCCAAGCTCTAATATACAAAGCTTTTTCTTTTACTTCTTGTTTTGCTTCTTCCCAAGCCTGCTCTATAAATTTGTTTTGCTCTACAGCGTGTATTTTCCTCTCTTTACGCCTCTTGGCTTTGTATGCTCTTTCTTCTCTGTCGCGCTCCTTGCAGTCTTTGTAATATTCGTAGTGCTCATTATACATTTGTTCTTCTTTTTCCGGGGTTGCAGGTTCATCTTTCCAGGTTTCATAGCTGAAATATTTGATTTCGTCTTTTTTGTAAGGATCATAATATTTGTTACGGGCTAATCTTAGATAGTCATCTTTTAAGCATATATTATGCTTGACTTTTTCTAGTTCAAATTGGGATTTGCGCACGCAGCGAACTTTATAGAGT
>JANQFW010000019.1 GCA_028277625.1 Candidatus Gastranaerophilales bacterium | reverse complement strand
TCAACTCGATCTATTAATGGACAATCTTTACATTCTTCTTTATTCATACTTTTAGTATGACAGATAATTCATTTTTTTTCTTTACTTTCAAGCAGGGGGGCCTGAGTAGTTACGGTATTGCATTTTTATGAAGTTTTGTGAAGCAAAAGGTTAAAATATTTATCATATAAAAGCCTCTTTTACACAACTATATATAGTAGTTAATTTTCAATAAAATATATCTATGAAATGATAGCTTTTTTTGCTTACTAGTTATTTATAATAATTGTATCTAAAAGAGTTTTAGAGCTTATATTTTATTAAAGGCAATAAATAAAAGAAAAAAAGGAATTTTAATAAGATGAAAGCTATTAATTTATAAAATCATAAAACACACTATATATGGTGGTACTGATTTTGTTGGGGTTCGCCTGACTAATGTTTAATTTTACTTATTTTGATTTAATTTAGCCAAAAGGCTATTGCTAAAGCTTCCAAAATCATTATAATCTAAAATAGATTAGCAAAGGAGGTTTTTGATGAATAAAGAGGAATTAGTAAAAGAAATTTCAAAAAAAGCTAGAGTATCTCAAAAGCAAGCTTCTGAGATTTTAACTATCACCTTAGAAACTATTGAAAAAACAGTTTCTAAAGGTAAAAAAGTTACATTAGTAGGTTTTGGTACATTTGAATCTCGTAAGCGTGCAGCAAGAACAGGTAGAAATCCTCAAACTGGCGTTGAAATTAAAATTCCTGAAAAAACTGTACCTGTATTTTCAGCAGGTAAAAAATTCAAAGAGATAGTTAACAAAAAATAGTTAGAGTCTTTATCCAATTTAGTAAAGAATTAAAAGAAATAGATTACTTAATGTAATCTATTTCTTTTTTTAATATAACTTAATTATTTTTCACAATGTAAAGAAATAAATTATCATATAGATAAACGCAGACTTTTATTTTTTCTTAAGTATAATAATATATATAATAATAAATTTATCTCAAAATAGATTTACTAAAGGGGAGCAGTCTTTATATGAAAAGATCTCTTATAACTATATTAATGATAATGGCGCAGTTATTTTTAATATCAAATGCTAGTAATGTTAATGTTTTAGATGCGAAAAACCCAATCGGCATAATGGCAAATGTAAGTAAATATGCAGTGATCAAAGGCATAGTCTCAGGTGTAGATGTCTCTGAACGATCAAAAGTTATCTTTTTAAACTTTGGTAACAACTACAATACTTCATTTAGTGCAGTTATTTACGAAAACAAACTACCAGCATTTATAATGGCTGGTGTTAATGATCCGGTTGACTATTATAAAAACAAAACTGTTAAACTCGAAGGCTTTGTTAGAATGATTAACGGCAAGCCGGAAATGGTTATCGAGTCCCCAAGCCAAATAAAAATAATTGATAAAAATATTAAATTAAGTAGCTTAAATGAGTATTCTAAATAAAATTATAGATTATAAAAAACAAGCAGTTGAAAAACAAAAAGCAGGGTTAGACTTAGATAAACTAAAAGAAAACTGTCTATCGTCTGAACCGATTATTAGCTTTGAAAAAAAACTGGAAAACTTTAAAAATAATAGCTCTGTAGCCCTAATAGCAGAAGTTAAAAAAGCATCACCTTCTAAAGGATTAATACGCAAAGACTTTAATCCTGTTCAAATCGCTAAAGAATACGAAAATAACGGCGCATGTGCTATTTCTGTATTAACTGATGAAAAATTTTTTCAAGGCAATATCGAATATTTAAAACAAGTCCGCAAAGTGGTAAAAATACCAGTGCTTCGTAAAGATTTTATTATAGATTCTTTCCAGATATATCAAACAAGACTAATGAAAGCAGATATTATTTTATTAATAGTTTCTGCGCTTGGAGATCAAACAACAGCTAAATTTTATAATATCTCAAAACAAATTGGCCTTGATGTACTGCTAGAAGTCCATGATCAACAAGAGTTTGATTTTGCTATGGAGCTTGGAGCTCCTATTATTGGTATTAATAATAGAAATCTAAATACTTTCGAGGTTTCTTTAGATAATACGGTTAATCTAATAAAAAATAGGGACATCAGCAACCGATATATTATCAGTGAATCAGGCATTTTTGCTAATAGCGATGTTAATTATTTACAAAGCAACAAAGTATCCGGCGTTCTTGTAGGAGAAAGCCTCATGCGCCAAGATAATATCGGCAAAGCTGTGAATGATCTAATGGCATACTAAATTTTTATCAATACCTACGGACGAGCGAGCCTCTTATTTACACGGCAGTATTTCTTTTAACCAATATTGAATAGGATTTATCGGAGTACCGTTTATATATAGTCCAAAATGCAAATGTGGCCCAGTTGAAAAGCCGGTAGTGCCAACTTCACCAATTTTCTGATTAGCAGTAACCACATCACCTTGCTTTACATGTATCTTTTTCATATGTATATAAAGAGATACAAGCCCCTGCCCGTGATCAATTACAACAGTATTACCATGCAAACGAAATTTTTCTGCAAGTACAACTGTACCTTTAGCCATAGTATTAACTATCTGTCCTGAAGGAGCTTTTATATCTATCCCTTTATGATAATTCCCGGTTGGTTTGCCATTGTGATATCTTAAAAGTCCATATTTTGATACCAGGCAGCCTTTTGTAGGAGAGTCAAAAGGTATATCATTCCAATATGCCTTTTTGCTTATTGCTTTTTTAGCATTTGCTATAAGTCCCAGCTCTTTATTGTCGACCGTAAGAGAACTTTTTTTACCTGATATTCTTATGTTTTGTATAGGAAAATTTGACTTTGCTACTGTTAAGTTGAATTGCTTCTCAAGTTTGCTAGCATTGTCTCTTATTAGCAAATAGTGAACACCTGCTTTTTCAATCGCACTTATTCCTAAAAGGGCTTTGTAGCTATTTTTATCTTTTTTATAAATTTTATATTTTTTACCTTTAAAAAAGTATACGGGATTTTTTAAAGGGATATCTGACTCTATGCTAATAATTACTGTTTCACCTTGTTTTACTTTTAGAGCTGGTGATATTTCTATATTTATATTGTTATTAACAGTTGTTGTATAGCCACATAGCAGTGCTGAAAAGAACGAAATCATTGCTAAAAGTTTTAATATTTGCAAAAATTTTCCTCCCCTATAATAAACTTCCTTCTTTTATGATACCATACTGATATTATGTTTATTGACAGAGTAAAAATTAAAGTAACCTCAGGAGCAGGTGGCAATGGAATGGTGGCCTGGAGAAGGGAAAAATTTGTTGCAAAAGGTGGTCCAGCCGGTGGCGATGGTGGCAAAGGCGGAGATGTTTTCCTTATTGCAGATAGTAGCTTGACTACTTTATTAGACTTTAAATACAAATCTATATTTTCAGCAGATAATGGTGAAAACGGCAGAATAAAAAAACAACACGGCAAAAGCGGTGAAGATGTATTTATCAAAGTTCCTTGCGGAACTATAGTAAAAGACTTTCATTCTGGTAAAATTATTGGAGACCTTACAGAAGAAGGCCAAAAGATCTTAGTTGCGTCAGGAGGCAGAGGTGGTAGAGGAAATGCAAGATTTGTATCTTCTATAAAAAAAGCTCCTCAATTCTGTGAACCGGGCGAGCCTGGTATAGAAAGAGAACTAGAATTTGAACTTAAATTAATAGCTGATATTGGGCTGCTAGGTTTTCCAAATGTAGGCAAATCAACTTTAATAAGTGTTATAAGTGCAGCTAAGCCTAAAATTGCAGATTATCCGTTTACTACACTAGTTCCTAACTTAGGCGTAATTAAAAAACCTGACGGTGGCGGTGTGGTTATTGCAGATATACCAGGATTAATTGAAGGTGCAAGCGAAGGTGTAGGCCTAGGGCACGAATTTTTAAGGCATGTAGAAAGAAATCGTCTTTTACTGCATTTATTAGACTTAACAGAAGACGATCCTGAAAAGAATTTTGAAATAATTAACGATGAGCTAAAAAAATACGGTGGAAGGCTTGTAGATATTCCTCAAATCGTTGTACTAAATAAGATTGACTCAGTACTACCGGAAAAAATTGATAATACAAAAGCATTATTTGAAAAAAAAGGCTTTGAAGTATTTGCAATATCTGCAGTCACAGGCCAAGGCCTAAAAGAACTTGTCGGCTATATGCTCGAAAAAATAGATAAAATACCTATACCTGAGCTGGATATAAAAATAGAAGAAGATTATGACGCATACGACCATGATGATAGTGGCTTTGTTATCTATAAAGAGAAAAAAGTTTTTGTTGTAGAAGGTGGTAAAGTAGAGCGTCTTGTAGGTGTTACAGACTTAAGAAATACAGATGCAATTTTTAGATTGCAAAATATATTAAAAGCAATGGGCGTCTTTAAGGCGCTAAAAGAAATAGGACTGAAAGATGGAGATGTCATAAGAATAGGAAGGTTAGAATTTACTTATTATGACGATGAAGCAGGAGAGATAGATAATGAAGGATAAGCAATTTTTAATGATTCCAGGGCCTACGCCAGTGCCAGAATCAGCATTACAAGCGATGGCAAAGCATCCTTTAGGGCATAGAAGTAAAGAATTTTCTGCTATTTTAAAACAAGTTTTTCAAGATTTAAAATGGCTCTTTCAAACCCAAGAGGATGTTTTTATTTATACATCAAGTGGTACTGGTGCAATGGAAGCTGCTATTTATAATTTAGTTAACCCAGGCGATAAAGTGCTTTCGCTTGTTATTGGTAATTTTGGTGAAAGATGGGCAAAAATTGCTGAATCCAGAGGCGCAAACGTTGAAAAATTATCAGTAGATTGGGGATGTGCGATAAACCCTCAGGATTTAAAAGAAAAATTAGCTTCTGATAAAAATAAAGAAATAAAATTTGTTACCCTAACTCATAATGAAACTTCAACCGGAGTAACAAATGATCTAAAAGCATTGAATGATATAATTCAAGAACATGGCGCTCTATCTATTGTGGATGGTATAACCAGTATAGGTGCATTGCCATTTAATATGGATGAATGGGGCATTGATGTCATTGTTTCAGGTAGTCAAAAAGGATTTATGATTCCTCCTGGCTTAGCATTTTTGGCATGTAGCCAAAAAGCTTGGAAAGTATATGAGCAATGCAAGTATCCGAGTTTTTACTTTGATTTTGCTGCTTATAAAAAAAATACGCAAAAAGATACAACTCCTTACACCCCAGCTGTTTCATTAATTGCAGCACTTAGCGAAACCTTAAAAATGATGAAAGAAGAAGGTTTAGATAATATCCATAAAAGACATGCCAAAATAGCAAGCGGCCTAAGAGCTGCTGTTGAAGCTATAGGCCTTGAATTATTTGTAAAGGATGAAAGAGTAAGAAGTGATGTAATTGTTGCAATACAACCTCCTGCAGATATAAGCGTGGCAGATATAAGAAAAGGCCTTAAAGATGATTTTGATATTGTTGTTGCAGACGGCCAAGGTGAGTTAAAGGGCAAAATATTTAGAATAGGCAACTTAGGCTTTGTCTGCGAAAGAGATATGTTAGCAACAATTGGTGCCTTAGAAATTGTTCTTGCAAGACTAGGACACAACATTGACAAAGGTAAAGCTACAGCTGCTTTTATTGAAGCAGTTATAGATAATTAATAGAAATGGAATTCCTTAGAAGGATTTTAAGGAGGAAAAAATGCAATATAAAGTACTAATAACAGATAAAATCGATCAAGTTGCAGGTGATATACTAAAAAATATAGCTCAGGTTGATTATTTAGAAACATTACCAGAGGATAAGCTTGCTGAAACCATTGGTCAATATGACGCCTTAATGGTAAGAAGCCAGACAAAAGTTACTCCTAAAATATTAGAGGCAGGTAATAAATTAAAAATTGTAGGCAGAGCTGGTGTTGGTGTTGATAATATCAACATAGATGAAGCCACTAAAAAAGGTGTTATTGTTGTTAATTCACCTGATGGCAACACTACAGCCGCTGCTGAACATACAGTAGCAATGCTTCTTTCTATGACAAGGCACATACCGGAAGCGCATCAGTCTACAAAACAAGGTAAATGGGAAAGATCTAAATTTACAGGAACAGAAGTTTTTAATAAAAAACTTGGTATTATTGGGCTTGGTAAAATAGGCTCTAGAGTTGCTAAAGCTGCTATTGCTCTTGGCATGAAAGTTCTGGTTTGTGACCCTTATGCATCTCAGGAAAAAATTGAAGCATTAGGTGCAACCTGCATAAAGAACTTAGATGACTTATGGCCTGTATGTGATTTTCTTACCATACATGCCCCAAAAACAAGAGAAACAGCTTATTTAATTAATAAAAACACTTTAAACAGAATGAAGTGTGGCGTAAGAATTGTTAACTGTGCCAGAGGTGGTATTATTGATGAGCAAGCCCTTAAAGAAGCAGTTGAATCTGGCCATGTTGCAGCTGCGGCGATAGATGTTTTTGATGGAGAGCCAATTTCTGCTGAAAACCCACTATTAGGATGCAAAGGCAACTTAATATTAACACCTCACTTAGGTGCAAGCACAAAAGAAGCACAAATTAATGTTGCTGTTGATGTTGCTGAGCAAATTAGAGATGTCTTATCAGGCAAATCTGCTAGAAGCGCTGTAAATATACCTGCTCTTAAAGCGAATTTATTAGAGCCTGTTAAGCCTTATATGAACTTAGCTGAAAATATCGGATCATTAATTAGCCAAATCACTGATGGTGCCGTTAAGTCTATAAAAATTACAACTAAAGGCAAACTAGCGGAACAAGACACTTCTCCTTTAAAAATAGCTGTGTTAAAAGGTATTTTATCATCTGCTATTGAAGGTGTTAACTATGTTAATGCTCCAATTATTGCAAAATCCAGAGGCATAGAAGTTATTGATTCTCGATGTGAGCAGTGTGAAAATTATGTTGGATTAATTACGGTTAAAGTGGTTACTGATAAAGGCACAAGAGAAGTTAGTGGTGCTTTAATCGCAGAAGGACTACCAAGAATCGTTAAAATTAACGAATATAATACAAGTATTGCTCCTGTTGATCATATTTTAATAGCTCCTCACGTTGATAAACCGGGTATGGTTGCTAAAGTTGCTACCATATTAGGAACAAATAATGTTAATATCAGTATGATGCAAGTGTCAAGAAAACCAAATTCACAAAACAATGAGTCTATTATGGTTATAAACACAGACGAAGCTGTTGCTGATAATTTACTTGAAGAAATCAAGACAATAGACGGCGTTACAAATGCCCGTTATGTAAGCTTAAATCCTGAAAAGATTTCTAGCAATAATATAGATTAAAAATAAGGCCGAGCGAGTTGGCCTTACTTTTTTAAGATTTAGATTTTAAGAGAGAGATATAGTTACTTATTATTTCTCTCTCTTTTTTATCTTTAATTGTTTTCAAGTAGTTATTAAGAACTTTAAAAGTATTTTTCTTGTCATTATTTTCTGCGTAAGCAATACCTAGATATAAATTAGCAGGTTTAAAGTAAGGATTAATTTTTAAGCATTTACTATAGTGTTTAATAGCTATTTTATAATTTTTTCGATCATGATAAGCTCTTGCTATGCTGTAGTAAGAGATATAAGACTCAGCATTATTTTGAGTTAAGTATTTTATTATTTTTTCCTCAAAATTAGAACATTTTTTATTTTTTAAAGAAGTTATCTGATTATTTGCTTTATAAATAAGACTATTTAATTTATTTATTTGGCTTGAGCTTATTGTATTAATTTTTTGAATCTGAGTTGAGAGCATAGCGTTATCTTCTTTGAGTTTATTTATTTTTTTACTAGCCCATATCAAAGATTTCTCCAACTCTTCTTCTTTCAGAAATAATTCTTGCTGTTTACTGTTTGACTGTTGCCTTAATTTTATTATTTCTTCTTCTTTTTGGCTTAATAAATTTCTCAAATACAATAAATCTTTTGAGGATTGATCACCAGAGGAAATAAACTCACTAGAGAGTCTTTTAAATTCATTTTCTTTTAAGGTAAGTTCTTGCTGCCTGTTGTTTGACTGTTGCCTTAACTTATTTATTTCTTCTTCTCTTTGGCTTAATAAATTTCTCAAATACAATAAATCTTTTGAGCATTTGCCATCGCCAAAAGAAGAGGCTTCACTAGACAGCTTTTCAATTTCACTTTCTTTAGATATTAATTTTTGCTCTAAAATACTTTCTTGCATTTTTAATTTTTTATAATTATCTTCTAATTCTTTAATTTTACTCTTATAAATAAAATTTTTATCGTATAGCTCAGAAATTTCTTTTTGTGCGCTAATCAGCTGATATTTAACATTTTGAAGGTTATCATTTGAGTTAGAATCTACTGTTTGTGAATTGCAAATATTTGTTGATACTACTGATAAAAACAAGTAAAGTATAATTGTGAAAGATTTTATGGAATGCTTTTTGCTCATATTTATATCCCTTTGAATTATCTTAATATTTGTTGATAAGTAGCTTTCAAAATATTGTTTATTTACAAATAAAATATTATAATACTCTTAATACTTTAAATTATTTTAAATTTAAGTGAACTTTAAATAATATTAAATAACCCTTTTGATTAATATATATATTTAATATTTATCTTATTTTTACATTTAGAGTTACCCAGCTGAGCTAAGATACAAGCACTTAAATCTTTTTAAAGTAACTCTATTTTAAAGTTCTACTTAGTTTTTATAGTTATCCTTTGAACATGTTCAGTCATTGTAGTAAGATTATTTGTAATATATATTAATAGTGCACATCAGGAACAAAAACTATCAGGAGACTTTTTGATGAGACAAGTAATGCCTCTAGAGCTAGTTGGTTTAAAAACATTAAATTATGATTTATACGATGAAGACGGCGAATTGATCTATACAAAAGGTGAAAGCATTACTCCTGAATTCTTAATGGCATTAAAATTTAAAAAGGTTTATAAACCGGATGAAGATTTTAGCCTAGATTTTAGTATCCTAAAAGCTCTTGACAAAAATCACCTTCAAAATCAAGCTACCATAATTTCTGAGAAAATAGCAATTGAAAGCTTAAACCTAGCCAGATCAATAATGAAAGAGGCTTATGAAGGAAAAGTTATTAGCAAGGCAAATTGTTTAAAGGCCAGCAACTTAATATACAACGAAGTAATTAAAAAAATAAAGAAAATAAGCTGCATTTCAGAACTAAGAATTCATGATAACTATATGTTTTCTCATTCGTTTAATGTTGCAACACTGAGTGTTGCTCTTGGTCTTGCAATAGATCTTAATGAATATGAACTAAAAGAATTAGCAATAGCAGCTTTTTTACATGATATAGGTAAAATGAAAATTCCTCTTGAAATTTTAAATAAGCCTGGCATTCTTTCACCTGATGAGTTTAATATAGTTAAAGAGCATTCATTGTACGGCTATGAAATGGTCCTAGAAATGTGTGAATCTGAAAAAGTAGCAAAAGTAGCACTAGAACACCAGGAAAGAATTAACGGTGAAGGGTATCCTTTTAAGCTAAAAGGTAACGATATTTCTTTATTTGGACAAATAGTTGCCATAACTGATGTATACGATGCTCTTGTTTCTAACAAAGTTTATAAAAAAGCCGTTGACTCTTCTGATGCTCTTCGAATAATGATGGCTGAAGGAGATAAATCTTTCAATTCTAAAATATTAAATTCTTTTGTATACTTTGTCGTTGTACAAAGTTCAAAATAAAACCATAACAATACAGCAATAAAATACCGTTTAGCACTTAATAGTAATAAACAGATAAAATAAATATAAAAAAACATTTTATCTGAAGTAGGAGAAGATAATGAGAAGAGTTATAGTTCTTGAACTAGTTGGTCAAACCAGGCTAGAATATGACTTGTATGATGAAAGTGGAGAAATTATATACCAAAAAGGTGATGCATTATCTCAAGACTTTATAATGACCTTAAATTTTAAAAAAGTCTACAAGGCAGACATCCTATCTTCTTCTAACGTTGAAAAAAAACAATGAAAAATATTCTTTAATATCATCTACTGCAAAAAAGTGTGTAGTAGATGCATCAAAATCTATGGTTAATGCTATTTGTGGTGGCAAGTTACCAAGCATAAAAGAATGTGATAAAGCTGCAGAGGTAATTATAGAAGAAGTTGCAACTAAGTTAGACAATATTAAATGTATTTCTCAATTAAGAATTTATGATGAATATATTCATTCGCACTCTGTTAATGTTGCGTCTTTAAGTGCGGCTATAGGTAAAACTTTAGACTTAGGAGCAAAGCAAATAAAAGAATTAACATTAGGTGCTTTTTTGCATGATATTGGCAAAATGAAAATTCAGTTTAAAATTCTAAATAAACCTGGAGTCCTAACTAAAGAAGGATATCAGTTTGTTAAAAATCATGCCATTTATGGCTATGAAATTATAAAAAATATGGGACAGCCTGAAGTGATAGCCAAATCAGCGCTAGAACATCAGGAACGATATGGGCTAAAGGAAGAAGCATTACATAACTTGGGACCTTAAAAGATTTGTCTGATTCTCCGATAGAATCGAGTTAGAATAAAAACAATCGGAGGACAAAAAATGGAAAAACTATTTACTAAAGAGCAA
>JANQFW010000032.1 GCA_028277625.1 Candidatus Gastranaerophilales bacterium | reverse complement strand
AATTATACTTTAAGCTTGCACCGTTTACATAGTTTGGGACAGGTAAATTATCTGACATTGAAACTGCTTGAGCATAAGTTTGACCTGCTAATGTTAATGCTAGCCCAACAACCAAGCTGGATTTTAAGCCCTTCAATTTCTTTTCTTGCTTTCTTCTCGGTTTTCTCATGTTTTTCTCCTTAAATTTACGTCATAGTCTTAACTTGCTTACTCAATAAGTAGCAAATCTTTTACTTCTTTAAAATTTTTAATATATATTTTTATAATTTTTTAAGTATTAAAAAACTATCCCTAAAGCTTAATTAATTCAACAGGGTTATTACTAAAAAAGTTCTGATCAAAAGTATTAAAGTCAGGATCTTTTGTTGCATCGATAACCTTTACATTATTAGCCTCATTATTTAAATCATTTGTACCGTAACCTTGAATGATTAACGGCTTTGTTATATCGATATTGTCGTAAGGATCAATTATTTCAGGATTTAACCAACAATGATCTACTGTTAAAGTGGAATCTGGATGAGCTGATGTAAATTCAAAGTCAACATTTCCGCTTGTCGATAGTATAAAATGTTTAGGTTGTGCTTCTTCTTTAATTCTTCCAAGGAAATGATCAGTTGCTTTAATATTTATTGGATTGTCAAAAAGGTGAGCTACTGCAACTTTAGGAACTTCTGATTTTGTTTTAAGTTTATTATAAATATCACTAAAGAGATAAGTAGTAGAGCTGTTTGCAGTTATTACACCAGTTCCTATCAGCTCTACTTTTTTCATACTTTTTGGACCTAGTATTAAAGTGCCATAAGATAATTCTATAGAAGGTATAAAGCTTGGGCGTATAGCAGATTCGTCTTTTTCTATAAACATTTCATTTGCATTCATTAATATATTTGAATAATAACCTGTTGTTTTTATTAAATTGTCCGGTGAATTTGTACTTAATGAACTTGCCTTTATTAAAATATCTTCTCCTGCTTCTATATTTTGTATATTAGCAGGTCCACGTGTAGAAACATATATTTTTTCTTTTGCTTTTAAATCGCCTAGAATACTTATCTCCCCTACTTTTACCAAAATATTTTCCCCTGCATTTATGTCGTTTGTAGTCAAAATTCCTCTATAACTTCCAATTTCGATACTATCTTTAGCTTTTATATTGTCGGCTTTAATATAACCCACAGCACTTAGGTTAACATTAGCATTAGATATAATATCTTTTGTAGTTATTACAGACTCTGGAGTATAAATGCTTACTTTTTTATTTGCAACAATATTACCTGTCGTTGTTCCACCAAATGGAGTATATGTACTGACTATACCTCCTACTTCTAAGTCTTTTGTATAAATTCCACCAAAGGACACAATATCTAAATCTCCTGAAGCTTTTACATTTCCTATTTGTGTTTCATTTTCTTTAGTGAAAATATTTATATTACCTTTTGTATTAATATCAAGGCATTGAGTGCCACCGGAGTCAATTTGAATATTTCCTCCTGAATTTAGCTGTTTACAATTGATAGGTCTGTTTGAATCTATTATTATTTCATTTAGGGCAGTAATATTACCTGCGTTCATATTGCCTGACAATCTAACCTTTAATATAACATTATTTCCTGATGTAAGATCTGTTGTATTAAGGAATACTCCTCCTACTTGTATATTTCCATCTGCGGTAATACTCTTTGTATTAACATCAACCCCATCTATTTCTATCTTTCCACCTGATGCGATATTATCTGTATTAATCTCTAATAATGCATCTAGCTTTATGTTTCTGCCTGATGTAATCTGTTCTGCATTAATTTTTTTTGCTTGTATTTTTATATTTCCGGCTGCCTTTATGTCTGTATTAATATTAACCTTGGATGAACCACCTGAATAAATACTTATATTACCACTTTCGCTTATTGCTCCTTGTTTAGCTTCTATTATTCCATCTAAATTTATAATATTTTTTAATGGATCATTAGAGTGAAAATTAAGTTTAGATATAAAATTTAAATTTTCACCTGAAATCTTAGCTTTCTCTATATATATTGATGACTCACTACCGGTAAAAGCTGAATAGCCATAAGGCTGGTATTTTACATCCTCAGGAGCTACAGTTGAAGCTTGAACATCTTCTTGTGATACTATATTAGGCTTTAAAGCTTCATTATAAGTGAAAGTAACCCCATCTCCCGTTATTAATTGAATATTTCCGCTTTGCGCAGAAATGTCAGCACCGTCATTATAAATTCCGTTTGAAGCAAATACTGCTCCTTTATCTGTCTTTATTATACTGCCCCAATGCATTTGGATACCCCTGGGCTCTTGTTCGCTTTTTACTAATGTTATTGTTTTTTTATTTAAGTCACTTGACTTATACTTAAGCGTTGATCCCATAAAAGAGTTTAAACTTACTGAAGAGTCCCGACTAAATAAAATCCCGTTAGGGTTTATTAAAAGAACTGCTCCGCCTTGTCCTGTTTGAGTGATATTTCCTAAAATTCTTGAAATAGAACCTGCTCCAACACTTGTTATTCTGTTTAATGCCACCTGATTTTGGTTACTAAAATTAAAT
>JANQFW010000052.1 GCA_028277625.1 Candidatus Gastranaerophilales bacterium | reverse complement strand
CCTTTTGGAAACTGCTTTTTAGGCCTCATGATTTCTCCTATAGCTTATTAACTATAGAAATTATTATACATTAATACTTTTTTGTTTGCAAATTGGTATAAGTTAAAAGAACTAGGTACTTTAGCAGAAGATACAGTTGATTTAATATATCAAAATCCTTATAGCGCAGAAATAGAACTTAAGAAATATGATATACCTGAAGCTAAAGTATATCAGGCATATCTTTATATGACTGATAAAGTTAAAAAAGAAAATAAGCAGCAAGAAATTAATGCACTGATGCAAGGAATAATAAAAACTTTAAAAGATGTACATAAAGATGAATATGAGAATACTAATTTTGTGTATAAATACAGAGATACTTATTCAGAAAACTATGATTTTAACTCTCTTGATAGTATTTTTGCTGTAATGGAGCAAGTTTTACCATATGTGCCGGGTTGGCTTGTGACTGAACATCCTTTTTTATCAAAGGATCATTTTGGTCCTTACTATAGCTCAAATAGAGATTGCTTTATTCCTAGTATCAAATATAGTAATTCTATATTTGATATTCCCGAAGTAGGTAAGCTGCAATATATTGCGCATAATATACGAGGTGATATAGAGTACGCTGGAGGTGGCTCTTTAAGACATTCTTTTAATAAAAGTGAGTCGATAGCAGAAGCTTTAGCCTCTTTAGCTCCTATTTATTATACTTCTAAAGAGTACGAGCAAGATGGATACTGGGATAATAGATTTAAGGATAATTTGTACGATTTAAGAATATGGGCAAATTTTGGGATATATAACAAAAAAAAGTATAAAGAGTTTATTAAATTTTTTGATAAAGCTCAAATAGCACTGACAAAATATTATATTGATAATTTTAACCTTTCTGCAGAAGATGCACAAAGAGCAAGCTTTAATGCTCTATCTAGTTCTTTATCTAATTATATAGGCTCATTTGTATATAATTTTAGAAAAAGATATGATGATTTTTTCTATAAAAGTTTAACTTATCCAAATGCTAAATTAGAAGAAATAAAAGAACTCTTACAGTTAAATCAATATTCAGAAAGAATGATTAGTAGAGGGCTAAAATTTGCTGTTTTAAATAATCAATCTAAGGAAATTATTGATTATTTGATAAAAAAAGGTGCAAAAACAAATGAAGGAAATGAATCAGCTTTGATGATGGCTATAGAAAATCATACAATGGTAAAATATCTTATAGATAAAGGCGCGGATGTAAACTATGAAAATGCGATAGGAAAAACCGCATTACATTATGCAGCTCAATATCAAGATGTTGAAACAGCAAAATTGTTAGTAAATAGTGGTGCGAATTTAAATAAAGGAATTAAAGCGACTGGATGGGTAGGTAATGGTGGGGCAATATGGGATGATCCACCTTTTGAGTATAAAATTTATAATGGCTCTATAACTCCCCTTATGTATGCTGCAAGGTCTGGGAATATTCAAATGGTTAAGTTTTTAGTGGAAAGTGGCGCAGATATAAGTTTAAAAGATGACGAAGGTCAGACTGCCCTAGAATATTCGCAAAGTAAACATGTTTCTAATTACTTAAAAGAAAAGCTTGGTGTAAAATAGCTGATGAGTTTTGCAGCTAAGTAACAGAAAACAAAATGAACGAAGTAGCCTTAATATTTCCAAATCAGCTTTTTTTAAAATCACCAATTGTATCAAGAGAAAGAGAAATTTTTCTTATTGAAGAAAAAAGGTTTTTTTGTGACTTTAGATTTCATAAAAATAAGCTGGTTCTACATCGATCATCAATGAAGTATTATGAAGAGTTTCTTACTGAGCAAGGACTTAAAGTTAACTATATTCCTTTTACAGATGATTATTTTGAAATACTAAAAAATAATAATATTAATAAATTGCATATTATTGACGTAGTTGACTTAGAATTGGAAAAAAAATTAAAAAATTCAGATTTTAAAATAATATGGTATAGCTCCCCTTCCTTTTTAACAGCAAAAGAAAGTTTTGAAGATTTTTTTAAGGATAAAAAAACATACTCTCAAACTTCTTTTTATATAGAGCAAAGAAAAAAATTAAAAATTCTTGTAGACTCAAAAAGTAAGCCGCTAGGTGGCAAGTGGAGTTTTGACCCCGAAAACAGAAGAAAAATACCATCAGGCGTAGCTATACCAAAGTTAATAACATATGGAAAAAATAAATATGTAGTAGAAGCCCAAAAATACGTAGATATACATTTTGCGAATAATTACGGAGCTTATGATGACTTTATATATCCGATAATGCATAGTGGTGCACAAAACTGGCTGCAAGACTTTTTAAAAAATAGGCTAAACCAATTTGGTGACTATGAAGATGCAATACTGAGGGACGAATCGTACCTGTTTCATTCGGTTCTATCTTACGCCATAAATATTGGTCTAATCACCCCCGATGAAATTTTAAAAACAACTATTGACTTTGCAAAAGAGAATAAGCCTCCGCTGAACTCGTTAGAGGGCTTTATAAGGCAAATACTAGGCTGGCGTGAATACATAAAAAATATGTATCTTTTAAAAGGCGAAAAGCAAATAAGCTTGAACTTTTGGAATCATAAAAAGAAAATGCCAGCCTGCTTTTACACAGGAGAAACAGGTATAGAACCTATAGACTGCACTATAAAAAAGCTGTTAAAAACAGGCTACAATCATCATATAGAAAGATTGATGATATTGGGGAATTTTATGCTTCTTTGTGAAATTGCCCCACAAGAGATCTATAAATGGTTCATGGAAATGTATATAGATGCTTATGACTGGGTGATGTTACCAAATGTATTTGGAATGAGCCAATTTGCTGATGGCGGTATGATGATGACGAAGCCGTACTTTAGCTCTTCAAAATATATTAAAAAAATGAGTAATTTTCCTCAAGAAGAGTGGGCTGAAATTTGGGATGCTCTATTTTGGAGGTTTTTATACAAAAATAGAGAGAAGCTGGAAAAAATACCCAGAGAAAAGCTTATAACAAGACAACTAGACCTAAAAAGTTATGAGCAAATAAAAAATTATATGAATATTGCAGAAAACTTTTTAAAAAAAATAGACGAATAAAATGTTTTTTTTAATATCTTTTAATTAAGGGAAGGTGTCTATAATTAAATTTATAATATAGTATAAATTATGAGTCTATAAAAGTACTAAGCGTAGAGTATTTGCCTTGCAAAAAATATCAACAAAGTGTATTATTTATATATATTTCTGATTTGATTTGTGTTAGTTTGAAAAAAATGAAACATTATAGGAAACATTAAATTAAAATTGTTTGGATGTAAGGAAAAAGAGAGTAAGGAATATGATATTAAAAGAGAAATTTGACGTATTCAGAGATTCGTTTATTGAGGTTACTCAGGAGTTAGCTGATATAGAGTTTTCTACTTGTGAGTCAGTAGAAAATTTTCCTGAAATAACTGTTGTAATAGGTATCACCGGCAGTAAAAATGGCCGAATATTAATTCAAACAGATAAAGCAACAGCAGATAAGTTTGCAATAGCTATGAATTGCGGTGACCCTCTTGATGGCCCGGAAGATCTTTTTATGTACTTGGCAGAATTTGGAAATATTTATTGTGGACGCATTACAACAGTTATTAATAATTTATTTAAAAACAGAGAAATAACCCTAACACCACCTTCTGTCTACTCTGACGAGTGCATGAGCATTTTTACAATGGGTGTTGATTCTGACATATTTCATTTTAAATCAGAGATAGGCGCTTTTACTATCGATTTAGGATTTGAGGAATCATAATAAACAATGCAGGACTTCAACTTTAAAGACATTATTGTGGCAGCAGCAAACCAAATTATGCCATCATTTGGTTTGAATCATAGATTTATGTGTGAACTACCGGAAAGTTCATTAAATTCCGTGGAGGATGTCAGTATTCTTGTAGGCTTAACTAATGCGGTAAAAGGTAACATTTTAATAGGACTCCCAAAGGAGGCAGCTTATGATATTGTCGCAGGTATGATGGGACAGTCTGTGTATGAGTTAAATGATATAACTTTAAGCTGCTTAAGTGAGTTTACAATTATGCTGCTAAACAATGCACTGTCTAGATTAAGACTGGATGACCCTGTGGAAGTTGCTCCTCCTACCATTACAACTGGAGATGATGTCTTTATTATGATTAGCAGATCACCTTCTAAAAAGTTATTTTTCAAAATACAGAACACAAAGTTTAATATTGCCTACTGCATGGAGTGATCTTTCTGGAAGGTGAAAATAAACGAATTATAAAAAGGATGCTTTACACTATTTGATAAAGCATCCTTTTTTAAGAATAAATATAATTTGGGGCTAACTAGTCCCTAATTAATGCCATTAAAAGCGTTTATATAAAGCTCCTTCATCTCAGATATTAATGGATATCTTGGATTAGCACCCGTACACTGGTCATCAAAAGCAAGCTCGGTAATCTCATCTATTTTTGCATAGAAATCTTCCTCGCTAACTCCTGCATCCTTTATAGATAAAGGTATATCAAGCTCTTTTTTAAGATTCTGTATTGCATTGATTAATGCATCAACTTTTTCATCATCATTGTTGCCACTCAAGCCCATCATAGAAGCTATTTTAGCATATCTAGCCTTTGCATTAGGATATTTATACTGAGGGAAAGAACACTGCTTTGTAGGATTATCCGTTGCATTATACCTGATAATTTGATTAATCATCAAGGCATTGGCAATGCCATGCGACAAGTCAAATGCAGCACCCAATTTGTGAGCCATAGAATGACACAACCCTAAAAACGAATTGGCAAAAGCCATGCCTGCCATAGTCCCTGCATAATGCATTTTTTCTCTGGCTAATTGATTCTTAGCACCCTCTTTATAGGATAATGGAAGATACTCAAATATCATTTGTATTGCTTCTATTGCAATACCGTCAGTATAATTATTAGCCACAACAGAAACATAAGTTTCAAGCGCATGCGTCAACGCATCTATTCCAGAAGCAGCAGTCAAGCCTTTTGGCATGTGCATTACAAAATCAGGATCAACAATCGCCATGTTAGGTGTCAGCGCATAATCGGCAATAGGATATTTAATATTGGTTTTATCATCTGTAATAACGGCAAAAGGTGTAACTTCAGAACCCGTACCGGATGTTGTAGGTATTGCTATCATATCAGCTTTATTTCCAAGCGCAGGCACCTGGCAAATTCTTTTTCTAATATCCATAAAGCGCATTGCAATATCTTCAAATTTTAAGTCAGGCTGCTCATACATTAGCCAAATAATTTTAGCTGCATCAATAGGTGAACCACCACCAAGTGCAATAATAACATCAGGCTTAAAGTTATTAACTGTTTCTAATGCGTGATTTACAGTAGATAAATCAGGATCAGGCTTTACCTCAGAAAATATCTGATAATTAATACCCATTTCTTCAAGTACTTTTGTAACTTTATGAGTGTATCCAAGATCAAAAAGCACCTGATCTGTTATGATAAACGCTTTTTGCTTACACTCAAGCTCTCTTAAAGCCAAGTCCACAGATCCCTGTTTAAAATAGATTTTAGGAGGAACTCTAAACCACAACATATTTTCTCTCCTTTCCGCAACTGTTTTAATATTAATAAGATGATGAATATCTACGTTTTCACTAACAGAATTACCGCCCCAAGAGCCACAACCCAAGGTTAAAGAAGGAGCAAGCCTAAAATTATAGATATCACCAATTGCACCATGAGAAGAAGGAGAATTAATAAGCACTCTGCCTGTCTCTGCGTTATTACTAAATTTATCTATACGATCTTTATTTATAGGATTTGTATAAAGAACAGAAGTATGACCCTGCCCACCAAATTCTATAAGCTTAACAGCTTTGTCCACTGCCTCGTCATAGTCTTTGGCATAATATAAAGCAAGGATAGGTGATAGCTTTTCATAAGACAGAGGTTCTTCTACCCCTATTCTGTCAACTTCACCAATTAAAACTTTTGTTTTTTCAGGCACTTCAATCCCTGCAAGCTGCGCAATTTTATATGCAGGCTGCCCTACTATTTGAGCATTTAGTTTACCATCTACAATAACTACTTCTCTTACACGATCTTTTTCCCAATCATTTAGCAAATAAGCACCGCGATAAATAAATTCATCTTTTACTGCATCATAAACATCATTAACAGCCACTACTGATTGTTCTGAGGCGCAGATTACACCATTATCAAAAGTTTTACTCATCAATATTGAACTTACAGCCATTTTTATATCAGCTGTTTCATCAATAATTGCAGGTGTGTTTCCGGCACCCACACCCAAAGCAGGCTTCCCAGAACTATAAGCTGCTTTAACCATTCCAGGACCACCAGTCGCTAGAATCAAATTAACTTTAGAATGATGCATTAAATACTGAGATGATTCAACACAAGGTTCTTCTATCCACCCAATAATATTTTCAGGTGCTCCAGCTTCTATAGCAGCCTTTAAAACTATTCGTGCTGCTTCTATGGTACAATTTTTAGCCCTGGGGTGAGAAGAAAAAATAATGGCATTTCTTGTTTTTAATGCAAGTAATGCCTTGAATATAGCTGTTGATGTCGGATTTGTGGTTGGTACAATACCAGCAATCAAGCCAATTGGATCAGCTATTTTAGTTATTCCGTTTGTTAGATCTTCCTCTATAATTCCACAGGTTTTAGAGTTTTTAAATTTATTAAAAATAAACTCGGAAGCAAAGTGGTTTTTTATAACTTTATCTTCCACTATACCCATTCCTGTTTCTTCAACAGCCTGCTTAGCCAGTGGTATTCTCATGTTATTGGCGGCAAGTGCTGCTGCTTTAAAAATTTTATCAACCTGATCTTGGGTATACGTAGAATAAACCTTCTGGGCTTCTGTTACTTTTACAATAATTGCCTCTAATACCTCTAAATCATATGTTTGCGTATTATCCAGAGCTTCTTTTTTCGTATCCATGTTTTACTCCTAATTAACCTCAGCATAATTGTGATTACTGTCACTATTTAGCGTACAATATTTTTCAGACAAAAGCAAGTCCCTAATATGTTATACTCAACAAGATCGTGGTTATTTGAGCAGAAAATATTTAAGAAAAATTTTGTTTTGCTTGTTTGACAAAAGAGAAAAAAATGATATAATTTAATTCAATTGTGATAATTGTCACCATTAAATAAGCATTAATTAAACAAATAATTTATTATTCTGGCTTTTTATCGGCATAGCCGACTTGCTTGACCATAAACTCTATCAGTCAGGAAATTAAAAAGAAAGTATAATATGGCAAAAAAAATTCCTGAAAAAGTAGTAAGCAGGTTAACTTTTTATCACAGTATAGTATCAGAATTTATCGAACAAAATAAAAAAAATATAACAAGCTCTCAGCTGGCACAAAGGCTTAATATTGACGATTCTCAGGTGAGAAAAGATTTTAAGCTTTTAAATGAAGTCGGTCGCTGCAGAGTTGGTTATTGCACAAAAGATTTAAAAGAAAATATAGAAAAAACTTTGGGCTTTTCCAACAAAAGAAATGCTTTCATAGTGGGAGCAGGGCATTTAGGTTTAGCCTTGGCAAAGTACGATAAGTTTGATAATTACGGCTTAAACATACTGGCCTTGTTTGACAATGATCCTTTGAAAATCGACATGCAAATTAATGAAAAAAAAATATATCATATTGCTAAACTTCCAGAGTTAGCTTGTGAGTTAAATGTTGATATTGCTATACTAACTGTACCCAAGCCATTTGCTCAAGATGTTGCTGATTTTTTAATAGAATCAGGAATAAGATATATATGGAATTTTACTCCGTGCGTTCTCAATGCACCGGAGCATATAAAAGTTTGGAATGAGAATTTGATGGCAAGCTTTTTACAATTTGCTTGTAAGGAAATTGATTAGCTCTTTTATGTCATTTAGAACAAGAATTATAATGAAGAAGTATTAATTATTGGTGAGTTAAAAGAGACTAAAAAGACTTGCCCGCAATGCGATACAATTGCAATAAAACCAAATCAATACTATAAAAAAAGTTAAGAACAGTTCCATTTAATGGTATGCCTACTTATCTTGTTTTTACGCAAATATCATATGTCTGTTACACTTGCGGAAGGAGGTTTTTA
>JANQFW010000049.1 GCA_028277625.1 Candidatus Gastranaerophilales bacterium | reverse complement strand
CCTTTTGGAAACTGCTTTTTAGGCCTCATGATTTCTCCTATAGCTTATTAACTATAGAAATTATTATACATTAATACTTTTTTGTTTGCAAATTGGTATTATATTTATCACGATGATAGCTTAGAGAAATCAAGACAGTTTTTGCATTTAGCTCATGAGCTTGTACATATGATTCAAGGACATAAAACTGAAAGTCATAAAGGGTATTAAGAAAAATACGAGGCATAATTCAAACTCAATAGAAAGACAAACTGAAAAGTTTTCAAGAATAATTATAATGCCACGATATTTGATTCAAATCCTTAAAGATCAAGGTTTAAGTGCAAATGAAGTCATCAAAAAATTTGGTATGTGTACTCATAAAGATATAGCAAAAAAAAGACTTGTTGACTCCGGGATTTATAGAGAAGAAGAGGTGTTCAAAAGCAAGAAAAAATATGTAACAAAGTCTAATAAAGTGCAGAGTTTTGTTGAATTTCCATTATATAGAAAGCCAAATATATGTAAATTAATTTCTTGCGAAGATTCTTGTGAATGTATAAAAATACCAGAATTGTTAGCAAATATTGCTAAAGGCTCAGAGTTTGTAGCTCAGATAGAGAGTAACTCTGGGCTTTTTTATTTCATAAGTAAAAATACAAGTGATTCTTCTGAAGGTGAATATTTAGTAATAAAGGAAGGAAGTTTTTTAATTATGAAAAATGAAGATATAATTAATGAAACAATAATCGGTGAAGTTGTAACTCAGATACCAATTCCAAAGCCGGATATTATTATCAAGGAAAAGGAGGTAGTTACAAAACAGTTGAGTTTATCATTGAATTTAAGGAGGTAAAATGACAGTTTATCAAAAGAAAAATGGTAAGTGGTATTTTGAATTTATGATACGTGGCAAACGGTATCATAGAGGCGTACAAGAAGCCCGTACTAAACGAGATGCGGAAAAAGCGGAAGCTATTTTTAAGGCTGAATTATTACAAGGTCGATATAATTTAGCAGATAATATTGGAGAAATGAACTTTATGAAGCTGGTTGAAGAATATAACACTTATGCAATGACCAGTAAAATAGCTTGGAAAAAAGATTTATCAAGAGTCAAAAAATTGACAGAATTTTTTGGAAGTAAAAAGCTAAATGAAGTCACGCCAATATTAGTTGAAAAATATCGCTTTTACAGAAAAAATACGCCTAAAAAAAATGGAAAGCCATTAAGCAATGCAAGCATAAATAGAGAAGTATCAATACTTAGAAAAATGTTTAATATTGCTATTGATAATGGATGGGCTAATGAAAATCCTTGCTTAGCAAGAAAAGTTGGGCCATTAAGAGAAAGCACTAAACGAGAAAGGTTTTTAACAGCTGATGAAGAACATTGTATTTTAAAACTATGTGCTGGCAGCCAAGATTATTTAAAACCTATTCTGATATGCGCACTTCATACAGGTATGAGAAAAAGTGAGATATTAAACTTGAAATGGAAAAATGTTGATTTAAATAATGGATATATTCTTGTTACAAAAACAAAAAGTGGTAAAAATCGTAATAATCCTACTAGCTCTGTTTTAAAAAAAGAACTTTTTATAATAAAACAGTATAACAAATCAAGTTATGTCTTTATTAATCAAACAACACAAGTGCCTTTCAATAATATTAATAAAGGCTTTAAAGCTATACTTAAAAAAGCGAACATAGAAGGGTTAGTTTTTCATGACTTAAGACATACTGCTGCTACAAGGATGGTAGCTTCAGGAATAGATTTAATTGTTGTACAAGATATTTTAGGCCATTCTGATATTAGAACGACCATGAGATATTCTCATCCTATACCTGAAAGAAAAATGCAGGCAATAGAAGCATTAGAAAGTTTTGGAAAAGATGACAATGTCATTTTATTAAAAAAAAGTGGTGTGTTATGAAATTTGATGTGTTTTGCTTATACTTAATGATAAATGCAAAGCAAAAAATTACACACAGATTACACACAGACAAAAGTCATCAAAAAAACAATACAGCTAAAACCTTTGTAAACACTAACATGTGCCTGTAGCTCAGCTGGATAGAGCAACGGTCTCCGAAGCCGTAGGTCGTGCGTTCAAATCGCATCAGGCACATTCTTTTATAAAAAATATATACTTAAAACTAATAAAACTAAAGCTTTATCCAAGACCTGCCAGGCGAAACAAGGCTTAGCGATGGACAAAGAAGTATAAACTTATAATCATCATCAGTTATATTATTTAAAGACCTTAATAAATTAGAAACCTTTTGTTGATACTTAAGCATTTCAAGCTCCTGTTTGTATTCTTTTAGTTTATCCAGTTCTTCTTTTAAAAGATAATACTTTTTCTTACAGTTTTTAGACCACTCTTCATAGCTACATCCATCTGCAAATACCAAAAACGGGTTATCCGGGTAATCTCTACAAAGCTGCGGTCTGTCCTCGTGTATTTTACACTTATTATCCTCAGAAATATATTTGCAATGGTAAAAAACAACATCCTCAGGTTTAACTTTACTATTAGGCTGCGCTGCCACCTTTAGACTTCTTTCTACAACTTCAGGGTTAGCCTTTCTAGCTTTTTCTAAAGAATTATAAGATATAAATATAGAAAAAAAGTCTCTAGCAAAAGCATCGTCTTTGTTTTTACTTCTTTCTTCCAGTTCAACACTTGCCACAGAAGGTGACGCGCACCTACAACACTGTCCGCACATTTTGCACTTAGGATATTCTTCGTTAAACTGCTCTGACCATTTATTCATAAATAAAAACTCTTACTTAATAATTATTATACTGTTGTATCTTAGTACTACTTACTTCAATATCTCTAGGGATAATAATAACTTTTCTACCGCTGGGCAGTGTAAACTCCGCACCCATTAGTATTGTTTGATATTGAAAAATAACTTGTGTTACTATCCCCTTTTGATAAGGATCTCTATGATCCACTAATACTTGTAAAACAGGCTTATCACCTTCACTAAAAGTAGAAACAGTCTCTTGACTGGTGTACTGATAAAAAGCAAACGGCCTAATCCCATAAGCAATAGCTAATGGTTGATCTTTCAGAGTAATCTTTTGAATACCCAGTGACCCTGCTCTATTATTCACTATTTCAATTGCTTTATCAACAGCAGGGTTATCAGTGCCATTCTCATCAACATACTGAGAAGCAGCACCGGCCGCAGCTTCTAGTGCTATACCCTGTACTGTTTGAACCGTTCTCCAAAACAAAGCAAATTCAATTATACCAAATATAATTACTATTAATAGTGGTATAACAATAATGAATTCAAGTAAATTTTGAGCTTTTCTCTTTTTCATAATCATATTATCAGCCTAAATATACTTTTTAACTTACCTATCAAGCTATTAGAATATGGCACAGGAGCCAGGTCATATCTATCCCTGTATCTTTGAACAATGTTTGCAGGTAAAGGGTCTCCTTTTTGCATTATCTCAGCAATCATTTCAAGATACATATCTTGCTCCAGTTCGTATGCTTGGTCTGCTATTCGATAATCCTCATCCGCTTCATAGTGGACAAGAGCATGCCAGACACATTGTATGGATTCATCAAAAATGTCCTCAGGAAACTGTTTAATAGCTTCTCTTACACAGAGATTTTTAGCTAAAACATTATAAACCAGAGAAGAAGTCTTTTTTCTGGCTTCTGTTATTATGTAACTTTCATTGCTCATAATAATAAATTAAACTAAAGATAAGTAATCCTGCTCTATTTCTTTTAACATTTTTTGAAAGGCAGCAAAGTCATTATTGTAATAATCTTTTATTGTTCTCTTTATAAAGTTCCTACCGTATTCATTTCTAGAAATAGTTGAATTATAAAAGTATTTCTTACCTTTTAAAGTTTTCTTTAATAGCTTTTTAACAACTAGTCTATCCATAACGGTTTTTATTGTGGTATAAGCCCAGGTTTGATCGTCTTCATTTGTTTCATTTACAAGGGCCTTAACGTCCATTACTCTTATAACGTTATTGTCATCTTCTTCTAATGTCCATATTGCCTTTAAAATAATGTTTTCTAAACTTCCTGGTTGTTGTTGACTCATTATCTATCCTCTTACTTTGTATACTTATTCGAAGCTACGGTTATAGTAATTATACTATAACCTATTATTCAAAAAATTCTATACTTATTTAATAATTGTTTTTAAAATTTTACAAGAAGTTACAAAAAATCGCTTATAAAAGATTATTCTTTCTTTTTATCTTAACTACATCATTTAACCGAAGAAAAACTGGATATTAGATTTTATCATTCATGATAGTAAATAAGTTAACTCAAAAAATTAACAATGTTGCAAAAATATTATTGATTGATAATATAATTATGAAACCAACACAAATGTAAAGTAAAAACTTTCGTTAAAATAAACGCTTAAACGCTTGAATCACATTATTTTTAAGATATCCTAAAAAAAGATTCTAAATAAAAAATTAAATACGCCCTTTTCGTTATACTAACTCTAAACTTGCTTGCTGAGTAGTATAGATATTGATTTAATCTTGTTGGAGGAAGGTTTTATGCTAAAAAACGGATATATCCAGATTTATACAGGCGATGGAAAAGGTAAGACTACCGCATCTCTAGGCTTGGCTCTCAGAGCGATAGGACATGGCTGGAATGTTAGAATCATCCAGTTTACAAAAGGCGAACAAGGTGTTGATTACTATGGGGAAATAAAATCAGCATCTAAGTTTATTAATAACCTTGATGTATCTCAATTTGGATTAAACAGAGTTGTATATTCAGATAATATAAAAATAGATGACTATAAAGAAACAAAAAAAGGTTGGGAATGCACAAAACAAGCCATTAATAGTGGTAAGTACCAACTAATAATACTCGATGAAATAAATATTTGTATTAGCTTAGGTATGTTAAAAATTCAAGAAGTAAAAGAGGTTTTGTTAAACAAACCTAAGAACTGTGAAATTGTTTTAACAGGCCGCAAAGCTCATCCTGAATTAGTTGCAATGGCTCATTTAGTCACAGAAATGAGCCCGGTTAAACACTATTTTGATATAGGTGTACCTGCCAGACAAGGTATTGAGTATTAATAAAAATTTTTAAATAAACAACTTTTAGGAATAAATAGAGACTTTTTTTAAAAACTACTCTGTTTATACTATTGCTTAATGTAGCATCATTTATTATATAATATATGTGCCAGACTAGGGAACATATATAAGTAAGTAATTATTGATTACTGCTTAAAAATAGTTTATTTTTTAAATTTAGGGGAGTTGTATAAAATTAAAAAAACACTACCATTAAACTGGAGATAGGGATTTGTTGGGTATAGATGAAGAAGAAAAATTGAATGATAATACGCAAGATGATCAGCCTGAAGAGGAAGAACTAGAAGATATCGGGGATGAAGAAGAATTCGGCTTAGATTCTATTCTTGATAGTTGTGAGCAAATAACGCTTAATATCGGCGATGAACTTACAGAAGACCATATAAGGCTAAACTGTAAATACTTGGTGCTGGGCGGAAAAGCAAGAGTTTTAAAAACATTAAACACAGACCAGGAAGTAACTGTATTGATTTTAAACCAGGGTGATCTATTTGATTATCCTGTTAGTTCATTTTCTTTTGTTGCTTCGCAAGAAACTGTACTGTGTGTTATACCTGAAGATATAGTTTTAGATAACTCAACCTTAGCAGAAGCCTATGAAAAAACTTCCTGTCAATTTGAGCATATTCTTTCATCCAATAATGGCGCTGTCTCCATAAATTCTATATCTCAAGCTCAAGAAAAAGAAGTATTCTTGGAAGAGGATGCTATTTCTTCCACTGATATTGATAAAATTAAAAAAGCTAACTATTGTTTAAAACAAGCTCTGTTGTACTATAAAAAATCTGTTTATAACAACAAAGAGGAAAAAATACAGGTTCAAAACCTTAATGAGCTGGAAAAAAAGCTTAAAGGTCTTAGATTTGAAACAAAAAGAAAAAAGCATACAATTGTAGAGCTACTAAACAAAACTTACCCCTTTATCTTAAAAGATGACCAAGATGTTTTACGCTGGGTTGTTGGGAGAAAAGGAAATTCTTTGATAGAAGAATATCAAGGAAGCAGAGAGCGTTTTACAACCGATCTTAAAAATATTCACAAAAAATATGAAGTTTTAAGTGTAAAACCCCGTTATAAAAAAGCAAAAAAAATACTGGGAGAACCGTTTACTTATAGTTGGTATATAAGTTTATACAGTAAAAATGCTATTCTAACAATTCAAATGATGCTTGCATCTGTTATTACCCAAATATTTACGATGGGTATGCCATTTTTTTATATGGTAATATTTGACAGAGTTTTTGGAAGGCAAAATTTGTCTGCTTTAAATATTATAGGTGTTGGTATTGTACTAATATTATTAACGGATTTATTTGTTAAGACAATTCGTTCATACATTTTATCTCACTTGCTGGAGAGCATAGATAAGTTAAGCATAGATATTTTGTTGGAAAGAATTTTTAGCATTGACTTTGCAAATGCAAATAAAGAAGTTCTACAAAACTATGCGGAAAGATTTAAAGACTTAATAAAGATAAATCAAGAAATAACAACAACTTTTCTGATTTCATCCCTGGATGTTGCATTTTCTTCAATTGTTGTTATTATTTTACTACTCTTAAACGTAAAAATGGCATTGATTTCACTTGCTCCAATTGTTCCAATAACAATAATGATATTTTGGACAAATCCTATAGTTAAAAAGAGGGCGGTTAAGTTTTCTTCCGAGCACAAGAGTGACTTGGTAAGAATAAATGAGATTCTAAACAATCAAGAAACAATACAGTCTATTAATGCAAATACTTTTATTGTAGAAAGCGTCACTAAAAAAGTAAGACAAACTCTTGAGAAAAACTTTCTGGCACGATATGACCAGGTTAATGGTAATGTAGGCTTAACATTTATTTCAACAGCAGGCTCAATGGTAACATTATACTTTGGTGCTCAAGAGGCATTGGCAGGAACTCTATCTTTTGGTGTTTACCTTGCTATTAGTATGTTAGGACGTAGCATTATCGGTACAATACAAAAAATGCTTGTATCTTTGCAAAAGTTCCAAGAAGCTGCGGTTAGCTTGAAAGAGTTTAAAAAATTATACTATGAAGACACTAATTTTAAAGAAGAAGATAAAGTATTTTTAAATACAACAAAAGGTCACATAAGATTTGTTGATGTAGATTTTAAGTATCAAGAAAATATGCCTAATATATTAAACTGCTTAAACTTCGAGATTCAACCCGGTGAAAAAGTTATTTTAACAGGAAAAAGCGGTACAGGAAAGTCTACAATCTTTAGGTTAATGCAAAGGCTTTACAATGTTAACTCCGGCTATGTTGCATTAGATGATTTTAACATTGTTAATATAAACGAAGTCAGCTTAAGAAACAGCATAGGTCTTGTCCTTCAAAAGCCGGGCATATTTACGGGATCCATAAAAGAAAACCTTATCTTGGGTAATCCTTATGCTTCGATGAAAAATGTTATAGAAGTAACAACTATGGTAGGTTTGGATACGTTTTTATCAAAGCTACCACAGGGTATGGATTCTCCGGTGCTTGCCAATGGATCAAATCTTTCCGGTGGGCAAATTGCACAAATAGCTTTAGCTAGAGTATTATTAACAAATCCTGAAATTTTAATAATTGATGAAACTCTTAATTCTCTTGATTTTTCATTACAAGGTATTATATTTAACAGGATTTTTGAGAAGTTTAAGAATTCAACCTGTATATTTGTAACGGATTATCTTCCTGTTCACATGAGGGCAGATAAGGTTATAGTATTACAAGAGGGTAAAATATTAGAGCAGGGTAAATATGATGATCTTCTGAAAAGTGAGAGTTATTATTTCCACTTGCATCCAAAAGAATTAATAGCAAGGTAACTATATGGTACACAAGACCGAAAAAGATAGATTTTTAGAATTTGAAGCAGAGTTGACAGAAGGAAATAACTCAAGTTATGATACATCCTTTAAAAAAGTTTTTATTTTAACTTTTGGTGTTTTACTAATTTTATCTTTAGGTATTGTCTCAATATTCTTATGGACCTGGTACGGAAAGCTGGAAGAATCCGTTCCCGGTACCGGGCAATTTATTCCTGACGGCAAATTAAAAAGAGTTATGTCTCCTATTAATGGCATTGTGTCAAAGGTTTATGTCAAAGAAAATGATGTAATTAAAAAAGGAGATATTCTTATTGAGCTGGACCCTCAATATTCTGAAATTGAACAAGATGGTATACTCGAACAATTAAAGATACTTAAAAATGAGTCTGAGGCTATTCAAAATGCTTATTTAAATAAAATAAATGTTCACCTTGACGATATAAACAGCGCATGGTTACGTGCTACTCATCAAGCTTTTCAAACGCAGATGAATATTGCTAAAATGCAGATATCAAAAGCTTCTTATCAATACCAACAAGCAAAAGAAAAGCAAAAGCGTACACAAAGAGTTTATGATTCAAGCTATAGATTGTTTTCTCAATATAAAACCCTTTATGAACAAGGTGGTCTTTCTGAAAAAGAATATAGATTAAGTGAACAAGATATATTAAAGCAACAAGGCGAGATTGCTTCTTTAAAACAAGATGTAAAATCAAGACAAATAGAGCTCGCACAGGCAAAGCAGCGACCAAAAGAAATTGTTGGCCGTTACCAAAAAGAGCTTTTAAATCAATTAGCAATGAGAGAAAAAGAAATTTCTAAATTAGAAAATGAAATTGAAAAAAATAATCTTACAATGACTCGTCAGGTTATTCATTCACCCATTGATGGTATTGTTAACCAGCAGGTTGTAAGAGGCGCAGGTGAAACAGTAAGTACAGGAGAAGTTTTATTTTCTTTAGTACCTTCGGATTCAGGTATTGTAGCAGAGATAAAAGTTACAAACAGGGATTTAACTTATATACATCCAAATCAAAGAGTAATGCTACGAATGGATGCATTCCCTTTTCAGCACTTTAATAAGCTTTACGGTACTGTAGAAAGTATATCTCCTTCTACCATTCAAGATCCACAAGGATTAAACTTTTATATAATAAGAGTTAAGCCAGAATCAAATGTTATGCTCGAAGATACAGGGGAAATACATAACCTTCGCTCTGGTCTGACGGTTACCGCAGATTTTGTAACAAGAGAGAAAAATATTATAAGCTTTTTACTTGACCCAATACAGTTCCATATGGAAAGAGCGTTTAAAGAGCCAACAACTAGATAATAAGAGGTTTTTATATATGACTATTAATAAAATTAAAATAATAAACTCAATATTATCTATAATTATAAAAACCTTTAATCTGAATAAGAAGTTTTTTGTTGTTTGGGTTATTTTTTTCTTGCTATTTAACACTCAATATGTCTACTCAAAAAGTATTTTTTCTATTATTAAACTTGGAGATAAAAAAGAAAAAAAACAAGAAGAGAAGCCAATAAAAAATGACTCTACACTTGAGATAAAAGAGAAAAATTTAATCTTAATAAACTTTAAAAATATTATAGATTTTGCACTAAATCGTAATTTAGATATCGCAATGGCAGAATCTCAAATAGACTACGCAAAAGCTAATAAATTTAGGTCTTATGCATTGTTTATGCCTTCAATTCAAGCAAGTGCAAATGCAGAAAGGTTTGAAGGTGGAGAAGTTATTATTGGAGATGAACCGGTTGATACATCCAGAACAACTATTAGGCCCATGGCTTCTATTAATTATCGTATTTTTACCGGCGGTAAACCTATTTTTGAACTTAAAGCAAGTAAAAACTATTTAAAACAAAAACAAGAGGCTTTAAACACAGCTTCAAGGAAAACACTTTTAGATGTTAGCATTAACTATTTTTCCTGGTTAAGAGATTTTTCTAAGATAGAAGCCGCAAGGCAAGAAGTAGAAAAAGCAAAAGAGTTGGTTAATTATTATCAGGCAAGGTATGATAATGGCTTTGGGACTTTATTTGAGGTTATGCAAGCGCAAACAAAAGTCTCAGAAAGCGAAAATAAGCTGTTAGAAGCAATGAATCAAGTTGAAGTATCAGAAGTCAACCTTGCTTCTGCTTTAAATATACCTTTAAACTACAAACTAATACCCGAAGATTTAACGATAAATGCAATTCCTTTTTTTTCAGAAGGATATACATTAAATGAATTATATGATATAGCAAAAGAAAAAAGACCCGAGTTTAAAGAATTAAATTATTTTGAAGAAGAATTAAAAAACAGAAACAGGTCAACAAAGTCTGATCTGTTTCCAAGTATTAATGTTGGCAGTTATGTAAGACAAATCGGTCCTAGTGCCAGCGAAATGAAGCCTTCAGCTCAGGCTTCTATCAGTTTAAACTTTGATGCTTTAAGATATATGGGTGTTTCTACACTTGGAACTTTAAAAATGAATAAAGTAAAAATAAAAGAGGCAAAAGTAAGAAAAGAGCGCTTTGCAAATCAAGTAAATAAAAATATAACCCAAAACTATTATGACTATGCTCTTTATAAAAAACAATTGTTTACCATTAATGAAAGGTTAGTAACGGCTCAAGAAGCTTATAGGTTAGCACAATTGCGTTTTAAAACGGGATTTGGGCTAAACCTGGAGATCACAAAAGCTCAAACCGATTTAACCCAAATAAAACTGGACTATTATTCCGCTGTTTTAAAATATAACGTGGCACAGCTAAAGTTATTATATGAATCAGGTCAATTACTACCAGACAAACTATTACAAGCAGTAGAAGAAAATAATATGCTATAGGCAAAGCCGATTCGTTTGAGCTTTATTTTATAGATTTAATAATTAAAAGTCTAATGATGATTTACGCGAATCTTTAAGATTTTTCTTAAAAATTCTAAAAAATGTTCAGAGTATTTTGATAGTTGTAAAATTTTTTCAAGAGTACACTGATCTATCCATATACCTCCACATTCAGAGCACTTTTGTATTTTGATTTCTTTACTGTCTAACGTTTCTTCTATTAGATCTGATCCATCATTAGGACATTTTTTCCAAAAACAACTTTTTGAACTTTCTTTTTCACCTCCAGGCAATTTTTCAAAAATTTCTTTTTTTAAGTCAATTTCCAGCTGCTTGGCCCACTTTTGCTCTTCATTGGATGGTTTAAAAGCCATACAAATATCCTCCCAATGAACTAAAATGTTTTCATTATATTACATTTTTTGGTGCCTTAAAACAGACTTTGCTCCTATGTTATAATCTTTATAATTCAAGTTTTATAGTTAAATAGTATTATGGAAAAAGATGAGTTTTGACGATATAACTACTCCTGAAGAAGTAAATAGATGGTTGGAAGAATATAACTCTACAACAGATGAATCGCTAAAAAAACAATTAAGAAATTTTATAGTTTTAGCCTATTTACCTTTTGTTAAAAGAATTTCTTTTGGTTTGGCACGAAGAAGCACTGACCCTGTTGAAGATCTTATTCAAGTGGGAAGTTTAGGGCTTTTAAAAGCGTTGGATCAATATGATATTAACTTTGGGGCTAGTTTTAAAACTTATGCGGCATATTTGATCACTAGTGAAATAAGGCACTATATAAGAGATAAGTCAGAAATAATAAGAGCTCCAAGAGAACTGCAAGAACTTTCTTGCAGAATAAATCAAATTGTTCAAAAGTTAACTGTAAAACAAGGGAGAGTTCCTGATGACTATGAAATTGCGCAGGAACTTCAAATTTCTGTTAATAGAGTGATGGAAGTAAATGAAATAGATAATAAGAAAAATTTGATTTCACTGGATAACTATTTTCTTGAGTCTGACAATTCTGATTTTGCAATAGCCGATAAGGTAATTGATAATAAATATCAAGATTTTTTAGTAGCAAGAGATGACAGATTAATGTTAATAGCATCAATAAAAAAGCTTGAGCCTGAGCTGGCAATTATTGTAAAGTTAAGCTTTTTTGATGATATGACTCAAGCAGAAATTTCAAAATATTTAAATATGTCTCAAATGCAAGTAAGCAGAAGGTTAAAAAAAGCATTAGCACAGTTATTTGCAATAATTACCCAAAAATTTACAACTTTTAATATGGATAAAAAGATATAATAAATTTAAGCTGAAAAAGATTGGATATAGTTATGGAGTTAAGTTCTTTTAATTTGTTTTTTCACATTTATTTGATTTCTGTAATAGCTGTTGTGGGACTTTGTATAGGAAGTTTTTTAAATGTTGCTGCCTTAAGGCTACTTTCGGAGGAATCTATTGTTTTTCCGGGGTCAAAATGTCCTAAATGTTCTTATTCATTAAAATGGTATGATAATATACCGGTTTTAAGTTATTTACTTTTAATGGGAAAATGCAGGCAATGCAAAGCACATATTAGTATTCAATATCCTATAGTTGAACTGTGTACAGCACTTTTGTTTGTAGGAATATTTGAATGTTTTGGCATTACACTAAAGAGTTTCTTTTTGTTGATTTTAGCGTGTGGATTAATAGTTATAACTATAACCGATTTAAAAGAAAAGCTTATTTATGACTTGAGCTCAATACCACTTATTCCTATAGGTTTGGTTTATTCATTTTTTGATATAGGAAACTCTGGCTTAGGTACTGTTACATATCCATTAGAAGGAATTAACTCATCAATAACATTTAATGAAATATTTATATCTGCAATAATTGGAGCAATAATAGGCGCAGCTTTTTTTGAAATATTCTCTAGAATAGGATACTTAACAGTAGGAGAATATGCATTTGGAGGTGGTGATTCTATTATTGGTGCAGCTTTAGGAGCTTGGTTCGGTTGGAAAATGATTTTAATTATATTGTTATTTAGCTTTTTGTTTCAGCTAGTTGTAGGTTTGCCAATTTTAATACATAATATGTATAAAGATAAAGACTATAAGTCAATAATTTTTACAGCTATATTAGTTTGTTCAATGTTTATACCAACTTTAGGTAGCTACATTGGCTTTACAAAAACACTTTTTGGGGCTTTAGCTGTAGTTTTAGTTTCATTTTCATTAGCTGGCGTTGGAATGTTTGTTGTTTTACAAAGGACAAAGGAAAGAAAGTCTTTTACTTTTCTGCCGTTTGGTCCTGCATTAGTGTTGGGGGGCTTTTTGGTGATGTTTATGGGACAAAGTTTACTTGATTTAACAGTACAAACAATTTTTTAAGAAATAAAAAACAAGTTAGTACATACTTGAATAGCTTTTTAGAAGAGAGCAATATAAAAAAATCACCTTGCTCTCTCTAATTTTATTTTTAGTGTACCCGAAATTTTTAAATAATTTCACTTTTTTCTTGCTGATGGTATAATTTATATGCTAAAAAAGATTAATGTAGTAAGTTATAGAATGTTGTTAATAGAATGAATACAATATTATTAATTGAGGGTAGTGGGAACAGTGCAAAAGAAATAAGCAGCTTATTTCTTAATGCAAATTATAACTTGATAAGAGTTGTAAAAATAGAAGATGGCATAAGAGAAGTAAAGTTAAAAAAGCCTAGCTTAATATTAGTAGACTTTGATAGATTTAAAGAAGAAAGTTTAGAGTTTGCCAGGTTATTAAAACAAGATCCGTTAATTAGAGACACAACACTTGTGTCTTTAATGGCAGAAGAAAAAAGTGAAAGTTTAGATAAAATAGTAGGAGTAGGCTTTTCTGGCTATATTGTGAAAAAGTTTGACGAGTCTTTTATTCAGAAAATTGATAATTATTTAAACAAGGTTCAATATAAAAGTGAAGTGAATAAAGGGAATCAAAGCTTGCAATTGCCTGCAGAGGATCAAGATCATATCGATAAAAGCAATAAATGGCATAATGTTCTTATTGTAGATGATAATGCTATAAATGTTGACCTGTTAAAAGAAATTTTAGAGCAAATAGGTAAAAGTTCAAAAGCGGCTTATAATGCAAAGCGGGCTTTTGAAATGCTCGAGAAAGAGCATTTTGATCTTATTTTGTTAGATATAATGATGCCGGAAATGAATGGTTTTGAGGCGATTAAACATTTAAAAAAGAATCCTAAAACGTCTAAGATCCCTGTTTTGTTTGTAAGTGCATTAAATGAAACAACAGATATTGTTAAGGGTTTGGACTTAGGGTCTTATGGTTATATAACTAAGCCTTATAATATAGAAGAAGTTAAAGCCAGAATTATTAATACACTTAGGATAAAAGATGTTCAACAAGAGCTGGAAACAGAAAAAAACAAGCTGGATTTGATTTTTAAATTTTCTGCTGATGCAATTTTAATGCTAAATACTTCGTTTGAAATTGTTTCCTTTAATAAGAAATTTAGAGAATTCTTTGATATTGATTTTAAGTCTGTTTGTGGACAAAAAGTTTTTTCTGTTATACCTACGGATGTTAATTTTAACGAAGATTTAATTATAGAAAGCTTAAAAGTTAAAAAGAGTATAAAAAAAGAAGTAGCTGTAGACTCTGAAAAATGCTCAAAATACTATGATATTAATTGCTCTAAAATTAATCCCTCTCAGGATGTGGCAGAAGGTTATGTCTTTGTAATTAGAGATATAACCGATTCTAAAGAAATAGAAAAGCAAAAAGAAACTTTTGTTGCTACATTAACGCATGACTTAAAAACACCAATAAGAGCAGAAATGAGAGCATTGGAGCTTTTATTAAAGGGGTCATTTGGGTCTTTAAACGAAGATCAGGTTTCAATTCTTAAGGATACTTTGTACTCTAGCAAATATATGTTTAAAATGATAGAAAATTTACTTGCTACTTATAAATATGAGCACGGTAAGATCTCTTTGAAAAAAGAAAAAGCTGATATTCTTAATTTGATTAAAAATATCTGTGTTGAATTAAAGTATTTGCTTTCTGATAAAAATCAGGAGTTATCTTTAAATTTTGAAAATGAAAGCATTTTTTTGGAAGTGGATGTTTTGGAAATAACGCGCGTAATAATGAATTTGTTGACAAATTCAATTAATTATACGCAAGATGGCGGTAATATTGTAGTAACTGTCAAGAGATATCCTAATAATATTTTACTTTCTTTTGAGGATAATGGAAGAGGTATTGCTGCCGGGGAAATGACTTATTTGTTTGATAAATATAAAAGCTATGCAAAGAAGTTTAGACAAGTAGGAACTGGATTAGGATTGTATCTTTCAAAGCAAATAGTAGAGCTTCATGATGGTGAAATTTGGGCTGAAAGTACTGAAGGACAAGGAAGTACCTTTAATGTAAGGTTGCCTATATATTAGAAAATAAAAAGCTTTAAATTTAAAATTAAAAAATAGTCTGACTGTTTAGACAAAAAATATTAGCTCATGCAATGTATTTATTTGAAATCTATAATAATATTTTCAAATAAGTAAAAACAGAGGGGGGATGGGCTTAAATGACTAAAAGTAATGATTTATTAAAAAAAGTTCAGTATTTATCAGAGTTTTCAGATACCAAGTACCCTTTTATCAGTTTATATTTAAATATAAATGCAAGCCAGTTTTTGGAGCAGGCGGAGCAGAATAGAATATATTTGAAAAATTTTTTTCAAAACACTCTATTAGAATTTAAAAATAATAATGATAAAGAAAAGTATAATAGATTTAAAAATGATCAGGAAAAAATTTGTAATTATATAGAAAATAACTTAAAAACAGAAGCACATGGCGTGGCTATTTTTGCTTGTGACAAAGAAGGTGTGTTTGAAACATATCAATCTTTTATGCCTTTTGAAAATGAGGTTCATGTTGACTCTTTTCCTCATTTAAAACAGCTGGCTTATCACCTTAATGAATATGATAATGTTTTAGTTGCTATAGTTGATTCTAAAATGGCACGGCTATTTAGTTTGAACTTTAAAGGTTTCATTATGGATGAGTATGATGTTGAAAATTTGGTGCATCGATATCATAAGCAGGGTGGATGGTCACAAATGAGATATCAACGGCATGTTGAGCATCAGCAAGATGTGCATTATAGAGAAACAGTAGAAAAGCTTGTAGAAATTCATGATACTGGTGACTATGCAAAATTGATTTTAATAGGACAAACTCAGGAAACAAAACATTTTGAAAGCTTTTTGCCTACTAATATAAAAGAGAAAATAATAGCCTCTGATCATCTAGAACTAAGAGAAAATATAAATGAAATACTTGAAACCGCTATTAATGATTTGTACACAGAAGAAAAAGAAAAAGAATTTAAGATGGTTCAAGATATTGTAGGTCGAGCGTGCTCCAATGATTTATCTACACTTGGTATTCAAGATACTATAGTTTTGGCTAAACAAGGACAGGTAAAAACATTAACGATTTCAAAAAATTTGGAGCTAGAAGGTCTTAAGTGTGGGGATCGATACTATTTAGCCCGAAATGAAGATAAAGCTAAATGCCCTGAGTGCAACGGAAACGCCCGAACTATAGATTTGATTTCTGAAGCAGTAAGGTTAACTTTTAAGAATAAAGGTGATGTTGAAATTTTAGAGGGCAAAGCAGCTGAAGAACTAAACAAGCATGAAGGTATCGGAGCTTATTTGCGCTATTAATATATTGCTTATTGATACATTAGGAGTTTTTCATGAAAAAAAATGTTTTAATAATAATATTCTTATTTGGTGCATTGTTTTTTAATATTTCTTCTTCTGTACTATCAGAAAATTTAGAAAAGACAGTAAAATCTACCACTAAAAAGTTGGATACCTATAATAAAAGCCTTAAAAACATTGAATTAAAACCATCCTCAAGCACACCGGCTTATAAGCATTTGGTAGAGAATGACTCAAAAATTTTATTGATGGCTTATAAAAATGCTAATGTTTTATCTTATAAGATTATAGATTTAATTAAACATGATAAGTTACTTAAAAAAGAGAAATTTTTTATTTTGCTAACCGAAAAATCAAGTGTAACAGATAAGCTTTTATATGATAAATCTATCAAATACCTTGATGTGTCTACCAAAAGGGTTAAAAAACTAAACAAATACCTAGAATTATTAATAAGTAAAAATGAGGAAAGCGTTAAGCAGATAAATAAAAAACTAGATGTCTTAATAAATAAATGTAGTGATAAAGATCAGCAATGCTCGGATAAAACAGAACCTGTTTCTGTAACTGGATTAACAAGTATTGTAGGCTTGGTAAACTTAGCAAGCGAAATTGTAAACGCATTTAAGCCTGATATAAACAGTTCAAGTGCTGACATCAAGTTAGATAATAACGTAGTAAGCTTTATCTTTTACAATAATTTTAAGCGAAATGGAATAGTGCTTCAAAAAGTTGATGACTATCTCTTAAGTGGAAATAAATGTTCTATTTATAGCAAATTAGTAGAAGTTATTAGTGCTATAGAGCAAGCAGAAATGCATATAGCTGTATTAAGTTCCTCAGAAGATGCCTATTTAATGCAAGAAGCTAAGAAAGCAAAGTCTATAATTAAGTTAATTAATCCTTCTATTAAAAAATTAACCGAAAACATTAGTAATTTAATTAACTATGAGTTTTTTAAAAATCCTAAGACAGCTGTTATATATGTAAAGTTTATTCATAACACAGGGACTATAAAAACAAAACAGTATAAAAGTCTAATAGCTGGCCTGTTTAAATCTGATAAATTAATAAGAAATGCGCTTACCGGCATGAGCTATGAAGTAAAAACATTAAATTCAACAAAGAAGGATATTATATGGAGCCTAGAGACAGCTCAAACTAAAATTCATAATGATGATAAAATTAATTTGCATAAAAATAAATCTTATTTGTTTAAATATAATACAATAAAAAAACTTCCTTCTGGTTCTTTTGATCAGATTTAAATTAACATTAAATAAAAAAATCAAAGCTGCTGATAGTTTTGTTATCAGTGGCTTTTGATTTTTGCTTGATAAGAAATACTGTTTTGTTTTGTAAATTTAAAATTTAATTTATTTGACAATGTTTATACTTTATATTTAATTTTAATTAGAGGCTGGAATTTTTAGCTGAATAAAATAACTTCATGACTTACATTAATGAGCTGGTTAATAACTTTTACTTTAAGCACTTACTAGGAGTTTATTATGAAAAAAGATGTTTTAACATTATTTTTAATTGCACTATTATTTTTAAATATTTCATACCCTGCACTATCAGAAGAAGTTGATAGCAATGAAAATACAAAAAAAACGATTATAGAAAGGCTAGATGACTATAATGAAAGGCTGAAAAGGATTGAAATAAAGCCTGCATCCTCTACACCTACCTATGAGTATTCAGTAGAAAATGATTCGAAAATTTTAATGATGGCGTATAAAAATGCGAATATTTTATCTTATAAGCTTATTGATATAATTAAAAATGATACTGATCTTAAAGGAGAGAACTCTTTTATTTTATTAACGGAGAAGTCAAGTATAACAGACAAGTGGATTTACGATTCATCTATAGAGCTTCTTAATGCATCTGCTAAAAGAGTTAAAGAATTAGATGATGAATTGGGGGCTTTAATAGAAGAAAATAAAGAGCAAACACTTAAAGTCGATCCTTTTTCAGTCTCTATAGCTGGAGTAACAAGTATTATAACTTTAGTGAATTTAGCAAATGAAGTGGCTAGTTCTTTCAAGCCTAATATACAAAGTTTAAATGCTAATATCTCTTTAAATCCTAATGTTATAAATACTCTTGTTTATAATAATTTTGAAGAAAATAAAATAAAACTTTATAATATTGATGATTATTTATTTAATGGTAATAAAAGTGAGCTTTATAGCAGGTTAATAAGTATTATTAGCTTAATAAACGAACTAGAATTTAAAATAGCTAAAGTAAGCGCTTCAATCGAAGAAGATTCAGTGCCAGATAGTAAAAATGGAGAGAACTCAATTAAAAAAGATTTTATAGAAGAATTACTACAGTCAAGTGTTGAGCCAGAACCAAAGTCAGAAGAAACTTTAAAAAAAGAAGAAAGTATAAAAGCCAGAAAAGAAGTTATTAAAGAGGCAAAAGCTGTAATAGCATTGTTAAATACGTCTATTATTAAAATATCTGAAAACATTAGTAAGTTAATTAACTATGAGCTTTCTAAAAATTTAAATACACCTGTTATTTATGTAAAATTTATTCATAGCATGGGTAACTTAAATAAAAGGCAATATAAAGGCATAGCTAGCGTCTTTAAATCTGATAAAACAATAAGAAATACCCTTATTGGTATGAACTATGAAATAAAAAAGAATCAAAGAGACGAGGCTATTCTTAAAAGAGATACAATATGGGCTATTGAATCAGGCAGGGTTGATACTAAAAACGATGATAGGATTAGCATTGATAATAAAAATAAGGCCTATATATTAAATAATAAAGCCATTAAAGAGCTTCCTGTTACCATTGATGACCTTGTAAAAGACTCTCAATTGCAAAAAAAAGAGGAATTAAAAGATAAGACTTAGATAAGGGCTTTAAAATAAGTCCAGAATATAATATATAAATTTAAAGCTTAAAAGTCGCTTGTAATAAAATTATGGGCGATATTTTATTTTTTTATTATACTTTTTTTTAAAATTAGCTTAAAAGGGCTAATACTTTTATCTAATGGAAAATAAGAAAAACGTCTTATCATAAAAAGCATAGATAACTCTATATGGAATAACACCTTAGTAAACAGGAGACATTTACATGGTTAAGTATGTTTTTTGTACTACCATAATACTATTTTTGCTTCTTGGAAACATAAGTTGTTCTTTTTCAAAGGCCTTAACTGGTTCTGTTACAGAAGAAGACTATTTAGGTGTTAATAAAGTTGTTGATTATTTAACGGGTAACCCTATTTCAAATGCAAAAGTATCAATACCTTCTGAGGGTGTTAGCGTTAGAACCGATCATAAAGGTGCTTTTAATCTTAATACGTCTATCAGCTCACCTACTATAATGTCCGTCAAAGCACAAGGATATAAGCCTTTTTCTTTTACTGTAACTAAAGATAAGGTTTTAAAACCTATGATTATAGGTATGGTACAAAAGGCTCATAATGAAATAATAATCGATCAAGAACTAAGGCATTTAGGAGATAATAGCTATTCTGTCAGGTCTGCAAATGCAAGTGATTTTTCTATAGAATCAAGCGGTTATAGGTTTTTCAAAAGATTTTTTGTGGGCAAAGCTCCTCAAAATAGGATTTTTGTATTAAAAATAGGCTCTATAATTGGTTTGGATACACGACTGGCAAAGAGGTTAAGACAAAATCGTATAAATTCTGTAAGTACACCAACCGAGATATTTATAAACTCTAGAAAAGTAGGAGAAATAAATATTAATGGCGATAATCAGGAAATAAACATTTCTTCTGAATATATTAAACAAAATTCTTATAATTATATAACAATAGAAACAGGACAAAATGAAGAACTAAAGGGTAAGATAGAAACAGACTATGATGATATTGAGTTTATGAATTTGATATTAGAAATAAGATAATTTTGAAAAAGAATAAAAAATCAGGAGAGTAGCAATTTGAGAGTAATACTTGTAGGATATGGAGAGATGGCATCATCTTTGATGTTAGGAATAATTGAGTCGGGACATGAATTAATTGGTATACTAAAATGGGATACATCAAAAACATTTTTATCTCCACTAAGAAAGTTACTATTGCCTGATAGTTTTGAGTCTTTAATAAAAATGCATAAAATACCTGAAATAAATACAGGTAGTGTAAACAGTAATGCTTTTTTTAAAAAGGCAAAGAGTTTAAATCCTGATGTAATTATAGTAGGTGCATGGGGCGAAATATTAAAAGAAAAAGTTATAAACATGCCAAGGGTGGCATGTGTTAATTGTCATCCATCCTTGTTGCCTAAGCATAGAGGAAGTAATCCTTATGCATCTGTTTTAGTTCAAGGAGAAACGCAAACAGGTGTTAGCTTTCACTTGATGAGTAAGCAAATTGATGCGGGGCCTATATTATTACAAAAGGCAGTATCAATCTCTGATGATGATAATGCTTATGATATTCGTACAAAATGTACCTTTAAAGCTAAAGAGATGGTTGGAGCTTTATTGAATAAGCTTGAAAATGCTGATTGTCTGCCTTATGCACAAGATGAAGAAAAAGCTACATATTATCCCAGATTGTCTATTGACGATGCTATAATTAATTGGAATAGATCTGCAGAAGACATTCATAATCAAATAAGAGGAGTAACATGCTGGATAAAGTGCTATACAATTTACAATAATGATTTTTTGATGATAAAAAGCAGTAAAATTGTGAAACTGGATAATCCTATTGACAAGCCAGGAAAAATACTTACTAAGTGTAAGGATAGTCTTATTGTATCAACTAAAAGCAAGAATAAGTCTATACAAATTCAGGGGTTAAAGTTATATGGGGTTGCAGGCTCTATAAGGGCTAAGCTTCTGCTAAGTAATAAAATGAAAATAGGTGATTTTTTGAATAGTTTTTATTGAAGTAGGTTACCTTAAAGATTATTGATTATTTATATTTAATACTTTTTTAATTTTAAGCAATGCAATTTAAAAAAAATTCATTATAGTGTATAATGTGAACAGAATGTATAAGACCATAAGGAAAAAAGATGTACGATCGATTAAGCATAAGTCTTGCTTCCTTCAAGTCCAAGGAGGCGTAGTTAAGTAAAAATATGTCATCATCGAACTCATTTAGTAATAATATAGACGAAGACAGTCACTCGTTAGATATACATATAGAATCACCTCAAAAGAAAGCCTTTAATAGAAAACAAATATTATCAGAGCTGGCAGTATGGCGTGCTCTTTTTGCTAACGTGGGAATTGCGGCAATTAAACTTGTTTGTTTTTTGCTTAGCGGTAGTTCTGCTATGTTGTCAGAGGCTATACACTCAGCAGCAGATGGCTTTAATAGTTTTTGTCTTCTAGTAGGGTTAAAACGAGGCAGTAGACCCGCAGACAAGGAACACCCTTTTGGTTATGGACTGGAAGCAAATATTTGGGCATTATTTGCCTGTATATTAATGCTACTGGGGACATCTGTTGCTATATACAAAGGGTGGCACAGACTGGTTACACCAGAAGAAAACCCGGCTACGTTTCTGGATAATATAAATTTACTGATATTCACGCTGTTAGGCAGTATTACATTTGAAATATGGGCTGTATTAAGTGCTAGCTCTGCTGTTATGGAAGAAGTTGAAGTTAAAACAAAAAATAAATTTGATACTTTAATAAAATCTTTTAAATATATTAAACATATAAAAAGTCCGACAACTAAATTTGTATGGTACGAAGACACCGCTGCCCTAAGTGGTGCAGCTATTGCTCTTATTGCAATTATCATAGCAAAGTTTATACCTACACATTATGCTGCTATACCCGATGCTATAGCTTCAATTATTATAGGTTTGATGCTTTTAGGTCTTGCTATTTATCTGTTAAAGCATAATATAAGCGTATTAACCGGTGTGGCTGCTAAGCCTCAAACAGAAGAACTTATTAGAGACATTGCCTCTACCGTAAATGGCGTTTCTCAGGTTTATGACCTTAAAACAATGGATATGGGACCTTCAGGGCTTATTGTAAATATGGAAATAGAAGTAGACCCCGAAACCCAAGTAAAAGAAGCAGATGATATTGCAGATAGGCTAGAAGAAAAACTAAAAGAAAAGGTTAATAATATATCCCACGTTACTATTGAAGTTCAGGCAGATGATGCTGAAGATAACTGGGAAGAAAAATTTGTATGTTTAATAAACGAAGGTAAAAAACTTGGAATTCTTAAAAAACGTGAAGCTAAAATGCTTAAAAGCTTTTTTGACTTTACAGATACTGTTGTATGTGAAGTTATGGTTCCAAGAACTGATATAGACTCAATAGATGCAGATTCTTCTATTAATGAATTAATGGATGTAGTTATTACTTCAGGACATACAAGAATACCTATCTACAGAGAACATATAGATAATATTATTGGTGTGATTAATGCTAAAGATGTTTTAGGGGTTCTAAAGAATAACCCAAAAGAGCATATAAAAGTAGAGAACCTTGCAAGAGAAGTTGATATAGTCCCTGAAAACAAGTCAATTAGTGATATGCTAAATGAATTTTGTTCAAATAAAGCTCAAATGGCGGTTGTTGTTGATGAGCACGGCGGCGTTGCCGGAATTGTTACAATGGAAGACCTTTTAGAAGAAATTGTCGGTGAAATCTGGGATGAATATGATGTTCAGGTTCATGAAATTATAAAAATAGATCAAAATACTTTGAGCTTAATTTCTAAAATGAATATAAATGATTTAAATGATAGATTTAATCTTGATTTATCAACAGAAGACTTCCAGACTATAGGCGGTTACGTTTTCGGGCTACTTGGAAGAGAGCCGGAAGTAGGCGATGAAGTACACAGCAATGATATTAAGCTAAAAGTTGAAAGCATGGATGGTCACAAGATAATTAGGGTCTTATTGATCAAAGATGACGGCTTTATTGACAAGCATGATATTGAAGAAGAAACTGAAGACGCTGAAGAACAAGAAATAGATTAAAGATTTCAATTGGAGAATTAAATTTAAATGGCATATAAATCAGGATTTGTTGCAATAATTGGCAGGCCCAATGTTGGAAAATCAACGTTATTAAATAAAATATTAGGACAAAAAGTTGTTATAACAAGTGAAAAACCTCAAACCACAAGAAAAAGAATAAAAGGCATCCTAACAACTGACAAAGGTCAGATAATCTTTGTAGATACGCCTGGAGTTAATAAACCTATGTATAAATTCCATGAGTTTCTTATGGAGGAGGCTAAGCTTGCTGTACCGGATGCGGATGTTATTATTTTTCTTGTTGATGGGTCTGAAAAAGCCGGGTCTGGTGACAAATGGATTGTGCAAAACCTTTTAGAAGCTAAAAAAGATGTTATTATTGCTGTTAATAAAGTTGACACCATAAAAGATATTGACACTAGGGATGATGTTATTAAATCTTATACGGATTTATTCGAAGGTAAAAAAATGCCTCTGCTAAAAATATCAGCAAAAACCGGCAGAAATATAGATGATTTAGTAAAAAACATTTACAGAAAGCTCCCTAAAGGTCCTAAGTACTATCCAGAAGAAGAATTAACCGATCAAAATATGAGAGCGGTAGTTGAAGAAATTATCAGAGAAAAGATTTTGAGGAAAACTCATCAAGAAGTTCCTCATAGTGTTGCTGTTGTAGTTGATACATATAAAGAGACTAAGACTATGGATAGTATTCAGGCTACTATATTTGTGGAAAGAGACTCTCAAAAGGGTATGATCATAGGCAACAAAGGTGCCATGTTAAAACAAGTCGGCTCCGATGTTAGAAAAGAAATGGAAGAAATGTTAAATAAAAAGGTTTTTATAGAGCTTTTTGTAAAAGTAAAAAAAGACTGGCGTAAAAAAGATAAGGCTTTAAAAGAGTTTGGATATTCTAATTGATAAAAATAAAAAATTAATTTTTATATTTATTTTATTTATTGCTATTTAATAAAAAATTGAAGTATACTTAACTTATAAAAATTTAGGTATATTAATAATAAATAGTTTAAAGAGGCAGATTATGTCAAAAAAAGTAAGAATACTAGGCATTCAAATAAGCCCAAAATTGGAAGATAAGCAATATAATTTAGATAAAGCCAAAAGCTTTATCCAAGAGTATAGCTGGTACAAACCTGATCTAATAATACTACCAGAAGTTTTTAATGTAGGCATAGCGCATGATGCTTTTCAACAGACATCAGAGACTGTGCCAGGTGGAGAAACAAGCAAACTACTTTCATCGTTAGCCGTAAAGTATAAAACAAATATTATAGCAGGTAGCTTTATAGAAAAAATATCTGATGAGCAATTTGGAAATGCTTGTGTAATGTTTGATAGGAACGGACAATGTATATCTAAATATCATAAAACACACATGTTTTCATATTTTGGTTCCTGCGAAGGTAAATATATTACACCTGGAGAAGAGTTGGTTGTAACTCAAACAGATGTTGGAAAAATAGGATTAAGTATTTGTTATGACTTAAGGTTTCCTGAATTATTCAGAGCTTTAACCTTTTCAGGTGCAGAAATAATAATTTGCCCTGCAGCATGGCCACAAACAAGGCTAGAACATTGGATAACACTTAGCAAAGCAAGAGCCATAGAAAATCAAGTTTATTTTATACCTATTAATCAAGCAGGTGTAATAGATAATGGTAGGCTTAATGCCGGTAATTCTATGGTCATAAATCCATGGGGGGAAATAGTAGCTTCAATGGGCATGGAAGAGGGCATTCTAAAGACAGAAATTGACTTAGACGAAGTCCATCGAATCAGAGAGTCTTTCCCTGTTCTGCAGGATAAAAAAGATTCTGTTTATAAAAATATTTCAATTAAATAATAAGCTGGTGTTAAGCTTGCTGAGCTACTTCTATTGGGCATATATTTAGGTCCAATTCTAGGCTTGTGCGTATAAATTAGGATTTTTCTTAAAACAATTAGCAGGGTAGGCTATTACACAAAAAGAACCGATTGCAACCGGTTCTTTTAAAAAAGCTATTTTTGTTGTTATTAAGCAGTAAGCTTTTCTTTAGCTATATCCGCTATTTTTTTGAATGCAGCTGGGTCTTTAACAGCAAGATCAGCTAACATTTTTCTATTAACTTGAATATTTGCTTTTTTAAGACCATTTGTAAATTTGCTATAGCTTAAGCCATTAATTCTTGCACCTGCATTAATTCTAGCTATCCATAGGCGTCTAAATGATCTTTTTTTATTTCTACGATCACGATATTGAAATTTTAACGCTTTCATTACTGCTTGATTAGCTACTTTAAACAATCTGCTTCTTGCGCCTTTAAAGCCTTTAGCTAATTTTAAGATTTTTTTATGTCTCTTGCGAAGGACGTTTCCACGTTTTACTCTAGCCATTTTCCATTATCTCCTTTAACGGGAATATTTCATATAAGGTAACTCTCTTCTAATAATTTCAAGAGAACCTTCAAATACTACAACTGATCCAGTCAGGCGTCTTTTTCTTTTAGCTGCTTTATGCCCTAATAAGTGTTTTTTACCTGCTTGTCTGCGTAAAATTTTGCCGTTTGCGGTAACTTTATATCTTTTAGCACCTGCACGGTGTGTTTTCATTTTAGTTTTTGCCATTTTTATTTAACTCCTAGTTTATCAAAAATCAAAACCGCTTTTATTTATTTACCTTACCATGAACATGTTTTAAGCTCCAGCCGGTGCTAGAATCATGATTACATTTTTACCTTCAAGTCCAGGTTTTTTTTCTGTAATATAGGTAATGTCTTTCAGGTCTTCTTCTAAGCGTTTAATAAGGTCAAATGCTAAGCTTGAGTGTTGAATTTCTCTACCCCTTAGCATTACTATTATTTTTACCTTATTTCCTGCTCCAATAAATTTCTTAATATTTTTTAATCTAACATTATAATCATGCACATCAATTTTATAGCGCATTTTTATTTCTTTAACGTCTACAACATGTTGTTTTTTCTTGGCTTCTTTTGCTCGTTTATCTGTTTCAAACTTATATTTACCATAATCAAGTATTTTAGCGACGGGAGGAACTTGATTAGGACTAATTACAACTAAATCAAGACCCTTTTCATAAGCCATGCTTAGAGCTTCCGCGGTACTTTTAATCCCCAGATTTTGTCCATCACTGTCTATTAACCTTACTTCTTTTGCTCTAATTTCTTTATTTACTCGGGGAGATTTTGCTGCTCCACCTGAAGTCTTAATATTAATGGGTATTCCTCCTTTGGCTTGTTAAATAATTGTTGGCTTATTCTTTGTGGCTATTTGCCGAAGGCGGGACTTGAACCCGCACGAGCTAGGCTCACATGCTCCTGAAACATGCGTGTATACCAATTTCACCACTTCGGCATACATTTTCATTTATTAATACTACTATAATCTAAAAATAATGTAAATATTTTTAAATTT
>JANQFW010000011.1 GCA_028277625.1 Candidatus Gastranaerophilales bacterium | reverse complement strand
ATAATATATTATAATTATTAATTTGTTTATTGTGGTATAAACATCATTAACATTGGGCTATTTTGCTTGTCTGCTTTTTGTTGAGTATCACCGCCACCTAAGAATTGGCTTATCATGTTCATCATATTCATAGCCTTCATAAAGTTTTGAAGTGGATTATTTTGATCTTTGTTTTGATTCTTTTGGCAATTGCCACCACTGCAACCACCTTTGCTATTACACTGTTTATTTTGATCTTTGCCTAAAATTTTGTTTAATGCTTGCATCATATTCATCATATTCATTAAGTTTTTAAATTGATTCATTGGATTATTTTGATCTTTGTTTTGATTCTTTTGACAATTGCCACCACTGCTACCGTTACTATTGCATTGTTTAGCTTGATTTTTATTTTGATCTTTGCCTAAAATCTTTTTTATCTGATCTATCAAATTTTGAATATTATTAAGTGGATTTTGATTTTCTTTACTTTGACACCCGTTATTTTGTTGACCGGGTAAAGCTAGTAGGCCCATGCTACCATCTTTGCCACCAAAAGCAAGTAATGTTGGGCTACCACTTTGTTGTCCACCACAGTTGCCACCACCGCAGCACTTAGATTGTTGTCCAAAGTTATTTGGCATAGCCAGCATTAATAAATCACTCATTGATAAAACCTCCAAACTTATAATAAAAGAAACACTCAAATTAAATTCAATTATGGCAAGTTAATTAATTTAGCTCATTGCATAAATATAGTTGAATAAAGAAGTTGTTAATACCTACTTATTAATCTAAAATCCTCTAGTCATTGTTAGCTTTTGTTCAATATTGAACTCAAGCATTATTTTTATGCTGCTCACTGATTAAATTTCAGATTACTCTTTTCAGAGACTGGCTGATTTTATTAGGTTTAACACGATTGAATAATCTGAAAAGCATTTTAGAGCTATTATAAACTTTATTTTTGGGTAAGGACTTTTTAATATCTACTTATTTAATACCTAGAATTCGTTTAATTCTTATTAATTCTTGATTAGTTTTTGTTCTTTCGAACTTAAGTCATATTTTAAACTTTTTTACTGGGTAAGGAATCTTTTATTTACTACCTAGTATATGTAACCTACTTATCTTATTAAAAACAATTTGTTTTGAGGAATTGCTATTTAAAGTGAAAAAATTTAAAAAAATATTATTTTTTTAGATTCGCAGACTATTTGCAAGACTAGCCAAGGAATGATTTTTTTGTGCCGTTATTGCCAGATGTGTCGCCACAGGCTTGTGTATCCATGCCTTCACCTCCGAATACATTATTAAACAAATTATTAAAGTTGCTGAAAGTCTTGTCGAAAATTTTATCTAGCCCGCCAGATAAGGGGTTGTTGCCTTTATCCGGTTTTGTGGGTTTACCCCAGGAACCGTCAGGCTTGGCTGTTTGAGTATGTTTTTCTTTGCCTTGGTCATCATATGTGACCATTTCCGACTTGCCGCCTTTGTAGTCGTAAATTTCTTGCATTCCTGCGTTATCATCATCGCCGCCACATTTTAAATTTAAAATGCTTGGCTTATTGGTTTCGGTATCAGTTGCTTTAGCTTTCTCATTAGACTTAGTGCCTGTGCTATAAGTTGTAAGACTCATTCGGGAATAAGATGATATTGCCATCGATTATACCTCCAAATAGTATGATTAAACTATACATAAGGCAAATATATTTATAATGGTTCTAATTTAAACTTTATGCTGCTCTTTTTAGAGACAATAGCAATATAAGTTTAATTGTGTGAATTATTAATCTTAAGTGAGATTAATAATTTAAAAAGTATTTTATACTAACTTAATAGAGTTTGTCTTGAATATTATTTCCTTATTTAGAATTTTGTAATTATAATAAAAAAATATAAAAAATAGAAATAAAAATTGGGAGTGATGCTGTGGGTAATAAAAATATAGAAATAAAAATATACAATATGAGCTGCGCAAAAGGTGATTTGGGTAGTACTATTAAGGCGATTAATTTATCTAGGCAAACTATGAGAATTTTGAAGCAGAATTTATTTTTTGCGTTTATTTATAATATTATTGCTATTCCTTTGGCTGCCGGGCTGTTATATCCTGGCTTTGGGATTTTGCTTAACCCTATGATTGCTGCTTTGGCTATGGCTTTTAGTTCTGTGTCTGTTGTTACTAATAGTATAAGGTTGAGTGGTAGAAAATTGTAGGATTTATTTTTTATCAAATTATCAAACCCCAAAAGGCACCTGATGGCGCGAAGCCGGTGCCCTTTTATGGGGTAATGTGCTATAGCTTATTTATATATTGTTTGGTTTAGAGCTTGTATACTTTGATTTGTTGTTTGATTTATTCATTGTTTGTGTTTCCATGTATACTAACTCACGAGGTATTTATTATGTAATTAAGGCATTTCTAGTATTAAAATTCGTAGCGGGCCTTTGGTCTCGTAGCTTAGTTTGCATTTATCATTGCATCCTGAGATTATAACGTAATCATCATAAGTATATATTAGTTCTTTTACATCATCCCTGGTTGTTAATTCGCTTATTAACTCTTCTGTACTTATTTTAGTTAGGATATCGTCGATGATTTCATTATTACATGGCATTTTTACTATTTTTCCTTATTTTGGCTGGAGGGTGTGAAATTTTTTAATCACTAGATTTTGAGTCACTTTAGCAATATTTATATAAATATCTTAACCGATAAAAGGGTTAAAGTCAAGCAGTTGCATGGTTAAAATATTATTTTTTATTAAACAAAAGGTTAGTTTTAATAATGTTAAGTAAAAAATTAAAACTTATAAGAAAAGAATTAAAAATGAGCCAGCAAGCTTTTGCTGAGCATACTGACATACCTCAAAGTACAATAGCAAGTATTGAAAAGGGGACAGTAGAATATCCTCGTATAGACGTACTATTAAAACTGATGAAGCTGGGATACTCCGCAGATTACTTGTTATTGGAAGAAAAAGAACACACGCCCACAGAAGAAATCTTAAGAAATCTGCCTGAAGATAAGCTCGAAATGCATAAACTTTTTGAAAAGGCTTTAAATGCAGACTCTAGCGCAATTGACGGCTTGATTATTCTTTTGAAAAGCTTAAAAGCAAAAAAATAATTTAAAACATATATAAAATTGCATTTTATTTTTATTCTGTAGGCTAATAAATTATTAGTCTGTAGAGCTAGAAATATTATTTTTTAAGATGCTTTATAAGTGTAGAACAATATTCATAGGCAAAACTTATAATCTTAGCCAAACAGCGAAAGCTGTTTTTTTTTTTATGTTTTAAAAAGCTATATTTGTCTTAAAATGCTTTAAGGCAGAATACATTATATATATTTAAAAAGGAATTGGCTAAGATGAACATAGGAAGAGTTAATTTTACAGGGAAGAAACCTGAAAACGGTATGCAACGTGCAGTGAAATTGGTCAGAAAGGTTAGCACTGAACTTTTGGGTTCAGAGCGTGCTAGAGATCGCCTGCACCTACAGGAACAATATGAGAGGATGAAAAAAGCTGGTGCCCCTAAAAGTGGCTTTTTATACCAAAAAACAGGGAAAATAAGTAAACAATTGCCTGAAGAGAAGGAACGCAGAACAGATTTTTATGATCAGGTATTTAATGCCCCTTTAGATAAGTCGCTAGATATGTTGGAAGCCCATGGTTACTTGCGAAGGGACAAATAATATGAATATTTTTTTAGAATTCTTTTTTTAGACCGGTTAGAGAAAATCCGTTTCTGCTTATGCTTGTTTTAGGCTTATGCAAAGAAATTAACTCTGTTCTGGTGTTATAGCGGTTGACTTTCCAACTGCCTATGAAGCTTTTTTTGCTTCCTCTACTATATCCGTAAGCATTAGCAATAATATAGTCAGGCTGGGATAGTGACCAGCCTAATGGCTCAATATCCCATACATATTCATGTAATCGAATTTTTGCCTTTTGTTTCCAATAATACCCAATAGCAGCTCTTATGCTGGCCAGTTGAAGCAAAGTTTTGTCTTCAAAGTTGTAGACCCAAAGTCTGGTTGCGTCTATTCCTTTTAACCTTTTGCCTATTATTTCTTTTAACAAAAGTTTTTTGCTGTCTGCGGACCAGTCGACTACTGTTAATGTGCGAAAACTATTTTGTTTAAGCATGTTCATACCTGTAGACATCAATGGCTTTGTATATTCGTTAAGAGCTTTTGGGTTTAGTAAATCAATTGGTTTAAAGTCGGGTATTTGCTTTAAGTTTATCCATAAGACTCTGCCGGAAGTTTGTAAGACCGGAGGATAAAAATAAACTTCTGAGAACGCAGCTTTGGTCATGTCTGGAGACATGACAGCAGGGCTTAGTTTTATTTTGTCTTTTTGAAGATTAGATAGGTCTATATTTTGTGACCCTGGAGGATCATTATATAAATCTAGCATATAATAATCTGCATAATCTCTTATGGTTGGAGCCGGTGGTGGTTGTTTAGGCTTTTTTTTGAAAAAAGGTAAACCATATGAAGAAAAATTATGCGAACATAAAAGAATAATAATTAAGCATATTAAATATTTAAACTTAAGCCGCATTTGTAATTACCCAAAAATAAAAAATTCTTAAACAATGCCTTCTCTCATAGCGGTAACAGCTGCCTGAGTTCTGTCATCAACGCAGAGCTTTTGCAAAATACTGTGAACATGGGCTTTGGCTGTGGCTCTTGTTATATAAAGCCTTTCTGCTATTTGTGGGTTTGATAAGCCTTCTACTATTAGTTTTAATACTTCCAGTTCTCTTTCTGTGAGTCCTGCATAATAGTTTTTTCTTGAGCCTTTTTCTTTAACCGTTGCTATTTCCTCTTGAGGTGGCGCCGGTTGACTAATGTTGCCTAATACAAGTTTTGCAATTGCGGGGTCTAGCCAGGCAGCACCGTCATTTACTGCTTTTATGGCCGAAATTAATGTTTCCGGGGATGCTCCTTTCATTATGTAAGCATCAGCACCAGCGCTTAGGGCTGCAAAAACATCAGTTTCATTTTCTCTTGATGTAAATACTAAAACTTTGCTTGGTATTTCAGATTCTTTTATTTTTTTAGTCGCTTCTATGCCGTCTATCTCTGGTAGGCCTATGTCCATTATGATTACGTTGGGGATTAGCTCGTTGGCTAGCTTTACTGCGGTTTTGCCATCTTCTGCTTCTGCTATTAATTTTATATCTTGCGATTTTTCTAAAACTAACTGCAGTCCCATTCGTGTCATTGTGTGGTCTTCGACTAATAAAACTTTAATCTCTTCACTCATATTTACACCTTAACTACCTTTCTCGGTATACTAAACTTAAATACACTCCCATTACCGTATTCGCTTTCCAGGCTAATATTTCCGCCATGAGCTTCAACTATTTGTCTGGATAAAAACAAACCAAGGCCTGTACCGGTTGACCTCTTTTTGGAGGTCCCTTGCGAAAATCGGTTAAATAATTTAGGTATATCTTCTGAAGGAATACCTTTTCCTTCGTCTTTTATTAATATATTAATAAAATTGTAATCTATCTCTGTATAAATGCTTATGCTTTTATCTTGAGATGTATAGGATATTGCATTACCAAGCAAGTTTATAAAAACTCTTTTTAGCTCTTGTTTATCTGCGTATATTTTTTCGTTTTCTTTTATATCTATTATTAAATTTATTTCTTTTTTCTTTATAAGAGCATCAATTTCATTAATGCAATTATCTATAAAGTCTTTTAGTTCAAACTCATCTTTTGACAAATAAAGCTGGCCAGATTCATATTTATAAGCTTGTAGCAGGTTATTCACCAAGGAAAGCAGGTCTTTGTTGCTGTTTTTCATTGTTTCTAGTAATAAGTGCTGCTTGTCATTTAGTGTGCCTACTGTGCCGTCAAGGAAAAAATCCAGTGTTTGAATTGCGGCATGTAGTGGGGTTTTTAAGTCATGCGTTAGTGTTGCTATAAAATCATCTCTTAATCTGTTAGCTTCTTGTTGTGTGGTTATATCTCTTATTACGCAAATATAGAATTCGTTTATTTTATCATTATTAATGAAAACAGGGGCAATGCTTATTTCTACCGGGGTAGTCTTTTGAGTTGTTTTATTTTGTATTTGCAAATCAGTTAATAAAGTTTGGTCTGTGCTTAGGTTAATATCTAGTTTTTCAAAAATGTCAGTTAAATTAATATTTGGTTCCTTATAAAGACAAACTCCGCTCATTCGTTCAAAAGCGGGGTTTGTTTGCATAAGCATACCTGATTTTGAAATGATAATAATACCATCCGCGCAACTGTTAAAAGTAGCATTTAGTTTATTATTTGCGCATTCTAAATTGTTTAGGGCTTCTTGCAAATAGTTGGTTTTTTCTTTTACTAACTCTTCCAAATTTTTATTATAATTTTCTAATTTTTGATTTGCAGTATCTAATTCTTTAACTTTAAGCTCTAGATTTTCGTACAAATGACTTCTTTCCAGACCATTTTTTATGCAAATTAAAAGTTCGTCATTTTGCCATGGCTTTTCCATGTATCTGTATAGGCCTACCTTGTTAATTGCGTTAATTGCGTTTTCTTTGTCTGCGTAGCCTGTTAAAAGAATTAAGCTTATATCCGGATGATATTTTTTAACTTCTGCTAAAAACTCTATGCCGTTCATTTGAGGCATTAAAAAGTCTGAAATTACTAAATCTATACGGTTTTCTTTTGCATAATCTAATGCTTCAAGCGGAGAGTTGAAAACTATTGCATCATAGTCCCCTTCTAGCTGAAGTAAACTCTTCAAACTAAGTGTAATCATGGGCTCATCATCCACAATAAGAATCTTAGAATCTTTAAATTGTTCTTCCATACTCCCCAGCTCTGATAAACTCGTATCAATAAGATAATTATAAGCTATTTTATTAATGGTTAAAAAATAAAATTTTTAGTATTTTTTTTAAATAAAAGTATTGTTAACTTATTGAATTTTGATATTATACATATTTGTAGCATATAAAAATATCAAAGATTTTACAACCATTTTAAGCTAACATTTTTATCTGTAAAAAAATATAAAAAAGCCCCTATTATTTAATTTAAAAAGAATATAAGCCGGTTATTTTTGTTATTTGCGGTGTTTTTAAAATTTACATAACTTTTTATATAATTTTTTATAAACAGCGTCATTATAGGCAAAATCAAAGCCCGGGTAAGAATAGTAATGTTTTTTTAATAATCTGTTATGTTTGTCATATAAAAGCATTGAATTTAAAAATATCATTTGTGTATTGCAGTTTATAGTTCTGCTATAGCTTATATGATCAACTCCATAGTCTGTTAGCATGTCTGTTGAGTTGCGTAAAACAATTTTATCATTGAAGTAAATATACTCTGAATTATATTTAATACTTTTATTATCAATGTAAACAATACTTCCATTGTTGTATTCTCCTACTTTCTCCCAGTTTTTGGCATGTGAGAGAGTTAAATTAAATATAAAACATAGAAATATGCTTAGTAATATTATATTTTTAGAGCTATAATTGATTTTTTTATCCTTTCTGGCCGGCCTGTTATTTCTTTTTATTTTGGAGTTTTTTTTCTTTTGCTTTTTTTAGAACACTGTCGTAAACGTGAATTTTTTCTAAAAGATTGGCATTTGCCGGCCATAAAATATAACGTTTTTCGCTTTTGAGTGGAGGAAATACTTTCAGTGCGGAATTACATACCCCCGGTGCACACAGAGGCTTTACTGATTTTTCTTTTGAAAATGCTGAAGGGTATAATGCTAACGCTATAACTGCCATTCCTATATATAAGTCAAAATTTTTCATAAATAATATTAAAATATCTTAAACTTTTATTACTCTATAAAAATTATAAACTAAGAATTTATAAGTTTATATAAACTCTAGACTTGGTATGAATATATTTTATTAACTACGTTACTTATTTTTTTTATTAAAGCCTTATTTTGTATGAACTTGCAAAAGAAATACTTTAAATCTAAAACAACTCTTTCTTCAGCCTCATGCTTTGATATGCCATGTGTTTTTATGTACCACTGTTTGTATCTTGTTAAAAATACCTTTATTTCATCATCGGAATTTAATGAATTTATAACGTTAGCTAGCCCTCCATAAGGTACAAAGTTTTCTGTCATAACATCTCCAATTGTTGCCTTCTATGTATCATTATCTGTTTATTTAGAAAGAATCTTTAATAAATTATTCATTCTATTGTAGAAAAATACAAAGATTGTTACAAAATTTTTTTTATGTCTTTTGGTAGTTTATAAAACTTAATTAAATGTTAAAAATGAGGCAACAAATGGGAGTTGTAATTGTTTATTTATATAGTGGGAATGTATAGTAATTCTAAAAATACTTTAACTGAATTAATAAATATTATAGGTAATGTAGAATTTTGGGGAAGTAAATGGAACAAAGTTTACAAAATAATCCAGCGGCATACAAGCCAAGCGTAGAAGCTGTGAAGATAGAAATTCACAAGCCAACGGTGAGTTCTGCTCCAGGGGCAGATAATGGACAAAATGCTTCACAAGGTTATAGCTATCCGCAATATCAATTAATGCCCGGTGCAGGGCCTCAAAGCGGAATGATACCTGTTCCTGTAGCAGGGGCAGGGCAGCCTGTTTATAATCAATATTATATGCCGCAAAATGTTTCGCAAAGACCCGTTTACAATCAATACACAATGCCTCCAGCATTACCTCAAGCTCAACTTTTAAGTGCGCCAGCAGTGCCTTCTTTTAGTGGGCCACAGTCTCTTGCGCCTGTATATAATCAGTATTTTCTTTCAAATCCACTGCAGGCCGCACAACAGCCAGCGCCTCCGCCGTACCCAATGATGTATCCGATGATTATACCTCAATACATACCTATGCCAATGCAAATGTCTAATTGTTGTTGTCATGGTGGTTGTAATTGCAATCATCAACAACCACAATCAGCCTTGCCTGCTCAGGGTTTAGGCCACATGCCAGATAAAAGTTTTTCTCCTGTTAGTGAGGAGCAAGATCCACTAGCAACTCAGCCATTGCAGCCACAAAATGGAATGATGCCTCAAGATCAACCAGTAAATCAAAATATGCAACCGCCGATGCAACCACCTCCGCCAGGAGCTCAGCCAATGCAGCCTCAGCCGCCTAATAATCGGCAAAAGCCGCAAGAAACTCAGACTAGAACTCGTCTGAGTAATGAATATATAAAAAGCTTGGAGAATTATTTAAATAATCCAAACTCTGATGTAAGACAAACTGCAATCAAAGACATATTAAAGATATTAAGAAACGATAAAGAAAAATATAAAGATAAAGATAATGATGAAGGCTCTTTAAGAAGGGATCCAGCGCTAACAAATTTGATAAATAAAGCGTTACAAGATCGGTCTATGATAAATAGAACCCTTGCTCTATCTATTTTATATGGTGACTATATAGATGGAGATGAGCTGACAATCAAGCTACTTAAGGATATGCAAAAATCTAATAAAACATTCAATCAGGATGCGCATACTGCTAATGAGCTCCTTCTCAGACGTATGGGAGAAGCGGGCAAAATAGAAGAACCTATGGGTAATGGATTTGCAATGCCAGGTCAACCAATCGATCAAGGATTTAATCCTCAAATGCCAACAGCGCAACCTTTACAAAATTTGCAAGTGCAAGGTGCACCCCCATTAGAACAAAATTTTAATTCTCAAACTCCATATCCATATGGAGTACCACAAATGCAGGGACCGCAGATTCAACAAATGCAAGGATCTCCATTACAAGGTCCTCAAATGCAAAACCCCAATCTACAAAGCCCTCAAGGGCAAAATCTTAATATAATGTCAAGATAAGGAGGGGATGCTTATGAATTTAAATTATGGCCATGTGGCAAAAGCAGTAGGTGCTGTATCTGCAATGGCTCTTGTCTATGATGCCACTAGAACTGGTGTTCATGATGGCTATAATAGAGCAAATATGGAAATTGGCGACTATTGTACAAAGGTAGTTGTGAACAATACTTATACAAATAGGGAAAGCCATTTGTTAGAAAGAATGAAAGGGTGGTATCAAAATTCTATTTTGCAGAGTGGAGCCCTTACTGACTTTTTTACTGTAAAGAATGTTATCTTTTCATTGTTTAGCTCTATTGCAAGAAATATTGTGCCAATAGGGTTATCACTTGCTGCACTTTGCGGTGAAAAAATTGCCGGACCAAATGTTGGTCCTATTGTTTCAAAAGTGAGTGCTGTACTCTTAGGTTTATTTGGAGCAAAAGTACTGGGAACAGAAGTTCTTGGGATTGGTAAAAGAACCAATATAGATTAAAATTTTTTACAAAAACTTAAAAAAACTTAATATTTTTAAAAAAATAGGCAACAAAAAAAGTGTTTTAACTTTTTATAAATAGTTTAAATAGGAATTGGATTAGACGAAATTAAGGGGAAGGACAAGCATGTATTCACCAATAAGACAAGGCATGCCTCTGGCAGCAAATATATCGGGACCGGCAGCTCCACCGAATATATCAGCAGTAAAAATTGATATTATCGAGCCTACGGCAAGCCAATATCCGAAAGGTAGTTATCCAAGTGTAGCTCAAAATCCGGCTTCACAAATCTATAATTACCCTAATAATCCTGTGTATAATATGCAACAAGGGTCAATGTACGGACAACCTTCTATGGCTCCGCAATATATGCAACAGGGATTAATGTACGGACAACCTCAAATTACTCCACAATATATGCAACAAGGGGTAATGAATGGACAACCTCAAGTTGCTTCACAATATAATATTCCACAAACACCAACGAATGTATTACCTGTACAACAGATGGATCCTCAATTAAAGCAAACTCTTGAAATGTTGCAAAAGCAAATGGGTGCTGTTCAAGACAAAATGAACAGTTTGGCTGCAACCGTTCCAATGGCTACTCAACAACAAGTGCCTCCGGCTATACCTAATGTGGTAGGTCCTACTTTAATACAATCAGGTCCACAAATTGTACCAGCTCAGCCTCAAGCAGTTACTCCACCTCCAATACCAACTATAGCTGAGCCTCAAGTATCAGCAACTCCGCAAGTTGCACCTCCTGTACCTACACCAACACCTATTATTCAGGAGCCAGTTACGGCTGAATCTCAATCTCAAGCAGCTACTCCGCCAACTAATCAAGTCGTAGCGCCCGAAACGATTATGCCTGCTCCTACACCAATAACCCAAGATGTTCAGCTGCAGCCGGTTGATCAACAAGCGGTTCAAGTGGATGAATCATCAAAAGTAGATGACACGATGAATGTGGATAAAATAGTTGGTCTATTAACTTCTGAGGATGCTGATGAAAAAACAGTTGGCATACAAAAAATTGCAGAATTAGGACAGGTTAAATCTAAAGAATCAGAAGCATTATTAAATGAAAAAGTATTTAAAGCCTTACATGACATTATAACTAAGGATACAAATCCAAAGCCAGGCGAAACACCTGATCAGAAAGATGTAAGAGAAAAAGATCATGTAAATAAGATGATTGGTATGTGGACATTGGCAATCTTACAGAAAAACTTTAGAAAGTCAATGAACGAAGAAGCCAAGAAACAGGGGATCCCAAATCTTTCAATAAAGGAACTTCCTGAATTAGTATCAATTGTTAATTGTGCAAAAAATGATGCGGATCCAACCATTAGGGCTGCAGCGTTAAGTTCACTTAAGTATTTAGGAACGCCGGCAGAAGGTGATAGTGAAATGTTATCTAAAGAAGACCATGATTCATTGGCTACTATATTTGAAATAGCGCTTGCGCAAGATATTAATCCGGGAGTTAAGATAACTGCTATTGACGCATTGATGACAATTGCTCAACCTCAAGATGTTCAAAAATACTTAAAATTATTTAACTCAGAAATGGTAAATGCAGATAGCACTTTGAAGTCTACAAAGGATCCTGATACGCAGCGAGCATTATCTACATTAAAAGAGACAGCTCAAAAAGCTATAGATGTTCTGGCTGGTAGCGTCGTACCTCAGCAACAAATTGCTCAAAATTCTGTGAATCCTCAACAACAGGGACAAGAAGATTTTAAGATTCCGGCTTATAGACCCGATCAAGTAGCTGCTCAGTAAAACAATAATATTTAATATCAGAAAAGGCGCTATATATACTAATTAAAATTAGTAAAATAAATTAATCTCTATAAAAGGGCAATCCAAAATTTAATTTATGAGTAATATACTACCTCTAAAATACTTTTCAGATTATTCAATCGTATTAAATCTAATAAAATATACTATTCTCTGGAAAGAGTAATCTGAATTTTGATTGATGGTTGTATATAATCCTCGTAAACCCGAATATATAAAAAAAAGTAACTTCCCCCCAGAAGCAACTAGCCACCTGCAAAGGTGGTTTTTTTCTTTTTATTTTTAAATTAATTTTTATAAGAGAATATATACATTTAGTGATTTATACTATAAAATAATTGTGAACAAGAAGTAGTTAAATAAGTTGAAAAAGGTTTACCATTCATGCCTGAAAATATTCATGAAAAAGTAGTTAACATATTCTCTAGTCATAAAAAGCAAAAGTGCAAGCATTGCTGTAAATGTGATGAAAAAGTCATCAGAAACGAAGATGGATATTACTATGTCTGTATTAACAAAGATGAAAATGGTCATAACTTTGATGCGCAAAAAGTAATCGAACGATTGGAAAAAATATATTATATCGTTAAAATTATGGTGGTACAGGACTACACTCCAAGTATTTATAATTATAAAGTTCCTGCAAACAGCTTGTTAGAATTTTTATTACCCTACACTAATAAGGAAAAACAAGGTACTGTTATAGAAGTAGGTAGATATAACCCTGATGAATTGGCTTGATTAATTTATTTTAAGCTAGAGAAAAAGTTTTTTATTCTTTTCCATTAATAAAAATATAAATAAATTTTTTTTAGTTTATAATAATATTGAAAAGAGTAAGGAAGAGAAAAGTTCCTAATATACGATCTGGAGAAATTTTTTAAAAAATGGTTTTAGAGAGCTCACAAAAAGAGCAATCTTTTTTGAAAGTGTTTGGATTAGATAAGCTTGAGAAAATATTATTAGATGTAAAAAAACCTTCTCGATACATTGGCAGCGAGCAAGGTTGTTCAAAAAAACAATGGGAGTCTTCAAAGGTAAGATTAGCTTTTGTTTTTCCAGACTTGTACGAAGTTGGTATTTCAAACTTAGGGCTAAGAGTTTTATATAATATTGTTAATAATGTAATGGGCAGTGATTTTTATGCTGATAGAGTTTATGCACCAGACAAAGACTTTAAAGAAAAATTAGAAGAGAATAATTTACCTCTATATGGATTGGAATCCTTTAAGCCGCTTAATGAGTTTGACTTTCTTGCTTTTTCTTTGCAGTATGAATTGAGCTATCCAACTGTTTTGGCTATGTTGAGTATGGCTAATGTGCCAATTAAGAGTGAACATCGAAATGAATCTCATCCCATAATAATTGCAGGTGGGCCTTGTTGCTATAATCCCGAGCCTATGGCTGATTTTATTGATTTGTTTACAATTGGTGATGGGGAAGATCTTAACAGGCAATTGCTTGAAAAGTACAAAGGTTTAAAAGACCAAAATTTATCCCGTGAAGATATATTATTTAACTTGTCTAAGCTTGAAGGTGTTTATGCTCCAACTTTTTATGAAATGCAGGGAGATTTTTCTAAACCTTTACCTAAAAAAGATGGTGTCCCGGATAAAATTAAGAGAAGAGTAATTACTGATTTAAAAATGGCAGATTGCCCTGAAGATCATCCGGTTCCATATTCATCCGGTGTTCATGATAGGGCTGTAATTGAAGTTAGGCGCGGTTGTGGCAGAATGTGTAGATTTTGTCAGCCGGGGCATGTTAATTTGCCTATAAGAGAGCAGGATTCGACCAAAGTAGTTGATGCTGCAGAAAAGCTTTTAAGAAATACTGGTTATGATGAGTACTCTTTATTGTCTTTATCCTCTAGTGATTATAATGGAATAGAGTCGCTTGTATGCGCATTGAATAATAAATTTGCCGGTGAGGGGATATCGATTTCCTTGCCTAGCCAGAGGGCTGATAATTTTAGCTTGAACCTTGCTGAGATGGTACAATCTGTAAGGAAAAGCACTCTGACTTTTGCGCCTGAGGCCGGTAGTCAGAGAATGCGAAATATTATTAATAAAAATCTGACCGAAGAACAGATTTTAGATGCTGTAATAACAGTGTATCAAGCTGGATGGAAAAGTGTTAAATTATATTTCATGATAGGTTTGCCGTTTGAAACTTACGACGATTTAGATGGTATTTTGCTTTTGCTTAAAAATGTAAAAGATAAATGCAAAGAAATAAGAAGAGAAAAAAATCTATCATGTCATCTTGATATAACTTGTACGATTTCGATTTTTGTTCCTAAGCCTTTTACTCCGTTTCAGTGGTGTGCTCAAGATTCTAAAGACGTTATTTCAGAAAAAATATCATATTTAAAATCAAAAATAAAATATATAAAAGGTGTAAGGCTTAAGTTTCATGCACCATCTCACAGTCAACTAGAAGCTGTGCTTGCAAAGGGTGATAGAAACTTGTGTAAGATTATTGAAGCAGCTTATAAAAATGGTGCTTATCTTGATCCTTGGGATGAGTATTTTAATATTGATTTATGGCAAAAGGCTTTTGATGAAGCTTCTACAATCATGGAAGATTATTCATGCAGAGCATTATCTCAGGATGATTCGCTTCCTTGGGATATTATTGATATCGGAATTGATAATGCATGGTTGAAGAAAAGTTATGCGGCTTCTGTGGAAGAAAGCTTGATAACTTGTTGTGAAGATAGCTGTAGCAGTTGTGGAATATGTAAAAATATAAATGCAAAAAAAATTATTAATAAAGGTATTCCACAAATTGAGAATTGTGATAAAATAAATATCAGAAAGGTATATGAAAAAGTTTTTCGATACCGTTTGAAATTACAAAAAACAGGTTTTTTGCGATATATATCTCATCTTGATTGGCAAAAACTTTTGTATAAAGCATTTAAAAAAAGCGGTATTAGTTTAAACTTTACAAAAGGTTTTAATCCTTCACCTAAAATATCTATCGGTTTAGCTCTGGTTTTATTTTTGGAAAGTGAAACGGAATTTGCAGATATAGAACTGATAGAAGAACTTCAAGAAGATGAGCTGTTAGAACGATTAAACAAAAATTTGCCTGAGGAGTCTAAAATACTTAGTGTACAAAAGATATGCGGTTCGCAACCTGTGGTTGACAAAATTGCAAAATGGGCAAAATATACAGCTCAACCTATAGAAGATATGCTAGATGATGCGCAGTCTATTAATGAGAAAATTGATAACTTTTTAAAGGCAGAAAAGATACTTATTGAAAAAACTAACTTTAAAAAGAAAACAAAAAAAATTATTGATATTAAGCCAGGTGTTCAAAGTATCAAATTGGACAGAGATAAACTGGAATTTGTCCTTAGAGTTGGACAAGCAGATATAAATGATGATGTTAATATTCCTATTGTTAAACCAAATGAGTTTCTTGAGGCATTTATGCCGGGTGTAAAGTGGCGGATAAAACGAGTAAGATTAATGGATAGGAATTTAAAAGAATTAAAATAAAGGTTTATTACGAGGAAAAAGTTTTTTATGAGTAAATCTATAGTAATCTCAGAACGCGATAATATTGCAGCAGTAGTAGAGGGTGGAAAAGCCGTAGAATTTATTATAAATCGTGGCGATATGTTGCTTGGTGATGTGTACCTGGCTTCTGTTGAAAATGTACTGCCTAGTATTGATGCTGCATTTGTAAATTTAGGCGGTGATAAAATGGGTTTTTTACACTCGTCTGATATTGCAGGAAAAGGTGCGTTAACTGAAAGATTAAAACCTAAGCAACAATTATTAGTTCAAATTATTAAAGAACCTACTGGCCATAAAGGTCCAAGGGTTACTACAGCTATTAGTCTTCCCGGAAGATTTTTAGTATTTATGCCTGATGAAAAAGGCGCTAATGTTAGTCGTAAAATTGCATCCTCCAAAGAAAGAGGACGTTTAAAGTCTATTGTTAATCTGTTAAAGCCAAAAGGTGTTGGTGTTATTATCAGGACAGAGGCTGAAGGGCAAAAAGAATCTGAAATACAGGAAGATTTGGAACTTCTTGTAGAAAGATGGAACAATATTGTAACAGCAGCTGATACAGTTTCTCCTCCTAATCTTTTGTATAGGGATCAGGACTTGCTATATAAAGTTATTAGAGAAGCTTGTACAGAAGGCGTAAAAGATATTATTGTAGATACACAGTTTGCTTTAAATAGGGCTAATCAATTATTACAAAACTGGAATATGGGAACCGGGATAACTGTTTCTGTGCATAAAGGAACTGAATCAATCCTCGTATCCAAAGGTATTGATAAAGAAATTCGCTCAGCATTGCAGACAAAAGTAAATCTGCCAAGTGGTGGTTATTTATATATTCAAACCACTGAGGCATTGACTGTTATTGACGTTAACAGTGGAAAATTTACCAGTTCCGCAACGCAAAATGAGACAATTAGAAAGACAAACCTAGAGTCAATAGATGAAATTGCTCGTCAGTTAAGACTTAGAAATATCGGCGGTATGGTTATTATTGACTTGATCGATATGGAAAATCGTGTAGATCAACTTGCTATTCTTGAAGAATTAGAAATGGCAATGGATAAAGATAAAGCTAAGCCACAAGTTGGTCAGTTATCTGATTTAGGTTTGGTTGAATTGACTAGGCACAGACAAGGACAAAGTCTTGCTGAAATATTTACAAAAAAATGTCCGGCATGTATGGGTAGTGGTTTTGTAATTGAAGAATTCAACTTCTCGCCGCCTCCGCAGGAACATGATTATAGAATAAGAGCGTCTAAAATTAAAAATGCTCAAAAAATTGCGCGTTTAAAATCTTCTACAGCTCAACAACAAGCGCAACCTATTGCGCCTAAGCCTGAACCAAAACCTGAAAAACCAGCTAGGCAGATAAAAACATCTCCATCTCCTTCTATAATAAAAGAAGCTGTACAGAAAAAGAAAGAAGAAGATGTAGCAGGCGTTGATTTGAAAAAATTAGACCAAAAATCATTAAAAGAATTCTTTAAACAAAAAGGATTTGTTCCTAAGTATTCTGATATGGTTAGATTTTCAGCTCTTCCTTCGCATGTTGCAAGGGAACTGATGAGCGATGAATATATAATGGACGTATTCTCTATACTTCAGGAAATTGAATCTTATGAACAAATGGCTTTTGCTCAACAAGAGCAGCCTGTGAGTAAACCTCAACAGCCACCCAAAGAACCGGTTGCAAAAGAAAAGTTATCAGCTAAGCAAGAATATAAAAAAGAAGAACCTCCAGCTGTGTTGGAAACGCAAGACGCAACTGAAGTACCTGTAGTTGCGGAAACTCCGGCAGAAGAAGCAAAAGTAGAGGTAGCCCCTCAAATGGTTGTAGATGCACATGCTGCTGAAGAACAACCAGAGGAAAAGCCGGTAGAGGAAGAAAAAAATATTAATGAAGTAGTTGAAAAAGTAGAAGAAGCTCAAGAGGCTGATGAAAAAGAAGAGCACTCTAAGAAAAAAGCTCCGGCTAAAAGAACCAGGCCAACTGCATCTAAATCTACTACGTCTTCTACAAAACGTAAAACAACTACAGTCAAAAAGACTGCACCGAGAAGAACTACAGCTAAAAAGACAACCCCTGTAAAGAAGAAAACTACAACTGAAAAAGATGAAGAATAAGGACGTATAAATAAAACATAAAGTACAAAAAATATTTTTATTGATGTCATTCTTATTATATAATTGGGCAGTAGGCAGATGGAGAAATATTTAAATGCTTGATTATGAAAATAAATTATTTAAAAGCTTTAAAGGTATTAGCTTTTTAAAGCAAGTATTTTATAATTTATTTTTGTATATTATTATAGCTATTATTGGATTTTCTTTTAGTATAGCTGCAATACAGCAGGTTGCTGATGCTGATGTTCCAGTCCAAAAGTTTTATAAAAGTATTGATGATATTAGTGTTGACGATGACTATAGTACCTTTAGGTTGGATGAGGAACAAGGTGAATTAGTACCTGCTGAGGATTTTGAGCAAGAGAAAACAGAAGGTGCTTTTTTTGAATCTATGTTTTTTAAAATATTGCTATTTGTTATAGGCGGTGTAGTTTTATTATTATTTATTTTGGGGGTTTTATACAAGTTAGTTGCCGGTAGAGGCATTCCTGTTCAAGATCAGGATACTCATCAAGGCGCAGATGATGAGATACTAAATAGGGAACCTATGAATTTAAGTGAGGCTGTATCTGCTTATATTAGACATAAGCAGGGGCGATAATATTACTTTTTGCTTTTTACTTTTTTCTCAGGACCTCCAGGCTTCTGTTTAGTGCTCTGAAGAGCTTTTTCTTCAGCGACTTCATAAGGTGGCTTGTATGGCAATATTCTTGATATATCATAAATATCGTAGACTAGCTTGCAATCTGCAAGCTCAACCTCTTTTTTTTCATCCGATTTTTTTGACTCTGTAAAGCTTATACTTTTAGACCTTACCCTACCTGCTTGTGGACGAGTAAAGTGGTATGCAATATGAATTCTGTTCATATAATCACTCCTTTTTTATAAGCATTAAAAGGTTTTTATTAATTCTAATAAAAAAAGAGGATTAACCAAACACTAATTAGTAAGTTTGAAACTTTTTTTAATAAACTTCTTTCTATATAACTCTCTATTTATTTTCAGAATTTAAGTTAAGCTAATAACTTTTCCACTTTTTCCTGAGTCGGGGGGCCTACTTGCTCTAATAAAACCTTAACTACATTTGGCATTTGACAGACAAATGAATAATTACCTTGTGCAATAGAACACTCTGTGCAATTGAAGTTGCTCTTGTAGCATCTTATAGCTTGATCAGTCCAATTTTTTGTTATTGAACTTGATATTTCCCCCTCTATTTTTTCTGAAATCGTATGGACAAATTTTCCATCGTTGCTTTCTAACATTTTAGCCATCCATATTATTTATAACCTATTTATTTACCATAATAATAGGGTATATTTTTTAACCTGGAATCCTATAAATGAAGTAAAATCCTATTTATAGCGTTTTTTCTTATTTTAATATATATTAATTGTATCAAAAAGAACTAAATATTAACTAAGTTTTTGGTAATATTTTTTATTCTTTTTACTGCTTTTATATAAGTTTTGTTAAGTGGTATGGATTAGATATATAACACTGGGCAATAAATATATACTTATGGTTTTTATATAGATAAGTTGTATGTATTTAATAAATATACAGGTGGTTGTTAATAAAAGCTGAAGAAAGGACAGATGCATGGCTATTAATAATAATAATGCGCCTTTTCCTAATGGTTTTAATATTAGTTTAAATATTAGCTTGAGCTCAATAATACAAAATATCAATTTGGGCTCTAGTATATCTAATAGTGTTTTTAACACTAATAACACTATTAGTCAATTATCTGTATATAATAATGCAAGCAATGGAAGTAATGCTAATAATGTGAACATTGTTAATTTTGGCAATGCAAATTCAAATAATGTTAATATTGACCAAGGAAATGTAATTAATGCTGTTAGTTCTAATTCTTTGCCAGTGCAGGCTCAGTTGCAGGCAAGCGCCCCCTCTGTTGCTGCCACACAGCATCAGGCCCAAAAGTCTTATGCGCCAGTAGTTCAATCAAACCGTGCTCCTATAGTAAATAGTCAAACAAATAATTTTTTAGTTGTGCAAATCGCTCAACTGTTAAATATATTAAATGGACTAAGAAGATCATCTGCGCCTAGACCTCAACAGCCGCCTCCACCACCTCCAAGGCCTCCACAAGTTAGGCAGCAGCAAGCACAGATTAGGCCTCCTCAAATGCAATCAACTCAACGGCATTCTTCTCAAAATTTGATGAATAATTTTCAGAGTATGTTCAATAAAATGAGGCAAGAAGTTTATAATAGTTTGCTCAGAGAGGTGTATACTCAATTAAATCAGAATATCAAGCAAGAAATGCAGAGTAGGGCTCGTGCTGCAGCAATTAATGATTTTAAAACGTTAATCAATAATATAAATATTGCTATAAATATAGCAAAAGCTCCTTCCAAGCCTCCAGTTAAAAATTCTAACAATGGAGTTTCTAAAGTATCGCCTAATTCTTCAGCGAATTCGGTAACTAAAAAATCTGCGGTTGAAGTAAACATAGGAAAAGAGGGAAAAGGCGAATGGGGAGATCCTCATTATGACGTTGTTGCAAGCAATGGAAAGAGGATAAAATTTGACCATAAAGGTAAGGATAATCATACTTATAATATCTTTAGTGGAGATAATTTGCAGATAGACGGAAAATATGTACCTTATAAGGATCCTAAAAATCCACAAGTTGTCGGAGATTTAAACGTGAAAGCCGGCAATGATAACTTAGGATTTACTAATGCTGGAGAAGCGACGCTTAATGGTAAACCTCTAGGAAAAGGTAAGCATAAGCTGCAAGATGGTACAATTGTGGATGTTTCTGCTAAAGAAATGAATATAACTACTCCTGATTCTAATTCTAAAGTTAAAGTAAAAGCCGAAGCTTCTGGTATAACAGTTGATCCAGAAGGTAAGTTTAGTAACTTGGATGGAATTTTAGGTAAAACAGTTTTAGAATGTAGAGCTTTAACAGTAGATGAATGCGAAAAATACGATGTTACTGCTCAGAGAGGAATTAATTAAATTTATTGTACTTTATAGATATCACTAATTAAAACTAGTTTTAAGCCCCTATTATTTATTAGGGGTTTTTTATTTTTTAGTTAGAAATAGTCTTAAATAGTTAAGTGCATAATTGCAAGCTAGTGCTTTTATTTTAAACCTGGGTAATTTACTGTTTAGCTGCACTTTATGTATGTTTATTTTTTTATCATCACATATTCCAATATAAACAAGTCCTACAGGTTTTTCGGTTGTGCCGCCGGTTGGGCCTGCTATTCCTGTTATTCCAAGGCCAATAGCGCAACCTGATAATTTTTGTACGCCTTTTGCCATTTCTTCGGCCGTTTCTGGGCTTACTGCACCATGTTTTATCAGAGTTTGTTCTTCTACATTCAACATATTTATTTTTGCTTCATTTGAGTATGTGACTAGATTAAGCTTTATATATTCTGAGCTGCCTGATATATCTGTTAATTTAGAGCTTATTAGTCCTCCTGTACAAGATTCTGCGGTAGACAGTGTTAAATTATACTTTTTTAAAAGGTCTCCAACTACTGATTCTAGTGTGTCATTATCATAGCCATAAAAATATTCTAGTGTTTTGTTTAGTATTGCTTTTTCAGTATTTTTCAATAGAGCTTCGGCTTTTTCCTTAGATTCATTATGGGAGCTTATGCGAATGCGAATTGTACCATTTTCAACATAAGGGGCTACTTGCGGATTATCTTTCTCCATTAAGTCTTTAATTTTTTCACCTATTTTAGCTTCTGGCGTGCCAAAATGTTTAAGATTTTTTATTATAATATTTTTAGAAGATATGTTTTTTAAATAATTTTTTGCACTTTTATGCCACATTTCTATCATTTCGTAAGGGATGCCCGGAAATGACAAAATAAAGGTATTTTCTTTAATTTTCCAGAGTATCCCTGGAGCGGTACCAATGGGATTTTTTAATATAGTTGCACCATTGGGTATAAGTGCTTGTTTTTTATTAGAAACTGGCATTTTGATATTGCGAGCTTGAAAAAAGTTTTCTATGTCCTTTAATGCATCCTGATTAAGACTTAAATAAGCATCAAAGGTTGATGCAATTGCTTGCATTGTTATATCATCGTCAGTTGGTCCCAGGCCACCTGTTAAAATGATTATATTGGATGTTTTGCAAGCATCATTAATTGCGTATTTTATATCATTTAGCTTATCTTTAACTATAGTATGTTTTTTGCAGTCTATACCAAGAGAAAGAAGTTCTTTTGATAGAAATTGTGCGTTTGTATTTAGCACTTCTCCCAGTACCAGCTCATCACCTACGCAAATAATTTCCGCAATCATTATTTTGCCCTTTTTATATTTTTTAGTTAGTTGGAATATCAAGGATTTCTGTTGTTATTAACTCAAATGTATCACCTGGGTTAATTTTTACGTTTGGTCCCTTTTTAAACAAAGCCATAACTGATTTTGTTACAAAATTTCCTCCACCCACAAAAATTCCTCCGACGGCTGCGGCTGGTGCAGTTATTATAACGGGGTATCCATTTGCTACAGATTTTCCGTACTGTAGGCCTGCATGAGTAATTGTGTGAAAAACTTGAGAGCTTTGATCCATATTTTTTTCCAATTGGTTAAAATATCCGCCTCCTGCGTTTATTACACCTTCATTGGTCAAGCCGTTAATACCTGTAAGGCGAGCTTTTAAAGGAACTTGCCTTCCAACTGGTGTAACAATGTGTTCAAGAGAAATTGTCATTTCTGCGCCGATACAAAACATTGCGTTCTTTTTTATATTTTCAACTTTTCCTCTAATAATTGAGCCGGCCGGTAATATCAATTCATCATTTACGATAATATCTTCCATTATTGTGCAAATAAAAGAATCTCCTAATCCAGAATTTTGGGAGTTAATCGGATTTTCCATTCTTAATTTAATTTTTGTACCTACTGGTATTCTTTGTGACTGTATATTTGCTTTGATTACATTTTGAGGTGAAATCTCTTGGATATTTTGACCTGTTGTCTTGCATGTATTTATAAGCAATAAAGCTGCTAAACTCATCATTAATATTTTTTTCATAATACCCTCTTTTCCAAACGATATAGATAGATTAATATTTTATTAAGCATTTAATTGTTAACATTACTTAATAATTATAACATAAAAAAGCAAATATTTATTTCTGATTGTTTTTTTATATATAACAGAGTTTTAAACCTTACCCAAGCGAGATGGTTATTAAAGTAAATAAAAATGGTTATTATAGTTAAACTGTATAAGTATAAGGTATTCGTATCAAAATGAATATCAAGCTTATCGCAATTAATTAGTAAGTAGTAGATTAAATTCTTTGAATTATTGAAATGTCTCATTAAATTAGATTTATATTTAAAATGGATTGAACATTGTTATTGCTATGTATAGTAATGACAATGAAAATAATTCCGATGATCAAGGTGGATTTGTCAGTTGGATTATTGGTTCAATTTAATATTAAACGTAAATCAAGTGTGTATTACTTTACCTATGGGAGATATTTAAGATGGGATTAGCGGTATCAAAAAGTACCCATATGACAACCCTACGAAAAAAGACAGACACAGAGTTCAAACTGCAACAGATTACATTTCAAAGGTCAAAATTGGCTGAGCAGATGGGACTACAGGGCGACGGTGCACCGGATGCAGGGTTGAAGCAACAAGATCAGCAATTAGAACAAGCTCAAAAAATGTTAGAAACTATACTCAAGATCTTACAAACATATCTTGAGACTATCAAGAAATTAGTAGACAAAGAAGTCGATTTAGCATTCAAAGGACTCTTTGGTTAATACTAAGCCAAGTTAATTTTACTAGGTGTAAACGGTAGTATAAGTTAAAAGTATAAGTATTAAGATAAAAAATACAAGTATTTAGTTGTTACATATGACTGTAAAATACTAATATATGGTATAAGTGGCATCAAATTTTAATTATACTAACTCTAAGATATTTTTCAGATTATTTAAACGTGTAAAGTGAATAACATATAGTAATCTCTGAAAAGAGTAATCTGAAATTTAACTGAAGAGTAGTGTATTAAATGAGTTAAAATTTGAGTAAACTTTAAGTCTATTAATGAGCTTGAAGTTTATATATAAATGAATTTATTTTAGTAGTATGTTGTTGTATATTGTTTTAATTAACTTATATATACAGGAGAATTATTTTCCTTTATATATTTTTTTGCTAACTTTATCCCAAAGTGCTTAAGTCTGGGTATGTAAAGGTTTTTATTTTTTAAAACTTAATATTATTTAATAAAATTGCTTTTTAAAAGCAATTTTATTGCTTATATATTTTTTATATATATACAGCAGGGCTTTAAACCCTACACAAAACAAAAATGGTATTAGTGGACAATGTATAAGTAACAGGCATTTATTTTAAAAGGAGCGTTAAACTTAACTAATTAAACTCAACAATTTTTTATAAGTATTTAGCTTTAATAATATTTTATATAATATAAATTATAAAATATAGTATAGCTAGTATTGAACTTAAAGAGAGAAAAGCCTATTTTGTTTACTGTTAGAGTAAACAAAGATAGTTTTAAATTTTAAGAAATCTATATTTATCATTATATGCTCTCAAGCAGTGTAATGACGGTGTTTATCATAGTTTTTTACTGGATAAAGCCATAAAACATATTATTTACTTATTCTAATCTAAGGGAGTTTACAAAATGGGATTAGTTGCTAGTCAAGCTCGTCTGATGATGTTGATTGCAAGAAAAACTGACTTAGAATATGCGATCCAAATGATTAGTCAAAGAAGAACAGTTTTAGCCTTTCAGGCTCAAGCTGCGGCTAATAGTTATCCGCAAATTGCTAATCAACTAAGAATAATGGATAGAGAACTGGAAATACAACAAAAGAATTTAGAGACACAGCATAAAATTGTACAAACTGAATACGACGGTATAAAGAAGCTTATTGATAAAAACATCGAGAAGTCATTTAAGACATTTGCTTAATTTATAGCTTTGCTTATATTAGGGTATTCTATTATAAAAGTATAAGTTAAAAAAATAAACTTCTAGCTTTTTATCTAATATTTATACTTGCTCTTATAACCGGATTGAATAATCTGAAAAGTATTTTATAAATACTATAGATCATTAGTATTAGCTGTATTGCTATAGCTTAATATTCTCATTAATAAATGTTAAGTATAATGATTTTAATTTAGCAATTTAAAGGTGCTTCATGTTTTTATAATAATAGAGATAATAAGGTATATTAAAGGTAAATTAAAAGGTCAAAAAAGGTAAATTTAAAGGTCTTACAAAAATAGTTTGATATTGTATTTTAAATAGGTATAAAAAATATGGTATTGAACGAAAAATATTATGCTAACTCTAAAATAGTTTTCAGATTATTTAATAGTGTTAAAACTAGTTAAGTAAACAAATCTCTGAAACGAGTAATCTGAAATTGAATTGATGAGCAGTTATAAATAGCGATGAAGATGAAAGTATATTAACGCCAAAATACTTTTTAGGTGATTCAAGCGTGTTATTATCCTGAAATGAGTAACTTTAAATGTAACTGATGGCTTGTATATATTTCGTTAAAGGATTGGTAATTGGTTAATTACTAGGCTTATAAGGTGAAAAATAAAGGTAATCAAAAGGTATAAAGGTATATAAAAGGGGGATCTACTATGGGATTAGTCGCTAGTCAAGCGCGTTTAATGATGTTGCTCTCTAGAAAAACAGACTTGGAGTTTGTAATTCAAATGATAAGTCAAAGGCGAACTGCTTTAGCGTTTCAGTCTACGGCAGCTGCAAACAGTTATCCTCAATTAGCTAATCAGTTAAGAATTATGGATAGAGATCTAGAGATACAACAAAAGAATTTAGAAACTCAACATAAGATTGTAATCACAGAATATGATGGCATTAAAAAGCTTGTAGACAAAAACATTGACTTATCATTCAAGACATTTGGATAATAGCATACAGCTTGAAAGTTAATTTTAGACTATGAATATGCAAGTATAAATGCAGAGGTGTATAACAAAAAACTATTAAAAAGGTAAAATTAGGTAGATTTGAAGGTATAAAATTAAAGTATTATTATATATATCATTCTTTGCCAATTTATGATTAAAATTTAGCCGGGTAAGATGGCTATTGTATTAATTATTTGCACTTGCACAAATTTGCGAGAGTGGTGAAAGTATAATAAAGGTTTAATGGGTGAAAATGTTTATATAATTAATAAATGACGTAACTATTAAGGTTGCCTCTAAAAGTCAGAATAAGGGCAATTAAAATGATGGCGTAATTTATTAAGGCTATGGGGTTTTATATCCCTCCGGGGATAGTATATTGTGATGAAGAAATATTGACTTTTTATTTGTGAAAAAAATAATTTTTAAATTTTAAAAAATTTAGGCAATTTTTAAGAGCCTGAATCGTTTAATATAATAAGAGAGATAAATTTTAAAAAATAAACAATTTGAGTTTATTTCAGACTTACCAGTTAAGAGAGATGAATCTTTAAAAAATAAATTTTACTAATTTATTTTAGATTATACCAGTTTAAATAGATAAATTTAAAAAAATAAACTTTTTTGATTTATTTCAATCTTGTCAGATAAAATCGATGAATTTATTTTGGATTTTATCTGTTGAAAGAGATAAAGACTGAAAGCTAACCTTTTTAAGTTTATATCGAATTATACCAGTAATACTATAGAGTTTTTTAACAGATAAAATGAGAGAGCATCGGGGGACTTAACGATATGGGTTTAGTCGGCAGTCAAGCGCGATTAATGATGTTAATCGCAAGAAAAACTGACTTAGAGTATGCAATACAAATGATAAGTCAAAGGCGAACTGCTTTAGCCTTTCAAGCGCAGCAGGCTTCTAACAACTATCCTCAACAAGCTAACCAGTTAAGAAGGATGGATAGACAGTTAGAGATACAACAGAAAAACTTGGAAACCCAACATAAAATTTCACAAACTGAATTTGACGGTATCAAGAAAATCACGGATAAAAACGTAGAGAAGTCATTTAAAACGTTTGCTTAGGTCATTTAGATTAAACACTAATTAAATTTTGATAGAATAGGCTACTTATGATTAGCTTAAGCACGTTTGATTGACTAGAAAAATAAATAAGAGGAGTGTAAGAACTGTCAAGTAAAGTTTTTTAAAACTCGTATTGTGTTTGCATGAGCGGTATATTATGTAAAAACCTGTCTAGCGTATTTTTATATAATACACCGCTCATGGTTGTATAAACAAAAACAGCCGGCTTTTTTTAGCCGGCTGTTTTTGTGCATGTTTAACTTTAGTTTTGAGCAACTTCCTCAAAAAATAGTTGTGCAATCTTATTTAAGGCTTCAGAATTGTTTTTTAATTCATACTTATTTTTTAGATGGTTGAACGCTTGTTCAACGACCGGAGTCACTCTAAGTTCTTGCCTAAAGCCTTCTTTTTTCTTTGGACCCCTTTTCTTTTTACTCTGCTCAATCATAATTACCCTTAAAATTCAATAGTAAAGTACTCATTTAATTACATTTTTATTTATCGCGTAAAAATGTAAAAAAATCAATACTAATTTTATGTTTTTTTTGTAAAATTTATTCTAACTTTACATATTCTTCATTTGTAGCTATTATTAATATTTTATTTTTATTTTTATTTCTGTTTATTGGATTGCTTGATAAGAAATATAAATAAAGAAAGTTATAAATGAACCCGAATTGAGCGAGTAGTAAAAGTCAAATACATTTTATTTTATTTTTTAATTTTTAATTAGCTTGAGAAAGATAATAGTTTTATAAAAAAACATTTTTAGGTGTTTTAATTTATGTATAATGTATAAATTAATTTTAATTTATTTGTTGTTTTTTTACGTTATTAAGAGCATTCCTTGCATAAATAGGTTTGTCCAAGCCTGCAATAAAGATTTCTGTCATTATTTTATTAATATTATCTTTGCCGGGTGTTGTATTCATTAGCTTTTTTATAGAATTTAAAAATGTAGACTTTTTCCTAATCTTTACTTCTGATGTTTTAACCAAATCATATGTCCATTTTGCAAATAATTTAGGATTGCTACAAGCTGTTGGGAGTATGATTGTATAATAAATATCTTGTGACGCTTGCCAATTTCCGCTCAGGTTCACAGCATACATATAAAAATCATTCCAAATTTCAATAAATTGTTTTCTTATTATATCTTTTCTGTGTCCTGCATAATTACCATTATACGCAACATCCATAAATCAAAACCTCGATAATTTTTAACTGTTAAAAGTAGGAATTTATTTCTAAAAAACTGTTTTTCCAGTTGTTCTGTTACTTAGATAAAAACATGTGAAAAATTAAATTTTTCTTTAGAAATTAAGTTTTTTTCTTTTTTGCTGCTATAAATATATTATATCAATCTTAAAAAAGTAATTAATAATTCAATAGTTTAAGATAACTTTTACGATAGTTATATAAACTATCATATATATTAAAAAGCTTTTAAGACATAGTGTAAATTTTTAATAATTCGACAAAGGGAGAATAGTAAAAATGGGTAAAACAATAGGAATAGATTTAGGAACAACAAACTCTGTTGTTTCAGTTATGGAGGGTGGTAAATCCACTGTAATTGCTAATGCAGAAGGAAGTAGAACAACACCTTCCATTGTTGCATTTGGCAAGACTGGAGAAAGATTAGTAGGTCAATTAGCAAAAAGACAAGCTATTCTAAATCCAGAAAGAACAATTGTAAGTATTAAGCGCCATATGGGTACAGATTATAAAGTCAACATTGACGGTAAAGATTACACTCCACAAGAAATTAGCGCAATGATCTTAAGAAAACTTGCTGATGATGCATCTACTTATTTAGGTGAAAAGGTTACATCAGCAGTTATTACTGTTCCAGCATATTTTAACGATAGTCAAAGACAGGCAACAAAAGATGCCGGAAAAATTGCAGGACTTGATGTTCTTAGAATAGTTAACGAGCCAACGGCAGCTGCTTTAGCTTATGGCCTAGAAAAAAAATCAAACGAAAAAGTATTAGTATTTGACTTGGGTGGTGGTACTTTTGACGTTAGTATTTTAGAAGTTGGCGATGGTGTATTTGAAGTATTATCAACAAGCGGTGATACTCGTCTTGGCGGCGATGACTTTGATGAAAAAGTTATGAACTGGTTATGTGAAGAATTTAAAAAGCAAGAAGGTATTGATCTTCGCAATGATAAACAAGCAATGCAAAGGCTAAAAGAAGCAGCTGAAAAAGCTAAATGTGAGTTATCAACTGTAATTGAAACAAACATAAATCTTCCATTCCTTACTGCTGATGCAAATGGACCAAAACACCTTGACGTAACATTATCAAGGGCAAAGTTTGAAGAATTAAGCTATGATCTTTTAGAAAGATGTAAGACACCTGTGCGCAGAGCATTAGAAGATGCTAAGCTAACAAGTGGAGAAGTTGATGAAGTTGTTTTAGTTGGTGGTTCAACAAGGATTCCTGCGGTACAACAACTAGTTAAAGATATTGCCGGCAAAGCTCCAAACCAATCTGTTAACCCTGATGAAGTTGTTGCAGTTGGTGCCGCTGTTCAAGCTGGTATATTAGCGGGTGAAATTAAAGATATAGTTCTTCTTGATGTAACACCTCTTACTCTTGGAATCGAGACACTTGGAGGTGTAATGACACCTTTAGTTCCAAGAAATACAACTGTACCTGTTACGAAAAGCCAGGTGTTTTCAACTGCTGATGACAAACAGACAGCTGTAGATATTCAAGTATTGCAAGGTGAAAGACCAATGGCTAGAGATAATAAGTCTTTAGGTATGTTTAGACTTGATGGAATTCCACCTGCTCCAAGAGGTCTTCCTCAGATTGAAGTTTCTTTTGATATTGATGCTAACGGTATTGTAAATGTAAAAGCTTTAGACAAAGCTACTAATAAAGAGCAGAAAATTACTATCACAGGAACTTCTAATCTTAACAGTGATGAAATTGATAAAATGGTTCACGAAGCTGAATCTCATTCTGAAGAAGATAAAAAGAAAAAAGAAGAAGTTGAAATTAGAAATAATGCAAATAGTTTAATTCACGCTTCTGCGCGTCTTGTTAAGGACTTAGAAGGTAAAATGTCTGATGATGACAAGAAAAAACTTGAAGAGCAAAAAGATGTGCTATCAAAATCTATTGATGAAAATGCAGATATTGATCAAATCAAGACGCTCAGTGAGCAATTACAAGAAACAATGTTTGCAATATCTTCTGCTGCATATCAGCAAGCTGGTGGTGAAGGTGAAGCTGCCGGTGATGAAGGTGGAGAACATGGAACTGAAGAGCCAAAAACTGAATCTTCATCAGAAGAAGATGTAATAGATGCAGAATACTCTAAGTCATAGTTACTGATTTTTCTGCAAATTTAGATTTATAAATAAAAACCTATTACTAGAGATTGTTGGTAATAGGTTTTTTGTATTTAAACTAAAAATAGTTATTTTATTTTTTCTTTTTCTTTTTGTTTTTATCTTTTATTTTTATTGCTAAAGAATCATCCCAGCGTAGGTCAACATATTCAACCTCATTTTTGATTTCCATTGCTTGTTCAATAACTTCCGGGGTAAGTTGCTCTATTTTTTTTGTAGTTTTAGAATCAATGGGACCCAAACGAAGTTTTATATGCTTTAGCTGTGCATAACAGTCATCATAATCTCTTGTATCAAGATACAGCAACCTTTGGCTTGAATATAGCTCCAAGCTTCTTGCTATTATATAAATAAGCCTGATGTGTTTGGATGTCCATTTTTTATAGTCTGCGTAGGTTAATAATGTTATAATCCTACCCTTATAATTCAAAGGTAAATATTTTTTGTCTATAATGCTGGCATCATTGGTAAAAACAGCAATATAATTTGCTTTTGGTTTTGGCTTTATTCCAATAAGTGGTATTTTTTCGTCTATAACTATTTTTAGCCTTGCCGGGGCCCAATATCTGCGAATGAAAACTTTTTTTACTGGTGCAAGTGACTTAAGTCTTTCTTTTATTGGTTTAGTGTCCAGCAAGTATAAGGGCTTATCAGGCAAGTTTATATCCTGCAATTCCTTTACAATCTGTTGTTCTGAGACTATTTGGTTGCCTTCAATTTGAAGGCTGCTATTAGGGTATGCCTTAAATATATTTTCACTCAAATACCATGCCTGCAGGGTTGATAGCTTCATAATAGCCCATGCCAGCAAAAGAACACCAAGGATCCTTACTAATACTCTAGACCTGGCAAGTGCTATTTGCCACTTTCTTAGCCTTCTTTTTAAACGCAAATACCTTAGTTTTCTCTGATGCCCACTCAGGTTAATAGATATATTATTACTATGTTTGGTATTACGTTTTTTCAAGCCTGCACTCTCCAATAATTCAAATATTATAGTTTTTAATAGCAAAAAGATATGATAACTATAATTTAATTATATATTATAACAACAAAATTTTGAAAAGTATTTTTATGATTAGCATAAGTTTATTTGGAAACATCAGAGCTTAGCATTCCACTATTTTTTTGTTTTAGCAAAGAACTATTTAAAATGATTGCTACCAGATTGTCATAGCTGATGCCCATGCTGTTTGCTTGTGCCGGCAGGTCGCTTAGATCTGTCATTCCTGGTATTGTGTTTATTTCTATAACAAATGGATTGTTATTTTCATCAATAATAAAGTCAACTCTGCTCATGCCTTTTGCACCAATTATTTTATGAACGTCAATTGATAAGTTTTGTATATTTTTTGTTAAATTATCATTGATTTCTGCCGGTAAAATAAACTGAGTCATACCTTCTGTATATTTGGCTTCATAATCATACCATTCAGTTTTAGTTTTAAATTCCAGTATTGGAGTTGCGATGGTATCATTTGGTAAGTCTAGCACCCCTACAGTAAGAGATTTACCATTTATATATTTTTCAATCATTACACCTGTTTTAAATTTAGCAGCTTCATCTACAGCTTCGATCAGATCTTGAGGTTGATTTACTTTTGTCATACCTATGCTAGATCCTTCACTTAAGGGCTTAACCATAACAGGATAATCTAGGTTCGAATTAAAGTTACATAAATCTTTTGATAAATATACGGTAATTGAGTCTATTACTGGAATTTTGTATGTTTTTAGAATGTTTTTTGTTACAGCTTTATCCATAGCTACTGAGCTTGCTTGTACTCCACTGCCAGTGTAAGGTATACCTAAAATTTCTAACAAACCCTGAATGCAGCCATCTTCTCCATATTTACCATGAAGTGCAATGTATGCTATTTCTATATTTTTTTGTTTTAATGTTTCAGCAATATTTCTGTCAACATCTACTAATTCTGCATTTTGATAACCAAGCCTTTTTAATGCCTCTAAACAATTTTTTCCAGACCTCAGGGATACATCTCTTTCATTTGATAATCCGCCACATAATACCCCTATTTTTCTATCAACCGGAACTTTTAATTCGACGTTAATTCCTGCCATATTTCCTCTTCTTCTTTTGTTAAATAACCAATACACTTAATTTCCGGCTTAAGCTTGTAAGAATATTTTGCTTTAACCAAGGATTGCATTTTATGCATTAATTTTAGTACGTCTGTAGATGTAGCATTGCAAGAATTTATTATAAAATTGGCGTGCTTATCTGATATTGTAGCCCCTCCTTCTTTCCATCCTTTTGCGCCTAATTCATCGAGGAGTTTACCAACATATACGCCTTCTGCCGGGTTTCTGAATGTGCTGCCTGCGTTTGGTTCGGTTAACGGTGGATGATGTTTTTTTCTGTATTCTATAAAAAACTCCATGTTTTTCAAAAGTTCATCTGCGTTACCACCTTCTAGCTTAAAGGTTGCGCTAATAACAAAATGTTTTCCTGTTTCAACAAAAGAGCTTCTATAGGCCAAATTTAACTCAGATTTATTTAGTTCTATAATGTTAGATGTTTCAAAGTCAAAAAATTCTACTGACTCTATTGTGTCTTTTATGGCGTGACCATGTGCGGATGAGTTCATTGTAACTGCACCGCCAATAGTTCCCGGTATGCCAATTAAAAATTCTAAACCTGCTAAACTTTCTTTAGCCAAAGCTCTTGCTAATGTAGCTGACTTTACACCACTGTAGCATTTTACTTTTTTATCTTCTAAGAATTCAAATTCATTAAGGTTATTCGTAAATATAACACCGCCGTCCACCCCTTTAGAAGAGATTAAAACATTTGAGCCATAACCCAGTATATGCATTTCTTTGTTTATAGATTTTAGATAATTTTTTACGTCGCAAAGTTCTTCTATATTAGAAGGAAAATAAGCATATTCTGCTTTTCCCCCGATTTTTAAGGTGGTATGATTTGTTAAATAATAGTCTTTTGGTGATTTTGTTATTATATCATTTGCCATAAATAACTTTTAATCTCCCGTCCTCTCTAGAAGGTTTTTGCCCAGGCGTGTTATATCCCCTGCCCCTAGTGTTAAAACAATATCATCATGCTCTATTTCATTATAAATTGTTTCTGTGATAGCGTCTATTGAGCCTGGTACGTAGGTAGCATCGTTATGAATAATATCCCTAATAAAGTCAGCAGAAGATGCATTTTCAATCGGTGATTCTCCGGCAGGGTAAACATCACAAACTATAAGCTTATCAGCTAGCTTAAAACTTTTTTTAAATTCATCCCATAAGTTTTGGAACCTTGAATATCTGTGTGGCTGAAAGATTGCAACGATTTTACCTTTGTTTAATGTTTCTTTTACTGATTTAGTTGCCTGTAAAGTTGATAAAATTTCGCTTGGATGATGTGCGTAATCATCTACTATTGTTGCACCTTTGACCTCTCCTAGCTTTTGGAACCTTCTGCCCATTCCTGTAAATGATGAAATTGTATAAGCTGCCTTTGCAAAGCTTACTCCAGATTCCATAACTGCTGCAATTGCAGCAGTTGCATTGGATATATTATGTATTCCGGGTATGCTTAATGTTACCCGCCCTAGTTTGGTGCCTAATTTGTATAACTCGAATGACGAATTAAACCCATTAATTTCTATACATTTTACAGTATAATTAATTGCTTCTGAATAAGACTTGGTGCTGTAAAAAATAAATTTATCATTTAATCCTAACTCCTGCACAAGCCTTGTTGATCCGGGGCAGTCAATGTTTAGTACGGTTTTGCTTTTTGGTGGGTGATTTAATATAAATTTTTTGAAAGTTTCAAGTACTTCTTCAAAGCCACCTTGATAATGATCAACGTGGTCAAGCTCTAAGTTTGTAACTATGCTAATATTTGGCGAATAATTAACAATTGTTCCATCGCTTTCATCAAGCTCTGCCACAAAAAAGTCACCTTTACCGTACTTTGAGTTTGTACTTAGCTCCGGCATCATTCCACCGACAACAAACGATGGATCACGTTGTGAGTTATGAAGAATATGAACTATCATCCCAGAGGTTGTTGTCTTTCCATGAGTCCCGGCAACGCCTATTTGATTTATATTTAGTCCTGACACTTCTCTATTCATAAGCATATTTAAGAGTTGCGACCTGTGTAATATTGGCAACCTTCTATTGACTGCTTCAATATATTCGGGATTATCATCAGTTATGGCCGTGCTGACGATAACAAGTGCCACATTATCTACATTATCAGCTTGCTGATTAGTATATACATTGGCACCCATTGCTTTTAATTCATTTGTTATTTTAGATTCTTTTAAATCTGAGCCGCTAACACTATAATTTTGCTCCAATAAATATTTGGCTAGTGCACTCATGCCTATTCCACCAATACCTATAAAGTGTACGGATTTTTTTATATATTCATCAATATTTAAAGAAAATTTATTTTTAGGTTCATTTATTTTTTTCATCTCTTTTCAGAAGGTCCTTTGGCAGAATAACCGGTACAAATATATTATAAACAACATAGTAATTCAAATCAAAATATAAAAAATCAGATGTTTATACCAAGTTAAACTGTAAAATCTTAATCTACTTTGTTTACTATATAATTTTAGCAAAGAAGAATATTTTTGTATTAATATTTATTAATAAATAGGCAAATTGTTAACATTATTTTTTTTTATATATATGGAATAAAAAGATAAAAGGGGAATAATGGGAAGTAGTAGTATTCAAAATTTGAATATCAATCAAGCAAGTTTTAAAGGTGCAGATTTTGCTAAGTTTAATACTGGTATTTATCCGATGCAGCAGTCTTATGCATCAGTGAGTGCACGCCCAATGCGTGATAATTTTTATCCCGAAGACAGTATCGCAACTTATGCACCACCACCATTAAGAAAAAAAGAAGGTTCAATACAACATATTAGAAATACAATATCAGGGTTTAAGAAGTTTGGAATTAGGTTTGGTGAATATACTTGGGCTAGCATAGCAGGTGGAATCTATGGATTGATAGCTGGCTTTATGACTAAAGGCTTAATGTGTACTATTAATCAATGTGTAAAAAATAAGGCAGGTAGCTTGCCTACTATCGCAGCTAAACTTACTAATCCAACCTCACAAACTATTGGCTTTTTTGCCTCTTTATTAACTGCAGTTGGTCTTAATCTTTTCAACGCAAGTCAAAATGTACACCAGCGAACATCAGCTGTTGATCTTAGGTGGAATAGTGGAAATAAAAGATAGGATTGAGTTTATTATAACAACTTTAAAAGCTGATGCACTCAATTTAACTTAATTGAATGCATCAGCTTTTAGCCGCAAAAATATTAAAAATACTATTGAGAAAGAGTTTAATGCTTAACAAGTTTTAAAATTTTATTTATTTATTTTTAAAAGTGTGCTAATATTCTTTTCAGGTTAGTAATATTAACTTAATCTTAAAATTAATGATAAAAACAATCAAATACTTGAAGGGAGAAAACCTAATGAGGTCTCATAATATTGGCATAAGCCCACAAATGAGCATCCAGCGATCACAAAAACAGCAAGCTACTCAGCAAAAGCAAGGATTTACTGGCAATGATCAGGCTGGCGCAAATGAGAATAGCCCAAATACAAGAATTAAATTTAAACTAACTCAAACACACATTAATTTATTACCTAAAGATGGCATAGCTAATGAAAATGGTGATGTTATAAGTTTATCTTCTAAAAATCAAAAATCTCAAACAAATAAAAACGTAAAGCCTGGTATTGAATATTATAATACTGCATTAAAGACAGCATTGGCATCAGGTGTTCTAGGAGCTGTTGCGTTTATATCATCAACTGTAGCATCATCAAAAGTCCCAGGCTTAGAAGGTCTAAAAGGCATCGGCAAGAGAGTAGGTATTGGGGCAGCAGCAGCAGCGCTTCCTCTCCTTACATTGCCTACGAGCATTCATAGAACAGGTGAAAAAATCCAAAAAAAGAAAAATGAAATGAATGTAAGAGCTGCTATTGATAACAAATTAGCAGAAGATAATAATAGTGCTAAAGACATAAAAGACCTTGCAAAAGCAACAAGAAGCTTAAAAAGCAAAAGCATAATATCGGTGAATTAAAACAAGCTAAAAAATATCTAATATAAAAATAATCTAGCTCAATATAAAGCCAGATTATTTTTTTCGTCTTTAAAAAGCCTTGTGAGCGCGTTCCATTTCTAAAATAATTTGTAAATTGTTTTCGGCTTCTTTATGGTTTGCATCTAAAGAAATGGTTTTCATATATTCACTTTTTGCTTTCTCATAATCTTTGCTGTTATCATATGCTAATCCTAGGTTGTAATGAGCTTCAGGGTTATTAGGATTTATTTCTAAGGCTATCAGAAATTCTTTAATTGCTTTATCTGTCCATCTTTTTGTTGCAAAAGAAATTCCAACTGAAATATGAGCTCTTTCGCTTTCATTATCTTTATCTACAGCTTCAAGATAGTATTTTAAAGCCATATTTTCTTCTCCGATTTCATCATAGACGTGCCCTAAATAAAGGTATAACTCAGAGTCCTTGGGAGAAAGGCTTATTGCTCTTAGAAAATAAGATATAGCATCGTCATAATTTTTTACTGCGTGATTTGTTTTACCTATATTAAAGTAAATATCTGGATTTTTATCATCATAATGTAGAGCTTCAATAAATTTATTAAGAGCTTTCTGGTATGAACTTAGGTAATAATAATGAGCACCCCAATTGCATAATGCAGAGCTTCTTAAGCTATTATAATATTCAACTTCTTTATCATTTTTAGCTTCGTATGATAAATTTTTTGCAGTCTCTACGGCTTCTTTAAACATTTTATTTTTTTCATAGACATCTATAAGCATTTCTTTTATATCGCTGCAGTCTGGTTTAATTTGTAAAAAGTCTAAGCATTCGTTTATTGCATTTTTATAATCCCCTAGTTGAATATAACTAGAAATGATTTTTTTCTTTAGGTCTTTAGAATCTGGATTTTTTTCTTCTAACTCTTTAAAAATTAACAGTGCCATATCCGGCTTATTTATACCTAAGAATGCATCTGCGAGACTATTTTTAGCTTTAATATTGTCCGGATCATGTTTTAGTAATATTTTATTTAAACCTATAGCTTTTTCAGGATTATTCAAGAAAATATAAAGTTCAGTTAATCTTGCTATGGTATTAATATCATCAGGGCACTGCAAGAAAATTTTTTCAAATTCGTCTGTGGCTTGGCGGTAATTTCTATTTAGTAAATAAAGATTTGCCAGCTCTTTTCTTAGTTCTATGTTATCGTCCTGTGCAAGCAGTATTTTTTTTATTTCAGTTATGGCTTGTGCTAAACGATTTGTTTTTTTGTACAGTTCGCTAAGTTTCAATCTGGCACTAATGTAGTCTGGCTTTTTTTCTAAAATAAGTTGTAATTCTCTAATAGCCTTATCAAATTTTTCCATTTTTTCATAGCATTCAGCCAGTTTGTACCTGGTGTCGGGATGTTCACCCGAAACTTTTAATATTTTTATAAATTGATCTTTTGCTTTTTTATATTGACAATTTTGCAAATATAGTTCTCCAAGCACAAAAAGTGATTTTAAATCATTTGGATTATTTGTTATATTGCGCTCTTGTATTGTTATTGCTTCGTCAAGATTTCCTGTATGGTACATATACTCACTTGTGCTGGTGTTGGGCTTGATAAATTTAGACTTATTGTTAGTTGTACCTGTGCTAATGCTTTTGTTTTTTTTAGCTTTGTTTGAGCGAGAAGTAAGCACATCTTTATAAAGCAAATAGATTAGTAGTGTTATTAGAGCAAATGCTACGACGATGGTGATAAATATTTGCATTAAAAAATTACTCCTGAAGTAATATACTTTCTAATATGCGTTTACATTTTGGACCTAAGTGATAGCAATCATTTTACTTGAAATGCTACTCAACTAAATTAATATAGTGGAAAAATATTTAAATAATAAGTATTATGTTAATATATTATAACTTATATTTAGTAGAATTTAACTACTTCTTTAGTATATACATAGAGCGATGTTTAAAATAATAAAAAAAATCTTAATATTTATCTTTATTTTTACTGTCTATTTGCCTGCCTACTCCCAGGATTACGGTAGTTGGGACAGTATGGTTAAAGATTATGATGATTATGAATATGGCAAGACTGTCTCAGAAGAAGAAGTGCAAAACGCAATAAAAACCATCAAAGAGCATAAAGGCAAAAAAAGCCGGAAAAGTAAAAAATCAAAAAAAAGATGGTACCAAATATGGAAAAAGAAAAAATTTAAAAAAGATAAGAATTTTGATGCTGCAAAGAACAAAATTCATAAAACTAAGGTAATAACCGGACCAAAACCTATGCCAAAGTCCAAATTGCCACTGTTAAGATTACCGTTTACGCTATATTATGGAAAAACATTAATACCACAAGGCTTTTATCTTATTGACGCAGTAAGAAAAAATCAAAATTATTATTTGCAGTTTAAGCAAGGTAAAGCTGTAATAGTAGAAGTACCGGCAAGGGATAAAGTGTTTGAAAAGCCTAAATCTATAAGAAAATCAGCATTTTCAACGTATGAAGTTATAAATGGTGCTTTTCTTAAAATAGACTTTCAAAAGAGTAACGTTAGCCTTGAAACTATTTTGCCTATTTATAAAGATTAAATAACCTCAAAAGTATTTTAGCGTTAGCAAGAGTAACAAGAATACTAGATTTCTTTTAAAAAATACTTTTGATAGAATATAATTATTAGTTAAATAAGACAAAGTTTTAGTTTAATTGATCTGCATATTGAGGATTAGGGAAATGAAAGATAAGAAAAAAAATACTTTTTTAATGATTCTTTTTATTTTTTTAATGTTTGGCGGTATTATAAGATTGGCACCAGCTTCTTATTCTGCAAGCAATGATAAAATATTATTAGTAGAGAGATATCCATACATTGACAATAACGATGTCAATGAGATGTTTGACTTGTTTGATAAACAAGTTAGAGAATTTTTTAATGAATCAAGAAACCTTCAGCGCAAGCTTTATAAACAGCAGCCTTTTGGAAGCTCTAACTTTTCTTCTGTTAAAACAGAAGAAACCGAGAAAGAGTATAAAATAACTTTGGATTTAAAAAAGTTTGGTAACGATGAAAAAAATGTAAATTTCGAATTAAAAAATAACACAGTTACTATTTCCGCTAAGTACGAAAATAGAGGACAAGAGAATTATTATAACTCTTCAAGCTTTTATAAGTCATTTAGCCTGCCAAGTAAAGTTGACGCAAACAATGTAAAAAAAATAATTGAAAATAATAAACTTATATTTATAATTCCAAAGTTAGAGGGGAATTTGCCAAAGAACACAACTCCCAAAAAACAAGCACCAGACTTTAAGTTTGATGAGTATAACGGTAATTTTATATAATCAATATACTCAATTATTAAAATAGCAAAAAGACTGCTTCTCGAATAAGAGAAGCAGTCTTTTTGCTATTGAGTAGATAAATTATATTTAAAATTGAAAAAAGATTTAAATAAGAGCAATTTACAAAATGATTTTGTTTTTATAATAATAAGAGAGTCATAGTTAACAAAGTATTAAAGTTGTATATCCACTGAATATTAAAATTCATTGCGAGTTAATAAACAAGCATATAAATATATTGCACACATTTGTTTATTGCTTAGATTCTCTTATTTGTTAGAGATACTGATAAATATTGCACATAAACGCTAGAGAAGAGATTCACAAGGAGGAGAGTACCAAAATGAATAATGTTTCACAGTTGAGACCGCTAATAAAATTAGCAATAATGCAAAAAAAGAAACGTGCCAGTCAAAAACCCACAGCAAAAGCAACCGCAGCAAATGCTTTAAATATTAATATTGGAGGACCAGCTTCAGCAAAGGCTAAAGGGTTGCCTAAAGGTGGAATACAAAAATTATTGATGCAACTTTTAAATAATAAAGGCAAAGCTCCTCATCATCATGGTCCGGGTAAGCCGGGTCATACCCATGGCGCTCCAGGTAAAGGTATGCCGGGGCCTGCATTTATGAAGGGTTTAAAGACTGGTTTAGCAATAGCTAATAAGATGAATGGTGCTCAGCCTAATCAAGGTCAACAATGTCCAAATGGCGGTGGATTCATTCCAGGTAATGGGTCAGGTATTCCCGGTAAAGGTCCTGGTATGGGATTTGTAAAAGGCTATCAGAAAGGATTTCAAAACGGATTTCAAAGCGGCTTTAATACTGCTCAACAACTACCAGGTCAAACAGGTACTCAAGGTCAAGCTTTAGGTCAATTGCCAAACCAATTGCCAGGTCAAATACCAGGCTTGAACATTGGTATAAATATGCAGCCGGGTATAGCACCTCAGCCACAGACACAGCCTAATATTTTAGGTATTGGAATTATGGCACCGCAAGCTAGTCCAATCCAATTTAATCAAAACCTTGGCGGTTTTAATACTAACCAACAAAATGTAGGCTATGCGTTTTAATTAAGTTTATAACTTCAAGAATTTAATAAATAAAATTGATCTCTGTATTGAACAGGGATCAATTTTTTGAATTTGATTATAGATCCTACATCTAATTGTTTAAGCTATACTAAGTAATGAATAAAAAAGCTGAATTGAATATAGGAGTGGAGGTAATTAGCTAATGAATATATTTATTACAGGTACAGATACTGATGTCGGAAAAACAGTTGTTACTGCAGGGCTTGCAGCTTATTTTCAAAATAAAGGAAAAAAAACAGCAGTATTTAAACCTGTTCAGAGCGGTGCAGAAACCGAGCAAGGAAAGTTAGTTGCGCCAGACCTTAAATTTGTAGAAAAAATAAACCCAAACGTTAGTACGCTGGCTACTTATAATTTAAAACATCCTGTAGCCCCTTCTCTTGCTGCTGAATTAGAGAATGTTAAAATTAGTACAGATAAAATTCTGAAGGATTATAGTACTTTGGCTAGTCAACATGATGTTGTGCTTATAGAAGGTGCAGGGGGTATAATGGCACCTATTTATAGAGATTCCCTGGTCATTGATTTGATAAAAAAAATAAATGTCCCATTGCTCATTGTGGCTAGGCCTAACTTGGGTACCATAAACCATACATTATTAACAATTAATGCCGCAAAACAATATAATATTAGAGTTTTAGGGCTTATAGTATCAAACTATCCTCAAGCTACAGATGATATAGCGATTAAAACTGCACCTGGAATAATTGAAGATTTATCTGGAATTAAAGTGTTAGGATGTATTCCTTCGATAGATTTTAGTAATGAAAATTTGCTAAATGTTATTGTAGAGTGCATTGATTTGGAATATTTAGGCTGAATAGTGTTTTAATAAATGAATTTTCGAGTTTATAAATATTGCTCTTAAGTATAACTATTTTTTATCCTAATGAGTAATAGTACAAAAATCTTGAAAGCATAATATAGTAAGTAACAAAGAGAGAGCATATGGTATATCTTAGCCGATCGCATCCTGCCTAATGGCAGGTTTATTTTTGGAAAAAGTAATTATTATTTTTTCCAATTTTTTTGTCAAAACAGCCTGATGATGTTAGTTATAAATTGGTTTATTAAAAGCTTTATTGCTATAAACATTGAATTACGGTCATCTCTAAAGCATTTTCGAGTTGGTATATATTTGTTAAAATTTGGGCGATTTAGGTTAAAGAAATCCAAGAACCGTACGTTTATTATAATATAAATGTTTAATAATTTAGATCTATAGGAGTTGAAAAACAGTGGGTAATTTCAAGAACAATTGGAATTCTGAAATGTTATTCGAAGATTATGATGTGGATACCCATGATCAAGGCGTTAGTGGATTAGCTCCAGATGCTCAGGATGCCTTGAATAAGCTACAGAGAAAAGAAAAGAAACGATCTAAGTATAAAAAAAGAAAGGTTTGCTGGCAGTAATATATTGGCACACTTATTAGTATAAAATTTATAGAGATATAGGCTAGATTTTGAATTCATATGTATTAATCTTGGCAGTATTTTTTATTCTTTATTTCGTCCGGCAAAAATTGCTGGTCAGCATTTGGATTTGAATGCGTATAGATATAATCCACTCCAAAACCATACTTTTGGGCATCTTTATAATGGCTATCTTTTAGATGATTTGGTGGTGGATAATTTAAGCCTTTATGCTCTATATCATTCATCGCAGTGTCTATAGCTATGATTGCTTCATTAGATTTTTTTGCTTTAGCAAGATAAATACTTGCTTGAGCAAGAGTTATTCGCGATTCAGGCATGCCCAAAGTTTCTACGGCCTTATGAGCATTCATTGCTATGGTAAGTGCTGTTGGATCTGCATTGCCAATATCTTCACTTGCTATAATAATTAGTCTTCTGGATATAAACCTAGGGTCTTCGCCTCCTAAAAGCATTTTTGCAAGCCAATATATAGCAGCATTTGCATCAGAACCCCTAATGCTTTTCTGAAAGGCGCTGGCGTGGTCATAATGTTCTTGTATTCCATACTTTATGGTTTGCTTTTGCGTTAAATTTTCTATTAGTTCTAAAGTTAATTTTCGCGAATCTTCTTGGTAGGGGCTACAAAAATATGAAGATTCAACGATATTTAATGCAATTCTTGCATCTCCCCTTGAATGATTAACGATAAATTCTCCAATTTTAGCGTCCAGTTCTATTTTTCCATATTTATCAATAAGATACTTATAACCTTTTCTGATAATTTTCAGAAGGTTTTCATCATCAATATAATTTAGTTGCATAACCTGCACTCTGGATAAAAGAGCTGGGGCTATTTGAAAAGAAGGATTTTCTGTTGTTGAACCTATTAGGTATATAGTTCCTTTTTCTACGTGGGGTAATAGTGCATCTTGTTGTGTTTTTGTATATCGATGGATTTCGTCAATAAATACAAGTGTTTTTTTGCCGGAGCTTCTTAACTCTATTCTTGCTTTTTCAATAGTTTCTTTAAGGTCTTTTACGCCCGAAGATACTGCGCTTAATTCTATAAAATTACTATTAGCTTCGTTTGCAATAATTCTGGATAAAGTTGTTTTACCGCACCCTGGGGGACCCCATAAAATCAGAGAAAATAACCTGCCGGATTTTAAAAGGTTCCATATTGCAGAATTTTTTTTGATAATATTATATTGCCCAAGGTATTCATTAAGGGTTTTGGGCCTTAATATTTCTGCTAGGGGTATTTGTTTATTTTTGTTTTCCAGTACGTCAAATAGGCTCATATATACAGTCTTTATTTATTTTTTTCTAGTTCTTAACTTGTAACACAAATGCTCAAATAAATAAATGAAATGATTAATAGCAGATCGGTTTCTAAAGTTTAAATTATATAAGTACTAATAATTGTTACATAAGAAAGGTGATAGCTATCGCCAATAAATAATGATATTATAAATAAGTGATACCGTATTGATAGGAATTGCGTTGATATGTTGTGCCCTTTTTGCAAAAGTCAGGATAGCAAAGTCTTAGAATCACGCTATACAGTGGATAAGGCGAGTATTAGAAGACGCAGAGAATGCGAGGCCTGCAAAAAAAGATTTACAACTTATGAAAAAATAGAATTTTTTTCAGTTTTTGTTATTAAAAGAAATGGTGCAAAAGAAAAATTTTCCAGAAAAAAGCTTTTAAAAAGTATAAAATTAGCCGGCAAAAAATGTAATATTAGTATAGAGACTAAGGAAGAATTCGTTAATGATCTGGAAATAAGCTTTTTTGCTAATTCTCAAAAAGAAATAACCTCAGAAATACTTGGTCAAAATGTATTGGAATTTTTAAAAAATTATAGCCACATCGCTTACATCAGATATTACTCTATATTTCAAAGCTTGAAAACACCTTCAGAATTAGTGAATGAGTTGAATTCACTTCTAAATGATTTTTCTATTGATACTAGTATGCTTTAATTAATTTTAGTTTTAAATTAAATTTATGTTAGTTTATTTCTTTTTAATTTGTGGTATTTTTTTATTATGCTAATTTTAAAATACTTTTCAGAAGTCCTTATTTCAAGCCAACCCAAGTGGAGTACAAAATGAAAAATATAACAAAGGAAGAAGCTGTAGAAATAGTTTTAAAAAAGCGTTTTGGAATAACATCTCCCGAAGATATCAACGAAGTCTTAGAGGTTAATGTATTTAAATCAATAGCAGAAGACGAATCTGCCCTAGGTTTTGGTATTGAACTTGTTATAGAAGGCGAAAATAATAATACAATAAAAGAAGAATATCAGGTTAACTCCAACGGAGTTGTATACTCTTGGGGAAATAGTCCTATAATTGACAACAGAAGTTTAAACAATCCACCTATAAATCATCAGTAAATGTGAAAAACCTCCGTTTTTAATTTACTACTTTTCGGAGGTTTACACAAAATTATTTATGGATTCTTAATTATAATAAATTTAAAAATAAAAATAGGCTGTCCATTACTTTTAGGACAACCTATTTAAAATATCTATTATAATTTTAAAATTAAAATCCCGAGGTATCTTCATCAAGAGGAATAATATCATTAGGACTAACAATTTTAGACTTATTCTTAGACTTGCTTAAGGATAAAGATTTAGAATTATCTTTACCTACAGAGCTATCGATATGTGTATTTATTTTTTTATTAGCTGTAGGGGTAAAAGAGTTTTGTGGTAACTCAATGTTATTGTTATTGCTGTTGTTATCTCCATATATAACTTTTTGTAACTTATTAATCATTGTGCGTAACTCTTTTGCCTGAGATGACAGTTGATGGCTTGATTCTGCATATTTTTCACTGGTGGTAGCATTAGACTGTGTAACTTTATCTATTTCATTTAATGCAGTGGATATTTGCTCTATGCCTTTGGATTGTTGTAAGCTTGATGCGGACAATTCTTCAACAAGGCTTGCTACACTAGTAATGTTTTCTTTGATTTCTTCAAATGTATTTGTAGTTTCATCACTGATAGATACGCCGATTTCTGCATTTTTTTGAGATTCTTCTATAAGCCTGGATGTACTTTGGGCTGCCTCTGCACTACGTTGCGCAAGTGCTCTAACTTCTTCTGCAACAACCGCAAATCCTTTACCGGAATCTCCTGCTCTGGCGGCTTCAACCGCAGCATTTAAGGCAAGAATATTTGTTTGAAAAGCTATTTCGTCTATTGTTTTAACTATTTTTACTGTCTCATCAGAAGAATTTTTAATTTTTATAATAGCTTCATTCATATTCTTCATAGCATTTTCACCTTTTATAGAAGAATTTTTTGCCTCAGTAGTTTTTATATTAGCTAAACTGGAATTATCTGAGTTTTGCTTTGTCATTGCCAATATTTCTTCTAAAGAAGAAGATGTTTCCGCTACGGATGATGCTTGCTCTGCAGCACCTTCAGAAATATTTTGGCTGGCTGAAGCAATTTGCTCTGAAGCAGAGTTTACATCTTCAGCTTCGTTTTTGATACTATCAGATATAGAGCTTATAGGCTTTATAATAGATTTTGTTAGTAGTATTGCAACTATAATGCTTACAGTTACAGCAAATGCTAATAAGATAACAATTAATATATTAAAGTTATCTATAGCTTTATCCGAACCATCTTTTACTTTGCTAATATAACCATAAACGCCATCTCTAACTTCTCTTGATTTATTCATTAATTTTTCTATAGTAGGCCTTTGTTTGGTATATTGAATTTTTCTTTGATTAATATTATTGTTTTTAAACTCTACAACATTTTGTCTATACCCTTTAACTTGTTCAATGGCCATTTTAATAGCTGCATTAGCCTCATTAGAATTTAATTTTCTTTTTAATTTTTCAACAAGCATTGCTGTTTTGTCTATTTTTTTTATCCATAGCTCATAATATCTATCTTGTTTTTCAGGATCGTTTGTAGCCTGATATTTCCACGCCAAAATTCTAAACTCATTGGCTGAAGTTATGACATCTTCCATATCTATTAAATCATTAGTCGCATCAAGCGTTACCATTTTTGTACCATTTATACTTTTTGTTGTTTTTTTGATATGTTCTTTTTCCATGTTTATTAGCTTAACTATATTTTCAATTACTTTTTTAGCTTCTTTTGCCCTTATTTCTCCGGCTTTTTGTTTTTTTAACTCTATTTGATAATATTCATCAATATAGTTTTCATACTTTTTTGCTAAGTCTACCAGTATATCCGCATTTTGTTTATTTTTTAAAGACTTCATTCTCAATTTTGCTTCTTCTGAATTTTTACGAACATTTTCAAGCTCTTCATCAATCATATTATTATACTTGGGATCCTTGTAAATCATGTATCGAAGAGTATTTGCTTGTGCATCGCCTGCATCAACTAAGGCTCTGTTAACATCTTCTGCAATTTTCATCTGGTTTATAATTGATTCAAGTTGTTTTTTTGATTCATTAAATCCTAAAATACTTGCAACTCCAAGGATAATCATAAATACAATAATAGATATAAATGCAAGTAAAAGCTTTGTTGATAATTTAAAACCATTTAACATTTTATTTACTGCTCCTTTATTTAATGAGACCTTATATGTCAAAATTATTATAGCATTATTTTTTCATTACTCAATATATATTAAGGATATATGGTTTTTAGAAAATATAATAGACATAATTGCTACCTTATCTTTTTTAAATTTTTATATTAAATTTATTCTATAAATATTGAAAATATTTATCAGTATCCAAAAGCAGAATTAAAGTCTCGTCAAAAAGAATCAAGGCTTAAATGATGAATGGCTTAGAGTCACTAAAGATTTAGCCCCACAAATAAAAACAGCAGAATTGCTTATTCCAAAAGAAAAACCGCAACCTATATTTAGACAAAGTTATAAAACAGGAAATCGTGTAAAATATAGTAAATATAAAAATGTAACAGATTTTTAACAAATTAACCCTTTTTTCGGATAATC
>JANQFW010000135.1 GCA_028277625.1 Candidatus Gastranaerophilales bacterium | reverse complement strand
GCTAAAGGCAGTTAGTGCTTTAAGTGAAATAAATGAAAGAATTCTTGAAGAAGTAGAAATAATAAAAGATAAATTTGATAATTATCATAAATGGTCAGACATCTTTCCCTTGATGCTGCGTGACTTTGCTGAATTAAAAATAGAATTCCCCACAGAGTTTGTAGTGCTAAGACCTTGGTCAATAAATGAATATGAACTACCGGAAGAAACAGCGCAAAGCGAGCGATTATTCAAAAAATTGACAAATGTTACAAAAAAAATATTGTCTGAACTAAAGCAAATACACTTTAACCAAGACTTGTTCATGGACCAAGTTTCGGACCAGGTAAGATACAGTGATGTTAAAGAAATTCTTCACCTGCCAATACCAAAAGACTGTCCAAGTTCAGACACCAAAGATATCTCCTACCCTCCTTACCATGAGGGCTTTTCTGGAAACCCTCTGATTAGAATAATAGATGCACACAAGGAATTGCTTTACAAAGTTCGCTGCGTGCGTAAGTCTCAATTTGAATTGGAAAAAGTCAAGCATAATATATGCTTAAAAGATGATTATTTAAGACTAGCTCGTAACAAATATTACGACCCTTACAAAAAAGACGAAATTAAATACTTCAGTTATGAAACATGGAAGGATGAGCCTGCAACCCCGGAAAAAGAAGTGCAAATGTATAATGAGCATTACGAATATTATAAAGATTGTAAAGAACGAGACAGAGAAGAAAGAATTCTAAAAGCTAAAAGGCGCAAATCTGCTAAGCTACATGCCGTAGAAAGAGATAAGTTTATTGAACAAGCTTGGGAAGAGGCAAAGCAGGAGGTCAAAGAACATGCTCTGTATATCAATGCTTGGGATAGGTTAGATAATTTTAAACTTGGTAAGTATAGGCTAGTAAAAATTAGCTCCAGCTTTAATCCGGCAAATTTGAATACTTACAAAGAAATATCCGCTGTTGCAAAGGTGGCTAATGCTGCTTTGGCAGGCGATATTAATGTTTTAAGAGATGAAAATAATCAAATAAGTAATAATAATATAGTAAACATAAACAGCAATAAAAAAGAAGAATTAAACAAGAAAAAACCTTACTATTAGTGGCTTTAATCTTAAAAGAAAGTTTTAGACAATGATAACTTTTTGCTCTGCGAAAGGATAGTTATCATTGTCTTTTTTGTGTGTCCACACAGGGGATTTAAAATAATTTTGAGTTTAGTTACTTTAAACTTAAAACAAAGGAAAATGAAAGCTCCTGGAGAAAAACATTGAAAAGTATATTTGTACCGGGCATAAAATTAATAAATCGTTTTAAATATCCTCAAAAATTTTATCTTATAAGTATACTGCTAGTTTTATTTCTTGCCATATTAATTTACTTATTGATCATAGAAGTAAATATCAGAATAGACTTTACTGAAAAAGAAAAAATAGGCTTGGAATATATTGATCCCATAAAAAATTTAATGAAGGAAGTGGAAGAGAAAAGGTCTCTTACTAACTTATACTTAAGAGGCCATAAATCTATAAAATCCGAACTACAAAAAAAAGTTAAAAAAATAGATTTTGAATTTAATGCAGTAGAAAAAGTTAACCAAAAATACAATGATATTTTTGAAATAAATAAACTATGGACAAAAATAAATAACAACTGGATTAATCTAAAAAAAGAAACAGTAAACTACACCCCAGAAGAAGCCTACACAAACTACACAAAAATAGTAAAAGAATTAATATTTTTAATATCATACATTGGCGATAAGTCAAATTTAATAGTAGATACCGAAGTAGACACTTTTTATCTAATGTACCCAATAACTAAAAATTTTCCAGCCTTAGTAGAGCTAATAGGTCAAGCTACTGTAATTGGTACAAATGTCTCTGTAAAGCAAAAAATCACTAAAGAAGAATCCTCAAAGCTTATAGCAATAGATGCAAATATAAAATACATTTTGGAAGACATAAATGTAGACTATAAAAGAGTTTTTGAATATAATAAGCAGTCTATCGAAAGATTAAAGTCTTTTCTTATAGAAGCGAATGATACAACAAATACTTTTATTGAAATGAATAATAAAAGGCTTATTATAGAAAAAAACTTTGCAATGAAGCCAATAACCTATCTAGCAGTTGCAAGAGTTGTAAGTAGAACCAATTTTGCTTTATACGAGGTATCAATACATCTTTTAGAAGAGCTACTTTCAGAAAGAATAAGTGAGCTAGAGCTCAGAAAGTTTATGATTCTCTTTCCTGCGATAATTACCCTTTTAATAATTATATATATTTCTTACTGCTTTTCCCTATCTAGTTTAAATTCAATAAGTCTTCTACAAAGCGTATCCATGCAAGTAGCCGACGGCAACTTTGACGTAAAAGCAAACATTGACTCAAAAGACGAACTAGGCATCCTGTCAATCTACTTGAATAAAATGATAGGAAATCTTAAAACATTTATACAGCGTGAAAAAATTTTAAGGGAATTTATTATATCAGCAATAGCTTCTTCTGACGCAAAAGATACAATAAAAAAAATAGTAATTGAAATAGGAAGACTTTTTAATGCAGATAGATGCTTCTTTGTTGAATATGATAGTAGAAACAATGTTTATATACCTATAGAAAGAAGTAATGTATATTTATCATCTATTGAAGTTCAATCTCCCGTAGGCAGACAAGTTTTAAATGAAGAAGTAGAAGCTTATACCCAGATATTATTCGGACAAAAACAATTACTGGTCGCCGACGATGTAACTCAACTCAAAGTCCCCAACATAACCAAAAAGTTTATGGAAGAAAATCAAGTAAAATCATTTATGATAGCGCCTCTATTCTATGCTTCAAATCCACTTGGATTATTGGTGATTGATCAAATAAAAGAATTTAAAAAATACACAGAAGAAGAAAAATTTTTATTTGAATCAATAGTCAATCAAGCAGCAGTAATAATAAATCAAGCCAAATTAACAGATCAAATTCAAGAAAAAATCTTTAGAGAAAGCCTCCTAAGGCGAGTAACCAATAACATTTTAGAGAGTGAAAATAGAGAAAAATCTCTATTTTTAATATGCAAAGATATAGGTGAATTATTTGATTCAGATATAGTATTTTTACATCATTACGACAAAGAAAAAGACGAGTTTTACAAAACCTTCGCAAAATATAAAAAAAATAACAATATTATTAAATGCAAGCAGACAAATTCATATCCCAAAGAAGCACTTGAGTATATTTCTAAGAAAATTTTTAAAGATAAGGAGCTAATAATAGTTAATGACATAAATAAAGACTTATCCAAAAGTATGGAAAAAATAAAGCAGTTTATCTGCTCTGCAAAAGCATTTATCATTGCACCAATATCTTATAAAGATGTGCCTCTGGCTATGATAGTTATAGCCAATACCGAAACACCAAAAAAATGGAAAAAAGAAAACCTAGACTATTTAACTCTTATAAGCCAACAAATTTCAATAGGCATTAATTTATTTAAACTGAATGATGAGCTTAAACAATCATTAACTAATGAAAAAACACTAAGAAAAATAACAACAGAAGCATCTAACATGACCACCCATGATGAAGTGGATGATTATCTTCTAGCCCAGCTGTTAGAGATAACAAACGCAGACAAGACCTTACACATGCACTTTAAAGAAGAATGCCTCATAGTCATGAATGAAAAGATTAGTACCAAAAATAAAGGACGTGGTCATAAAGAAATGGGAGAATGTTTGTTAAAACGTGGTGTAGCAAAAGAGATTATCCCAGAAGAGAGACAGCTTATTTGCATAAATGATGTTGAAAAAGAAATACAAAACAAAGACTTAAAAAATTGCTTAATCAAAGAAAGTATTAGAGCTTGCGCTATTTACCCCACATCTAAAAAGTCAACTAAAGAATCTAAAGAAATTATAGAAATTACCATTGTCTCTACGCAAGAACCTAAGCATTGGACGGACTATGAAAAAAATATTATAAAGCTTATTATAGATAATCTTTTACTTGTATCGCTTGAGGTTATGCAAAGACAAGAATTGGAAGACACAAGAATATCTTTTATAGCTACACTTACTCATGATTTAAAAAGCCCAATTATAGCCGAGCAAAAAGCTCTTGAAGTAATGCTATCAGGCAAACCAGCTCTTTTACCTGATATTTATAAAGAATATATTGAAGATATTTATAAAACTAACGAGGGCTTGCTTAAAATCGTAAATAATTTACTTGCCACTTATCACTACGAGTCTGGAGAATGGCAGTTATCTAAAACTGAGATAAATATATCAGAGTTAATAGATGAATCTTTAAGGTCTCTTAAATTTCTTGCTATGGAAAAAAATTCAGAATTCTCCGCTAGCTTAGAGGAAAATTTGCCTTTAATGTATATTGATAAAGAGGAAATACAAAGGGTATTAGTTAATTTAATCGGCAATGCAATAAGGCACACAAAAGCTGGAACTCAAATATCAATTAACTCAATTAAATTAGATGATTCTATACAAATTTCTATAAAGGATAATGGCGAAGGTATTCCTGCGGAACAAGTTCCTATGATTTTTCAAAGATACCCAACTAAAAAAAGAAAAATTGGAACAGGGCTGGGACTTTATCTTGCAAAACAGATTGTAGAAGCTCATAACGGCAAAATTTGGTTTGAAACAAAAGAAGGTGAAGGCACTACTTTTTATTTTACTTTGCCAATTTAGGAGAATATATGGTTAAAGACTTAAAAGAATTTGATAGAACTGATTTCAAAAAAATAAAGTAAAATCGTAAAGATGCTTAAACTTTCTGAGTTTGCCTCCTCCATCAAGAATTTTCTGAAATAATCTTCTTAGCATTTCTTAACATTTCAAAAAAATTTTTTTAATCTTACTTTTTTATAAAATTTTAAATATCTCGTTCAAAAATAGATTTTTTGCATTTGAAAATTTAAAAATTTAAAACCAACTCGATAAAAATTTAAAAAAAACTACTCATTTTGTAAAATCCAAAATCAACTCAAAAGCAATTTACATTGGCTGTAGACTTTACAATTAATAGAACTTAGAATAAACTTTTAATTAAGTTGAAACGTTGATGAGGCAGAACTTGAATGTTAATGCGTAATAACAACATCAAAAAACAACAGAGTCAGATACAGAAACAACAAAAGCAGTTTTGTAGGTCTGTTGATTGGTGATGTTATTATAAACTAGTTTTTAATACAAACAAAACCCGCAGACCTAAGCAAAAGGAAGCGGGTTTTTTAATAGAAAAATTAATTTAGCAAATGTTATCCAGATTTAGTCTGGACCTAAAATCGAAATAGCATTGAAAGAGAGACAGAAAGGAGAATATCCGAAAATGAAAAGCAAGAAAGTCCGAATAGTTAAACTGGCAATGTTTGCCTCTCTATATGCATTTAGCTTGCCTGCTTTAGCTGATAATGTTTTACTACAAGATATTCAAGTTGCACTAAGTCAGAGTGATAACAGTACGAATACTAAAAGCAATTCATTTGGTGCATATAAAACACTGGAAAATTTAACAAGCAAATTTGGATTAGATTATAAAAAATCTAATAGTAGCAAGCCTATAACTCGTAAAGAAGCTGCTATAATGCTTGTTAATCTAGTAGGCAAAATAGAAGAGCGTAACATAAAACTCAATGAAGTAGAAAAAGCCAAAATAGAGGTTATTAAAGAAGAGCTTAGTTTAGAAACAAAAGCATTAATGAGCAAAGTTACAGGATTAGAATCATCTGTTAGCCAGCTAAAAGGCAATGTTTCTAAATTAGCTGAATCTGACAAAAAATCCTTTAAGTATGAATATGGAAAAGATTACAAAATCGGCGGTACTCTACAAGCCCAGTATACAGGAACAATTAACAAAGATTATAGCGGATATCCAAACAATTTTTACTTTCCACTTGCCGACATAACAGTAGAAGGCAAAGTTCATGAGAATATTGGATTTTTAGGAAGATATAACATAGGCAGTAGTCAATTAAGTGATATTTATGTGTCTACTAATATATTTCCAAATCATACTGTTTACCTCGGTCAAACAAGAATACCAATAGGACAAGAAGGTGCGCAGTCTCCTGCAACAATTGAAACCATTGATAAAGCTCAAATCTCAAGAAACTTTGGTGACACCAGAGATACAGGTATAAAAGTAAGAGGCAACTATGATTTTGTTGATTATTATCTAGGAGTGTACAATGGCGATGGAGCGAACAACCTAGATAATATTAACGGAGAAGTTGCATTTACTGGCTGGACCGTTTTAAAGCCGTTCTATAAAACTCCAGAGTTAGGAGAGCTAGAATTAGGTGGTGGTGTTTATAACGGAAGGTTCGGCAACTCTGGAGGAGCTCAAGTATCTAATAATATCTGGGGCACATATGCAGGATACAGATACGGTAAATATTTTATTAAAGGTGAATACTCTTTAGCAAAAGGGTATGGAGCCACAAACGGCTTAAAAGCTAGCGGTTGGTATCTGCATAATTCATATATGTTAAACGATAAATGGCAACTCGTTGGACGAGTAGACAGTTTTGATCCAAATAGAGGCATAGGCAAAAATCGTCAAAATGAATACACTATCGGCGTAAACTATGCTCCTTTGAATAACTTTTGTGTGCTTGTAGACTTTGTACATGTTGATAATCAAGCCTCACAAAATAGCGAAAGAATAGGCGTACTTACTCAGGTAACGTTTTAAATCGAAGATAGAATGAAGAGCAGAAAGGATTAAAATTAGTATGGAAGTTTTTTATAGTTATATTTACCTGATAATTGCTTTTTTCATAGGTGTAAGGCTAGTGAACCTAAGAAAGAAAGTAATTCCTCTTACAATCACAACCCTTTTTTTCTTATTGCTTTGTACAACAGGGGCTTCTTTTGCGGAAGAAGCTGCTGTTGTTGCAAAGCAAATCAATAATATTGATACAACTTGGATGTTGATATCGACAGCACTAGTCATGTTGATGACACCCGGCCTTGCATTGTTCTATGGGGGAATGGTAAGAAGTAAAAACGTTCTTGGAACAGTTATGCAAAGTTTTGTTTGTTTAGGTGTTTCAACAATTGTTTGGGTTCTTTGGGGATATAGCTTAGCTTTTGGTCCAGATATAGGCCATTTTATCGGAGGACTGGATTGGTTTGGTTTAAATAGCGTTGGGCTAGAACCAAGTGCTGACTATGCTACAACAATACCTCATCAGTTATTTATGATATTCCAAATGATGTTTGCTGTTATAACGCCTGCTCTTATTTCAGGTGCAATAGCAGAAAGATTTAAGTTTTCATCCTATATTATCTTTTTGGTAATTTGGTTAACATTAGTATACTGTCCTCTTGCTCATTGGGTCTGGGGTACTGGTGGATGGATTTTAAACCTTGGTGCCTTAGACTTTGCAGGTGGATTGGTAGTTCACATTAGCTCGGGAGCTGCTGCTTTAGCTGCTGCACTAGTTATAGGCAAGAGGTTAGGTTACTCAAGAGAGCCAATGCCTCCTCATAACTTGATTATGACAATACTTGGTGCTGCATTATTATGGTTTGGCTGGTTTGGATTTAATGCTGGTAGTGCTGTAGCAGCAGGATCCTTAGCTACTTCCGCGTTTGTTGTTACACATATAGCTTCTGCTTCTGCTGTTATGTCATGGCTTTTAATAGAGTGGCTACACAGGAAAAAACCAACTGCATTGGGTGCTGCATCTGGTGCTATCGCAGGCCTTGTAGCAATCACTCCCGCTGCTGGTTTTGTTAAGCCTATTCCAGCTTTATTTATAGGTTTGGTTGCAGGTGTAATTTGTTACTTTGCGGTGAACCTTAAAACTAAGCTTGGTTATGATGATTCTCTTGATGCTGTAGGCGTACACGGTGTTGGTGGAATCTGGGGAGCTATAGCAACAGGTTTATTTGCTACTGTTGCTGTTAATCCTGATGGTGTTAATGGTCTATTTTATGGAAATCCCGGCTTGTTAGGTAATCAAATAATAAGTATAGTTGCGGCTGTTGCTTATGCTTTTATCTTAACTTTTGTTATTTTAAAAGTGTTAGATGCTACAATTGGTATTAGAGTTAAAAAAGAAGAAGAAGATACTGGAATAGACCTTAGTGAACACGGTGAAAGAGGTTATACACTGTAATAAATGGAGACGAATATAAATGAAAAAAATTGAAGCAATTATAAAGCCATTCAAGTTAGAGGATGTTAAAAATGCCTTACATGAAATAGGCGTACAGGGTATGACAGTTTCTGATGTTAAAGGCTTTGGGCGACAAAAGGGTTTTATAGAATACTACAGGGGCGCTGAGTATCATATACCTTTTATTCCAAAGGTTAAGATAGAGGCTGTAATTCCAGAAAGCTTGCTTGACGAAGCAATTGAATCAATATGCAAACATGCACAAACAGGTAAAATCGGAGACGGTAAAATTTTTGTTTCCACCATTGATGAGGTTGTAAGAATAAGAACAGGTGAAAGAGGAGAATCTGCTATTTAATTAGTACAGTGGCTTAATAATAAATTTCAGATACCTAAACAATTTACTCATCAAAATATCAACGTAACAGGCTGGCATTTGCCAGCTTTTTTTTCCTTTCTTATATAACTAAAAAAGACAGGCATTACAAAACCCGTCCTTTTAGCCTTAAAGAAATCAAAATTTTTTTATTCAAATGTATGTTGCATAAAAATTAAAGACAATTGATACAATGATAGTTTTGCACCGCAAAAGGGTATAAAAAGGCACACTTATCCTGTATGCGGAAAATGTGCTGTTTTGAAATTAAATTTTGCGTGGCTGGCGCATCCTTTAATCCCAGTTGTAATATGTTTTTTATGTGTTCCAATATATTGTTTAATGCTTTAATATTGGCATTAAATTTGTTTAATATTGACTTTTGATTGCCATGTATAAGCTTAGCGGCTGCTAAGTGTTTGGCAGTGTTATTATTTTTATTTTTTAATATTATTTTATTTATAAATTCTTTAAAATTAAATAATATATCTAAAAAATATTTACTAACAAGCTGAGTATAAGAAAAATAAACCGGCTGTAGTTTAAAAACAGCATATTGTAAAATAATCGGGCATAGAAATGCCATCATATTCCACAAAATAAATATTAAAGTTTTAATGTGACTTGTTACTTTTTTCATTTCCAATATTTTAACCAAATTGTTTATTTTACATATCTTTAGTATATATTATAATGTATGTTCTTTGAAATTTGAATGGAAAAAAGAAAATTGTAATATAAGTTTACTATATTTTTTTCAATTATTAACAAGATTTGGTTTTATAAGATTTTCAAGGATTTCAGCTGCATCATATACAATATGATTGCAGTTTTCACGTCTTTCTGGCGAAGTAAATTCATACTTTGCAGACAATGCTTTGCAGCAGGTTACGTTTCTTCTTTCTCTAAATTTATCTATTAAATCAGCAGCAAACTTTTTAGCCTGATCTGGGCTGCTGGAATTATCTTCTCTGCCAAAAAGATATCCCATAACAATTTCAACACCGGCAACTGCACCGCATAGGCAACCGCTACCCATTCCGCCAGAGTACACAGTTGCTGCTTTATTCAAGATTTTAGCATCTTCTTTGTCAATGAGGTTACAGTCACCTGCAGCTTGTATCATAGCTTCCGAGCAAGAATAACCTTGATTAAAAAAGTCTACAGCTTTGTTTTTAAAATTTTCCATGTTCTCTTCCTTTCCTTTACTAAGGTACTAAAAATTTATTTATATCTACCCCCTTATCCCCTAGCAAGGGGGAGTTGTTTATATGGGCTCGCTTTTCGCCGGCTACGCGGACTTGCTCGCCCTTTTAATATTGTTTCTACCTTACGGTCTAATTCTGTCCATTAATCTAGGGAATGGTATTGTTTCTCTTACGTGATGCAATCCGCATATCCAGCTTACTGCTCGTTCAATACCCATACCAAAGCCTGCATGAGGTACACTTCCGTAACGTCTTAAATCTAAATACCATTCGAAAGCTTCTTGTGGCAATTCATGCTCTTTAATTTTGGTTAATAATACATCTAAATCATCTTCCCTTTGTCCACCACCGATTATTTCACCATAACCTTCAGGGGCAATCATATCTACACAAAGCGCAAGCTTTTCATTTTCAGTATCAGGCTTCATATAAAAAGCTTTGCATTCGCTTGGATACCTATGAATCATAATAGGCTTATCAAATTGTTCAGAAATAGTAGTCTCATCTTCCGCACCAAAATCATCGCCCCATTCAAAAGTTTGACCATTTTTCCTCAAAATTTCAACAGCATCATCATAGCTGATTCGAGGGAAAGGTTTTTTAACATTTTCAAGTTTAGAAATATCCCTATCTAATACTTCAAGTTCTTTTCTGTTATTTTTTACAACTTCTTGAACTACGTACTCGACAAAATCTTCAGCAAGATCCATATTATCATTCAAATCATTATAAGCAACTTCCGGCTCAACCATCCAAAATTCAGTCAAGTGTCTTCTGGTTTTAGACTTCTCAGCCCTAAAAGTCGGTCCAAAGCAATAAGCTTTACCCAATGCCATGGCAGCAGCTTCCATATAAAGTTGGCCACTCTGTGTTAAATAAGCCTTTTCTTCAAAGTACGTTGTTTCAAATAAGTTTGTAGTTCCTTCACAAGCAGAAGGTGTAAATATAGGCGCATCAACCAACGTAAATCCGTTTTGGTCAAAATAATCCCTTACAGATTTAATTATCTGATGCCTAATTTTCATAATAGCTTGCTGCCTTGGAGCTCTTAACCATAAATGCCTATGTTCTAATAAAAAGGCTACACCGTGCTCTTTAGGTGTAATAGGGTACTCAATAGATTCTGTTATTAATTTAACGCTTTTTACTCCTATTTCATAACCTATTTTTGAGCGCTTATCTTCTTTTACAGTACCGCATATCACTATTGAAGATTCCTGAGTTAGCGCATCAGCAGCTTTAAACATTTCTTCGTCAACATCGCCTTTAAAAATTACTGCTTGAATATGGCCTGTACCGTCTCTTACTTGTAAAAAATGTAACTTTCCGCTTGATCGCTTTCCGTGTAGCCATCCCTTAAGGCAAACATCCTGCCCTTCATACTTTGATATTTCTGATATGTAGACGTGTTTAAACTCTGTCATAAAACTGCTCCTTATTTCTTCTATACCCGCTGTCCCCAGCCATCAGTATAATTATTACTTTCCTATCATCTTACATACGTAATTATAACAAACAATTATAAGTAATGAATAATAACTTTTTTAGTTATACTAAAATTTATGATTTTTCTTGAGGTAAGAAAAAAAAATTCTTCTATGCTAAAATAAGCAGTATATTAGCTCAAAAATACTTTTTAGAAGTAATTGTATAATGCCTATATATTTATTTTGGGGCGAAGAAGAATTTAACTTAAATAATAGAATAAAAGCCCTTAAAGATAAAATTTTAGATCCTGCTTGGAGCATGCTTAATCATAAAAAGTTAAAAGAGCCTGACTTGCAGCAATTAACTGAAACTCTTCAGACTTTACCGATGAGTTTTGGACATATGTTAATTGAAATAGAAGCAAGCACATTCTTTTTAAGGGGTAATAGAAAGTTTTCCAGCTCTGACCCTTTACTTAAAAAACTTATAGAAATTTTAGAAAATATAAATGACAAAGTTCACGTTTTATTTGTATGCCACATACCTAGAGATTCAGGTAAAAAAATAGATTCTACAATTAAATTAACCAAAACAATTGATAAAATAGGAAAAATAGAAGCATTTAATCCTTTTAAGTTTTATCAGGAAAAAGAAATAGCAGCATGGATACAAAAAAAAGCCCAAGAAAAAGATGTAAAGATTTCTACAGATGCAGCTTTAGAGCTTTTGCGCAATACTGGCAGCGACTTGAGAAAACTAAGCTCTGAAATTGATAAAATAGCATTATATGTTTACCCTGAAAAACTTATCAAAAAGCAAGATGTACTAGAGTTATGTTCAAGCCATAAAAATATTTTTTTACTTGCGGAGTATTGGTTACAGGCAAATAAATTCGAGGCGTTGAACGAATTGCATAAGTTGCTGGAAACTGATCATGAGCTTAAAATTATGGCAACATTGCAAACATTCATAAGAAAGTGGATAAAAATTAAGTCAGAATCAAGAAATAAAAATGCCTACGAAATATCTCAATCACTTGGTATGAATAAATTTTTGGTAGAAAAAGATTTGCAAAAACTTAAAAATATAAAATTAAGTAGTTTAATTAAAATGCAACAAGCTTTAACACAAGCAGAATCACAGATTAAAACAGGTCAAGTTAATTCTCTAATGGCTTTAGAGATGGCAATAAGTGCATAAGGTAGAACATAATAATGTTTTGTGATGAATTTAAACAAAAACAACAATTTGTAACTAATTACTTTGAAACTCTATTTCAAAATAAAAAGCACCTTGCGCATGCTTATCTTTTAACTGGCAATTCTCCGCTAGAGCAATATTACTTGGCTCTACAAATAGCAAGAGTTTTAAATTGCAAGGATTTAGTACTAAATAAGGATTGTAATTGTATAAACTGTAGCTGGATAAAACAAAATAAGCACCCTGCTGTGATTACAGTATCACCTATAGATTTCCTTTTTACGAGAGAGGGCGTAAAAGCACAGCCGGCAACCGTTATTAAAATAGATCAGGCACAGTATTTAAAGAAAATACTTATGTCAACGTCGTCTTATCATAGGGTAATTATTTTTACCAATGCACGGCAAGGTAAGGAATACCATCACAATGCCCAGCTAATGTGGCAAGGTTATAATGATAAAATATCTTCACCATCCGGTATTGATGATGAAGAGGAACGATGCGACTGGATACCAGCACCTTTATCTCGCAAAATACTCAATGTAGAATCTGCAAATAGTCTTTTAAAAACTATAGAAGAGCCTAATAGTAATATAACTTTTTTCTTTTTAAGCAATAACAAGGACGATATGATTGATACGATTGTTTCTCGATGTCAAACTATTCAGTTTGCAAGTTATAAGCCTAATATGCATATCCCGCAGCGCATAAATGCTTTATTGCAAAATTTTCCACCAAGCTCAACAGCACAAGCTTTATATCTGGCAGAGGAAACTATTAAAATTGCAAAAGAAGAGTCTTTAAGCTTGTCAGAAATTCTTGATAATATTCAACATTATTTATTACAAGTTTTAAAAGCCAATACTCAAAACACGCTTATTTCAAAAAGAATAATAAATTCAATAAGCGAAATTGAAAAAACAAAACAAAATTTAAAAAGTTATGTATCACCGCAAGCTGCCTTAGATTGTTTGTATCAGTCGTTTATGCATGTATAAATAATAAACAAAAAGGGTGCTTGCGCACCCCAGCATTATTTAGGAAAGGAAGGAATCAGTTTAGGCTTGATTATATTTGACCAATTGTTTTCGTTTTCTATCCATATTTGAGTCCTTAGGTGTTCAAAGCTAGAATCTTCAACAATTTCTTTCAATATAATTGCATATTTCAGGTCAAAAAATTCAATCCTTTCTTTTTTTTCAACAAAATAATTTTTTGAACCGCACTTTGAGCAATATTTCTCATCGGGAATAATTCTTTTGAATATTAACTTTGCACTTTTTTTTGTACTACAACAGCTGCATCTAACTATTTTAAAGGTTACTTGAACTTCTTTTCCGCAGTCAGGGCAGAATGGATTTGCCCCGGTATGATCAAAATTCTGGTGAGAGCAACTGTCTTTAAAAAGAAAACTTTTTAAAAACTCTATAAACAAAGCAATCTCCTGAACAGATTTTTATTCCTTACATTAATATCTTACTTATGGTCTTTAAAAAGTCAAAATTTTATCAGAAAACTAGAAAAAGAGATGCTCTACGTATTTACCCAAATGTACCTTAAAATACATTTGGGTAAATTAAAACTTAAATTCAAATTCTTTAATAAAGTAGATTAATTTTTTCAGAGGTTATTCTAATAAGCCTTCTATGCCTACGCCACCTTCTTTTTCTGCGATTTCCAGCATTTTATATGCAAGATATGCTCCTAATGCTACACCCTTCGCATCTACTGAAGCTTTTGTAGCGATTTCAATAATAGCAGCATTTATTTCAGGATTTTCTTCTTTCATGTGGTGGATCATAGTTTTTCTCCAGGCATTAACATCCTGAATAGCTTCTCTAAAAACTTTATCTCTTACCTCTTCAGACACAAGTGGTAACAATTTATAATCCCTTCATACCTTAATAATACAAACAATATACAATTATTTTTTACTTTAAATTATTGTAACATAAGTTTAAAGGTTTGAATATATTTTTCATTAGGTCCTTTAATTGATTTTAAAATGAATCTAGTGTACCTTTTGAGGGAGTGCTAATTAAAAAATACGGGAGAAAATCCCCCGTATTTCAAACTTTATTGTTCAGAGCCTTCTACTTGAATATTAATTTCAACAAGATCTTCTTTGTCAACAATAGTTTCTTCAACTTCCTCAGGAGCTTCTTCTGGTAATAGTTGATTAGAAGTTCTAATCGATCCATTACCGGATTTTCCTCTTAGCATTTTATCTTTGTGCTTTTTAACCTGTCTGTCAAGTTTGTCAGCAACAAGGTCAATGCTAGCATACATGGTTTCAGCTTCTTCTTTTACGTGAATTTGAGCTCCATTCAAGGAACAAGTTACTTCAGTGATTTGACTGTTAGAAACACTTGGGTTTTTATTAACGCTAAGTGTAACAACTGCCTTGGTAATTTGGTCATTGTGTTTTGTAATTCTACCGATCTTTTCCTCTACATATTCTTTTAATGATGGGGTAACATCAATATTACGACCGTTAATTGTTAGCCGCATACAAGAACCTCCTATAACAAACTATGCATATTCTATTATAACTAATAATTTGAAATCTTTAAACTAATTTTTTATAATTATAAATTTTTTTTACTTTTCAAGCAACTAAAAACTTTTTTGGGGGCAAAAAAACAAAAAATATTGTTTTTATAATATTGGGAATAATATTATAAGGGATAAATAAATGAGAAATTGGGGAGTTGATTCTAGGATTACTCCAGAGCAATATATTAAGAATTTACGAAGTATCATAGACACAAATACAGGCATTTCTTATTCAAATGCCGAAAGTCTTTTAAGAGTGCTTGATGCTTATGATAAAGGGCAGATATCTTGTTCAGATGAATCATACAAAGATCATGCTTTAAATAAACAAGTATAAAAATTTTTTTATAATCTTATGGAGGAAGGTAATGGCTTATGGAATCAATAATATTAACACTAACACATCTTTTAAAGGATATAATTTATATAGCAATGACAAATCAGAACACTCAACCTGTCCCTATATACGTCCAGCCGCCCAAGCAACAGTAACAGGAGCTGCTACGTTTGGGCTGTACAAAGGTTTTATGAAACTATTTAATAAGCCTCAAGGGTTGGGTAAAAAAAGTGGTATTGCTACAGTTGCCCTAGCCATTTCAGCCTGGGTGACGGATAAAGTATTTAGGTTATATGGAGGAAAGAAAAAAGAATTTATAAAAGAATATAATCCCCTACAAGAGGTTTATAAGGAACTTTAAGGCAACTATGCCTTAGAAAGTTTTTATCCTAAAACTTTTAAAATACAATCTATTGCAATATCAAGTTCTTCTCTAGTAATCACTAATGGAGGACTTACTCTAATAATAGTATCGTGGGTTTCTTTGCAAAGGATACCTTCTTGTTTTAAAGCCTCACAATACGGTCTGGCTTTTTTTGTAAGTTCTATCCCTACAAAGAGGCCTCTTCCTCTAATTTCTTTAATAATACCATTTTTTAATTCTGACTTTAGCCTGTTTAAGATATAGTCACCAAGCTCAGCAGAGTTTTCTATAAGTTTGTCCTCTGTTAATACTTTTAAAGCTTCTCGTGCAACAGCACAGCCCAAAGGATTTCCTCCAAAGGTACTGCCATGTTCTCCAGGTTTAAATACTGATAATACATGTTTTTTAGATAAAACAGCTGACACTGGATAAAATCCACCTGATAAAGCCTTACCTATCATAACAACATCAGGATCAATGCCCTCATGTTCATAAGCAAAAAGCTTGCCTGTTCGTCCCAAGCCTGTTTGTATTTCATCTAGCATTAAAAGAATATTTTCTTTTTTACAAATTTTCTCTACCTGCTTTAAGTAACCATCTGGTGGAATCAAGACACCGCCTTCGCCTTGAATTGGTTCTAATAAAAATGCACAGGTATTAGGTGTAATTGCACTTTTTAATGCTTCTATATCAGCATAAGGAATAATTTTGAAACCTGGGGTGAAAGGACCAAAGCCTTCTTTATATTGTTCTTCACTGGAAAAACTAATGATCGTTGTGGTTCGTCCGTGGAAGTTATTTGTGCAAACAATTATTTCTGCCTGATTATCGGGGATGTTTTTATTTTGGTAACCCCATTTTCGTGCTGCTTTTATTGCAGATTCTACCGCCTCAGCACCTGTGTTCATTGGCAATATCATTTCAAAGCCTGTTAGCTCTGTTAAATCTTTATAAAATAATGGCAACTGCTCATTTCTAAAGGCTCTTGATGTTAAAGTAACTTTTTCTGCTTGCTCTTTAAAAACTTTTAAAATTTTTGGATTGCAATGTCCCTGGTTAACAGCTGAATACGCACTAAGGCAGTCAAGATATTTATTTCCGTCAACATCATGAACCCAAACACCTTCAGCTTTATTTACTACAATATCTAGTGGGCTATAGTTTTTTGCCCCCAGGTCATTTTCTAAATTTATATAATAAGAAGATTTTTTTTCCATATTTTTCATTGCTAAACCTTTTCACTTAATTTTTTAATTCATTGTAACTAAAAAATAATTATAACTGAATAAATATAATTATTTTTTATGACATTGCTTAATTTAAAAAAATTAAAAAGGCTACCTCTATTTTAAGATAGCCTTGAATTTTGCAGTTTGCGGGTTAGGTTAGATTAGTTAAAGTATCTATCTAATAATCCTTTGAATGCTTTTCCGTGTCTTGCTTCGTCTTTACACATCTCATGAACAGTGTCATGGATAGCATCTAAATTTAATTTTTTTGCTTTTGTTGCAATAGCCTTTTTACCTTCGCAAGCACCGTACTCAGCAGCTACTCTAGCTTCTAGGTTCTTTTTTGTGTCAGCATGTACAACTTCACCTAATAGTTCTGCAAATCTAGCAGCGTGATCTGCTTCTTCAAACGCGATTCTTTTGTAAGCTTCAGCAATTTCAGGATAGCCTTCTCTGTCAGCTTGACGGCTCATAGCAAGGTACATGCCCACTTCTGTACATTCCCCTGTAAAGTTTGCCCTTAATCCTTCAAGTATTTCAGGATCTACATCTTTAGCAACACCAAGTCTATGCTCATCGGCCCAAGCCATACCGTCTGTTGCAACTTGCTCTTTAAATTTGCTTGCAGGCGCAGAACACTGAGGACACTTTGCTGGAGGAGCTTCGCCTTCATGTATATATCCACATATTTCACATACGAATTTTTTTGTTGTAGTCATGCTTGACATTGATTTCTCCCTTTCGTTCTTCTAAATCCCTTGACTCATTTTAAAATTTTCCGATTTAATTTTTATTATATAACAATGCTTAAGTTTATTAGTTGTCTCTGTTTCTCTTCTCATCTCTTTGTTGTAATAATATCAGATAGGTTTTCAAAAAGGAAATTGATATTTTTTATGATTTGATAGAAAATATTTATAATAGGTAGGAGTATAATACTAATGACAATCAGTCAGCTTGAATATATTTTAGCAGTGGATAAATACAGGAATTTTGGTAAAGCAGCCGAGGCATGTTGTGTAACGCAGCCAACTTTGAGCATGCAAATACAAAAATTAGAAGAAGATCTTGGTATTGTTATATTTGATAGGTCTAAAAAACCTATTTTGCCAACAGAAGTTGGTGAAAAAATTATTAATCAAGCTAAATTTGTTATTAGGGATTATAATAAAATAAAAAATATAGTGCTGGAATCTAAAGATAAAATTGTTGGAGATTTTAAACTTGCTGTAATTCCTACACTGGCGCCGTATATAATACCAATATTTGCCAAAAATTTTGCTGAGCAATATAAAGATGTAAATTTAATTATAGAAGAGTACAAAACAGAAGATATCATTGATTATTTAAATGAAGACAGAATTGATGCGGCTCTTCTTGTTACACCTTTGCACGTGGAATCTATAGAAGAAAAGGTTTTGTATTACGAACCTTTTTATTTATTTGTTTCTGCGCATCACAAACTTAGCAGTAAAGAGTTTATTCATCAGGATGAACTCGATTTGGAAGATATTTGGCTGCTAAATAAAGGCAACTGCTTTAGAGATCAGGTTTTAAATATTTGCTCTGAAAAAATTGAGCAACAAGCACTGAATGAAAATTTGAAATTTGAAAGTGGAAGCTTTGAAACCCTTAAAAATATGGTGTTAAAACATTCAGGTTATACTATATTGCCCAAAATGGCAGTATCCCAACTATCAAACAATCAAGTCGGCTTTGTAAGAAAATTTGAAAATCCTGTACCATCCAGAGAAATATCGCTTGTTTACAGTAGAAAAATTTATAAAAAGTGTATAATTGATGCTATACAGGATTCCATTACTCATTCTTTGCCTGAGGAATATATAAAGCTAAAAAATGACGATGTTCAAATTGTTGAAATATATTAACTTTTTTCTGGTTCAAAATTGAATTTTAAACTACTCTTTTCAGAGTCTAGACTATTTTATTAGATTTAATACGATTGAATAATCTTAAAAGTATTTTTGAGTTAGTATAAGCTTATGAGTAGAATTATAGATAAAAATAAATTGGCAAAGTATGATATTTGCGTTTTTTTAGACTCTGCTATTGATAATAAGGGCATGCTTTTTTACAGCCCTACTGAAGTAATAACCGCTTATAATAAAAAAGAATTTTTTGAAGCTTTAAAAGAAATAGATAATTTAAAACAAAATAAATATCTTGCCGGCTATATCCGTTATGAGGCGAGAGAATATTTTTCAGATAAAGATATTGAATGCACTAAGCCTCTTTTATGGTTTGGAGTATTTGGTGAGTATGAATTGATTGAAGAAATAGACTATGTAGATGTTTATAATCCATTTATACAAGTAAATAACTCTATTTGTTTTCAAAATTATAAAGACGCTCTAAGCCAAATTAAACTTAATATAGAAAAGGGCAACACATATCAGGTTAATTATACATTTGATAAGCTTTTAAATACAAGTAGCTCTGAACAAAACTTATATTTAGCACTAAGACAAGCACAAAAAACAGATTATTGCGCATTTATAAAAAATTATGATGATACTGTTTTATCTTTTTCGCCTGAGTTATTTTTTGAAATTGAAGGAAATAAAATAACTACAAAGCCAATGAAAGGCACTATTAAAAAAGGCTGTTCAGAACAAGAAAATAAAATAAATAAAGAATTTTTGGCTAATGATGAAAAGAACAGAGCTGAAAATGTTATGATTGTTGACTTATTAAGAAATGATATAGGCAGAATTTGCAAAAGAGGAAGTATAAAAGTTAAATCTCTATTTGATATAGAAGACTATCCTACACTATATCAAATGACTTCTACTGTAGAAGGTGAATTAGAAGATAATATAAGTTTTGAAAATGTTTTAGATGCTTTATTTCCCTGCGGATCTGTGACAGGTGCGCCTAAAATTAAAACAATGCAAATTATTGACGAAGTAGAAAAGGGATCCAGAGATATATATTGCGGCGCAATTGGGTATATTTCACCACAAAAAAGTGTGTTTAGCGTTCCTATAAGAATTCTTCAAAAACAAAATGAAAACTGGCAATATCGCGTTGGCAGCGGCGTAGTTTGGGATTCTGATATAGAAAATGAGTGGAAAGAATGTGAGCTAAAGGCAAAATTTTTAGATATTCAGCCTGACTTTGAACTGATTGAAACTATGCTTGTTCAAAACCGTCAAATAGTTTATAAAAAAGAACACTTTAATAGGTTAAAAAATTCAGCAGAGTTTTGGGGATTTAAGTTTAATGAAAAGATTTTTAATATTCAGCCTGTGCAAGATGGAATGTTGCGATTGGTTTTATCTAAAGACGGCAACTTTGATTTAGAATATAAGCCATTAAAAAAATCTAATAATAATTTAGTAAAAATATCTGATATAGTTTTAGATAGCCAGAATACTTTTTTATATCATAAAACCACTTATCGCCCCTGGTACAAAAGAGCTATGCAAGAGATTATCGATGAAAAATATTATGATGTATTATTTTTTAATGAAAAAGGCGAACTGTGCGAGGGGGCAAGAACCAATGTGTTTGTTGAGAAAAATGGCAAACTATATACTCCTGTTGTAGAAAGTGGCTTATTAAACGGGGTTTTGCGTCAGGATTTATTAAAAAATGAAAAAGCAGTAGAAAAAATAATTATTTATTCAGATTTGCAAAATGCTGATGCTATCTATTGTGGCAACTCGGTTAGAGGGCTTCTGCGAGTTGATTTAGACATTTTAGTGTAATAATTTTTTACATTACCTTTTATAAAAAGAATATAGTGATATACGTAAGATAAAAAAGAATTTAATTGTTTTTAGAAACTTGAAATTAATTTCTAATGAGTAAATAATATTAATAGGGTTAAATTTATATTTGATGTTTTTTTAACGCCTTCGTATGTAAGATAGAAATGATTTGATTTAGGTATTTTAGTCTTATATTCTAATAGAATGGTTGGGTGCATATTATGATATTAACAGATGTACAAAAAGAAATAGTACAAAAGATAGATGAGCAGATATCTAATTGGAAAAATTGGAAATGGCAAATAAAAAACGCTGTTAAAGACATAGAAACTTTTGAAAAATTGACAGGAATACAATTTGATCCTGAAGAAAGATTAAAAATACAGAAGACTTTGGATAATTTTCCTCTTTCTATAACACCTTATTATCTTTCTTTAATTGATACCGATAATTATCAAAACGATCCTGTATACAAGCAAGCTTTTCCAGATCCAAAAGAGCTGGAAAATTGTCGCTTTGATATGAATGATCCGCTTGCTGAAGATAAAGACAGCCCAATAGATTTAATAACACACAGATATCCTGATAGAGTTCTTTTTCATGTAAGTAATGTATGTGCAATGTACTGCCGACATTGTACAAGAAAAAGAAAAGTAGGGGATGTTGATAATATTCCTTGCAGAGAAAAAATAACTAAAGGTTTTGATTATATAAAAGAACATTCAGAAGTTAGAGACGTATTACTATCCGGTGGTGACCCTTTAATGTTGCCGGATGATTATTTAGATTGGATATTAACAGAATTAAGAAATATTGAACACGTTGAAGTAATAAGGATAGGAACAAGAACACCTGTTGTATTACCTTATAGAATCACAGATGATTTGGTTAATGTGCTTAAAAAGCATCATCCAATTTGGATAAATACACATTTTAACCACCCAAGAGAAATAACAAGTTCCTCTAAAGAGGCATTAGAGAAGCTAGCAGATGCAGGATTCCCTTTGGGCAACCAATCTGTTCTTTTATCAGAGGTAAATGATTGCCCAAGGATAATGAAAAAATTAGTGCAAATGTTAGTTAAAAATAGAGTAAGACCATATTATCTATATCAATGTGACCTATCAGAAGGTTTGACTCATTTTAGAACCCCTGTAGGAAAAGGGATAGAGATAATGGAGAGCTTAAGAGGCCACACAAGTGGTTTTGCGATTCCTACCTATGTAGTTGATGCACCGGGAGGCGGTGGAAAAATTCCTGTTATGCCAAATTATTTAATATCTTGGTCAACTAACAAAATTATCCTAAGAAACTATGAAGGAGTTATTACCACTTATAAAGAACCTGATAACTACAATAATATCAACTGCGACCTGAATTGTAATGAATGTGATTTAGAATTAAAAACAAATCCGGCTGAAGAAATAAAAGCTATTGGTCTAGAAAAGCTTTTAGCTGATCATGATAGCACGATTTCTTTGACACCGGAAAATAATGAAAGAATTAAGCGTAGAGATGACTAATGAGCGATAAGATTGAAAAATTTTATAATTCTGTTATCCACCACGGCAAGGACAATAATCGAGTTTATTTAATGAAACTTGATAGATCAAGGATAATAAAAACTGCTGATTATATAGAAAGCCTTGCTCTTAAAGAACATTATACAAAAATCATTGCCAAAGTGCCAAAATCCAAGAAAGCAGAATTTGAAAACAGGAATTTTATTAGCGAAGCACTTATAGAAAAATTTTTTAAAGGCGAAGAAGATTGTATTTTCTTCGCCAAATATTTTTTTAAAGACGAAAAACGTCAGATTTTACAAAATAAAGATGAAGTTAATAAAATAATAACTCTATGCAAAAGCAAAGATAGCATTAAAGATCCCTCTTTGCATAGAGTATACAATTTTGAAATCTTAAAAGAAGATGATATACCTCTGATAACAAAGCTTTATAGGTGTGTATTTAAAACTTATCCTTTCCCGGTTTTTTCTGATGATTATATTTTGAGCACAATGAAAGACTATGTTGCGTACTTTGGAATAAAAAAACAAGGTGAGCTTGTTGCAATATCTTCAGCGGAGATGGATAAAGAAAATCTTAATGCAGAAATGACAGATTTTGCAACTCACCCTGACCATAGAGGCGTTAGTTTATCTTTATTTTTACTTAAAGAAATGGAAAATTATTTAAAGAGCATTGATTTTAAAACAGCTTACACGATAGCAAGAAGCATTTCTTATGGTATGAATATTACTTTTGCTAAAAATAGTTATGTTTTTGGCGGGACGCTGATTAATAATACCAATATCTCTGGTGATATTGAGAGCATGAATATTTGGTATAAAATTTTATAGCTGTATTAGTCTTAATAGTGGTAATCTAAGAAGTGCGATTACTATAACCCTTGTTTAAATGCTATTTTTGAATTAAATTAATACACAGATGGCAAAAATAAGGGGTATTAATATGTTTTTTTATGCAGACTTACACGTTCATTCAAAGTACTCAAGAGCAACAAGTAAAAGCACAAACTTGGAACAACTTGCCCTATGGGCTCAGAAAAAAGGCATTAATATGCTGGCAACAGGAGATTTTACTCATCCAGCGTGGATTGCAGAAATTAAAGAAAAACTGGTTCCGGTTGCCCCCGGTGCTTATGAACTTAGAGATGATTTAAAAAAAGAATTTTTAATAAACGATAGCCCCTTAAGATTTATGCTATGCGTGGAAATATCCACCATCTATAAAAAAGGTGATAAAACAAGAAAAGTTCATCATTTGGTATATGCCCCGGATATTGAAGCCGCAGAAAAAATAAATGCCAAGCTTGCCTCAATAGGAAACATTGTCTCTGACGGACGGCCAATATTAGGTTTAGACTCAAGAAATTTACTAGAAATAGTTTTAGAGTCAAGCCCTGATGCCTATATCATTCCTGCGCATATATGGACCCCATGGTTTTCGGTGATGGGTTCCAAGTCAGGATTTGACACTATTGATGAATGTTACGGTGACCTTGCAGAACATGTTTTCGCTGCAGAAACAGGTTTATCTTCTGATCCTCCAATGAACTGGCGAGTTTCAAACCTTGACAGGTATAGATTAGTTTCAAACTCGGATGCTCATTCTCCATCTAAGTTGGGTAGAGAAGCTACAATGTTTGATACAGAACTTGATTATTATTCTGTTAAAAATGCCCTGCAAACAGGCAATGGCTATGTTGGAACAGTTGAGTTTTTCCCCGAAGAAGGCAAATATCATATGGATGGTCATAGAAATTGCAATATCTGTATGGAACCTGAGGAAACTGTAAAGCACAAAGGCATTTGTCCTGTTTGTAATAAACCTGTTACTGTAGGCGTAATGCATAGGGTTAACGCATTGGCAGATCGTAAAGAAGGTGAGTTTCAACTGCCGGCTACCGCAGGTCAGGTGCGTAGTTTAATACCTTTGCAAGAAATACTTTCCGAAATATATCAAGTAGGAGTTAATAGTAAAACTGTTACCAATGCTTATGAAACTTTAATACAAAAACTAGGTCCAGAGCTATCTATACTACAAGATGTTCCAATAGATGAATTGTCAAAAGCAGACTCACCTATACTCGCAGAAGCTATATCAAAGCTAAGAGAAGGAAATGTAATAAGAAATGCTGGCTATGATGGAGAATACGGTGTTATAAAAGTCTTTGAAGAAGGTGAGTTAGATAATAAAATTCAAAACAGCTTATTTGATGTTAAAAAATATAAGCCAAGAAGAAAAAAACAAACTAAACCTAAAACAGAATCAACAACAAAAACAGATATTCCTAAAAAAAAACTAAATAATCATTTAAAAACAAGAGTTGAGCCTATAGTAGATGATGCCTCTATCGCGGCAAGGCTTGATAAAGACCAACAAGAAGCCGTAAAAAATATTGACGGTACGTTTTTGATCGTTGCAGGTCCCGGTTCCGGTAAAACTCGTGTGCTTACGCATCGTATAGCTTATATGATAGAGGAGCAAAATATTCCTGCAAACAACTGCCTGGCAATTACTTTTACTCATAAAGCTGCCAAGGAAATGAAGGATAGGCTAAAAGCTCTTTTGCCTGAAAGTTTTAAAGATATAAAGATTCATACGTTTCATTCACTTTGTCTTTCTATTCTTAAGGAAAATATTAATAAAGCAGGCTTAAAAGAAGATTTTAAAATTGTTAATAAACAAGAGCAAATAGCTTTATTAATGGATGTTAAAGATATATCAGAAAATAAGGCAAATAAATTATTAAATCAAATATCAAAAGCTAAAAGAACCCAAAATACTAGTGATGAAGACCTGCAAGAATTGCTAATTATCTATCAAAATAAACTAAAAGAAAATAATATGGTAGATTTTGATGATTTAATATCTCTTACCATTAATTTATTCACAAATGATCATGATCTGTTTTATCAGTATCAACAAGAATTTAAATATATATCTATTGATGAATACCAAGATATAGACGCACAGCAATATAAGCTTATTAAAATGCTGATACCACAAAACGGCAACTTATGTGCAATAGGTGATCCAAATCAAGCAATTTATGGTTTCAGAGGGGCTGATATTACTTTTTTCCAAAACTTTAAAAATGATTACCCTCAAGCAGAGATAATAAATCTTAACCGAAACTATCGCTCCAGCAATATAATTGTTGAGGCATCAAGCCAATTGATAGATAAAGATGATATTATTGCTATAAACCAAGATAGTTACGATAAGATAACTATCCATAGCACTCCTACAGAAAAGTCTGAAGCTGAATACACAGTAAAAACAATAGAAAATCTAATAGGCGGGCACAGCTTCTTTTCTATTGATAGCAATCGTTCAACTGGAGATGGAGAAGATCTATCTTTCTGTGATTTTGCTATTTTATATCGTACTTCATCTCAGGCTGATGCTTTGCATGAAGCATTTAAACGCTCAGGCATGCCTTATGTTAAATATTCTAATGATCTTATTTGCGATAAAAATTGGGTAAAACAACTAATTAAAGAATTACAAGAGGATAACTCATCTGAATCTTTAGATATTCAAGTAAAAAATATATGTTCAAACATGGAAGAAGAACGAGAAGAGCATATTTTACAATATTTAATTTCTTTAGCCCAACAAAATAATGATAAAGAGCAATTTATAAATAATATAAGCCTGTTAACAGAACTTGACACTCTTGATGAAAGAGCTGATAGAATATCTCTTATGACGCTTCATGCATCAAAAGGCTTGGAGTTTAAAGTTGTATTTATTGTAGGGCTTGAAGATGGCATAGTTCCTTTGCGCTGGGGCATGGGTGATGATAATACAGAAGAAGAAAAACGCTTATTTTACGTTGGCATGACCAGAGCTCAGAATCATTTGTTTTTAACACGATCACAAAAGCGTATGTGGCGTGGCTCTGTCCAAGAGATGAGCGAGTCACCGTTTTTAAAGTATATCGAAGATGAGCTGATAAAACACAGTAAATTCGAGAAAAAGCAACCACAAAATAAAGATAAAAGCCAGCAATTATCTTTATTCTAATAAATTAATAATAGACAGAAATAGTACGGCAAGTGTTTAATAGCCTTTTTATATATTATTAAACATAATTTACAAAGTAGTAGTATAATAATATATGATAAAATTTTTTAGAAATTAAAATTATATTTATGGGAGGGAAAAATGACAGAATACTGCAATATGGTAGAAAACTACATTTATGAATTAGGTTATGAAATCACAGAAAAAGACACTGAAGAAAGCCTTTTTATAATTGATGATGAATCAAAGGGTATTAAAAATCTTATTATTGATTGCGAAGATTCTATTTTGGTTATAGAGCAATTTATTTTTAAATTAAAAGATAAAAATGATCCTAAAGTTCTTCTCAGATTATTACAAATGAATCGTGACCTGGTTCATGGTGCTTTTGTTATTGATGAAGAAGGTGATAAAATAATATTTAGAGATACTTTAAGATTAGAAAATTTAGATCTAAATGAGCTTGAGGGTTCAATTGACTCATTAACCATAGCAATGGCTGAATTTTCTTCTGAATTTTTAACATTTGCGAAATAAATATATAATAAAAATAGCAACTTAAAGAGAGGTAAAATAATATGTTTGATTCCTTAAAAAGATTATTTAAAACCGCACAAGCAGAAACTAATGCGGCTATTGATAAATTTCAGGATCCTATCAAAATGGCAGAACAAGGCATAAGAGATTTAAAAAGTGATTTAAGTTCAAGCTTACAAGCCCTTGCTGAAGTTAAAGCAACATTAATCGGCAATCAAAAAAGATTAAAAGAATCAAAAGATCAAGCAGCTGATTATGAAAAAAAAGCTATGCTTTTGCTCCAAAAAGCACAACAAGGTAATCTTGACTTGGCAGAAGCAGAAAGGCTTGCAACAGAAGCATTAAATAAAAAAGAAGAAGCTGTGCAACAGGCAACAAGATTAGCAACAGATATTCAAAATCAAGAACAGTTAATTTCTAATCTTGAATCTAAAATTAAAAAGCTAAAAGCCCAAATAAATTCTTGGGAAGGTGAAATGACAATACTTAAAGCAAGAGCTAAAACCGCAAAAGCTTCTAAAAAGATAAACAAGCACCTTGCAAAAATTGACTCAAACGGAACAATCAGCATGCTAGAACGAATGAAAGAAAGAGTTGACGAAGATGAATCTTTATCGCAAGCCTATGAAGATGTTGGAAGCATAGATACCAGTATTGATGACGAAATAGATAAAGCAATTTCATCAGGGGCTCATCCTAGTACATCTGCTTCTTTAGAAGAAATGAAAAAGAAACTAGGTATGACTCAATAAAACTAAGGAGTTTTATAAAAAATGATTTCAGCCTTAATTTTAATAATAATCCTCGGCGTTATATTATACTTCATCTGGAAGCCCAAGGATTCAGAGCAAAGGCAAAGACAAGAGCTTGATATGTCAGCATATAGCAATCAAGAGCAAGAGATAATAAAAATAATGCCGGGTGCTGTGATTAAAATTAATCACGTAGGGCCTGATATGCAGGACTTAGATCTCAAGGTTCTAGCTAAACATAAATACTATCAAGGTAACTATGAATGGTACGAGCTTGAATGTGATGCCGGTGACAAAAAAGTATGGCTTACAATCGAACAAGATGACGAGCTAGAACTGGCTTTGAGCCTCGAAAAGCTAAAACTTTCAGACTTAGGCATTACAAAATTCGATCTAAGAAGAATAGATAATGAAGAAGAAGGTTCTGTTATCTATAATAATCAGAGATACAACTACGATGATTCTGATGATGCCGTATATGTAAGAAATTGTGATGAGTCAAGAGCTGAAGAATTCTATTACTGGGAATTCGAAGATGAAGAAGAAGAGTATTTTATAAGCGTTGAAGACTGGGATGGCTCAATAGAGGTAAGCTGGGGACAATATATCAGCCCATCCAAAATCACGATATATTCATTAGACAGCTGATAAATAACTATTATATAGGGGAATTTACCATTAATCCCTCTATGTAAATAGATATTGATGAGAGAAGTAGAAAGGGATAAAAAATGGAAAACATAGGAATAATTAGTTCAAGTTTAATTTTTCTTGTACTTTCTTTTATAATAATTTTATTGGCACAAGTAATTTTTTATTTAATCGTTCCGTATAATCCCAGAGAACAGATTAAAAATAATAACTTAGCCGTTGGGGTGAGTGTAGCCGGATATTTTATAGCAATTGTTGCTATTATTGTAGGTGCCAGTATAGGTTCAGCAGGTGATTTTGTAAAAGATCTTTTGGACTTTGGGTATTATTCAGTTCTGGGTATTGTACTTCTTAATATTTCCAAATTCATTAATGACAAGCTTATACTGCCTAAATTCTGTATAACAAAAGAAATTGTAGAAGATAAAAACGTAGGAACTGCAGCTGTTGTATTTGGTTCATTTTTAGCATCCGGTTTAATTATCGGTGGTTCTATTTCAGGCCAAGGTGGCGGCATTATTTCAGCAATGGCATTTTTTGCACTAGGCCAGCTTGCTTTGATACTTTTTTCAAAAATTTACAATCTTCTTTTACCATATTGCATTCATGATGAAATAGAAAAAGACAATGTGGCTGTTGGTATTGCTTTTGGCGGAACTCTAATTGCGTTGAGTATAATATTATTAAAAGGCGTTTCCGGTGATTTTTCAAACTGGATTGCTGACTTAAGTAACTTTGGTATCGAGGTTTTAGCCGGAATTATTCTGTTACCAACTGTAAGGGTTCTATTTGATAAAATACTAATACCTAAAGTCAAATTAAACGATGCGTTAAAGCAAGGTAATGTTACAGTAGGTGTTTTAGAAGCTATAACAGTAATTTCAATTGCGATTGTTTACTTGTTTATAGTTGACTTTAGCGTTATAGGGTAAAGCTAATGGAAGATAACAAAAAAAAGATAATATTAACCGTGCTTGTCGTAGTTATCTTTTTACTATTGATAATGGGCTCTTGTAGCCCCAGAAGAGGATACTACGATAGTCATGGACATTATCATAGATCACATGGCAGCCATAGTACTTTCTTTTTCTGGGGTGGTTCACCATTCGGAGGTAGAAGGTATTATGATGATTATGATAGAGGTTATAACAGAGACTATCCAAGAAGCAACAGAACAGGCAGTGTGAATGGAAACCGCAGGGTAAGGAGCGGTGGATATCATGGCGGCAAGTAAAAAAAATCACAGTTCCTAGGAAAGTAGGAGAAATTACTTATTCCATATCTATGCAGCAGGTTAGTAATGTTCCTTATATTATACTTAGTATTTTTTCTATTATTGCTGGTGTGATTTTATTAATAATTGCAAACAGATTTTTACTTTGGTGCACGTGACTTTTATCATGAACGGGATGTAAGGGGCCTCAACCGAGGCGGTGGCCGGATACATAGTGGTAAGTAATTCAGAGACAGAGATGGGCGTATAAATAAATGATCAAAAACAAAAATATTGAAATATTAATCCTTTTAATATCAGTAATGGTAGTAGGGCTATGCACCATAATATACGAACTCCTTATAGGTAGCATATCTTCATACTTTTTAGGCGACAGTGTAATGCAGTTTTCTTTAACCATAGGCCTTGCAATGACAGCAATGGGCTTTGGTACGTACCTATCAAGGCTAATAAAAAAGAACCTAATAAGAAATTTTATTATCGTAGAAATTTGGCTTGGGCTAATAGGCGGCCTATGTGTACCGATTTTATATGCCGCCTTTGCCTTCACAGATATTTACTACCCGATAATGATAACCCTGGTCTTTGCAATAGGCATTCTCATAGGGCTAGAAATCCCACTTTTAACCCGAATACTAGAGAAACACTATCCTCTGCAACTAAATATATCAAACGTTTTATCAGTTGACTATTTTGGAGCCTTAATTGCAACACTACTTTTCCCTTTTTTTTTATTGCCTTTTTTTGGTATATTTAATACATCGTTAATTACAGGTTTAATAAACTTAGTTATAGCAGGTCTTAATCTCTGGTGGTTCAAAGATAAACTGGAAAACAAAACAACCAAAAAACTCTCATACAAAACAGCCTCAATGGCAGCAGTCTTGTTAATAGGCATAATTTTCTCTCAAAAACTTATTTTCGGCTGGGAAAGTTCAATATATGCCGATAGAATAATAATTTCTAAGCAAAGTAAATACCAAAAAGTTATTTTAACTAAATACAAAAACGATCTAAGGCTTTTTTTAGATGGCAACTTACAGTTTTCCTCTGTAGATGAGCATAGATACCACGAGCCGCTTGTGCACATACCTTTAAATATAGCACCGCACAAAGAAAAAGTTCTTGTCCTAGGTGGTGGTGACGGACTAGTAGCGAGAGAATTATTGAAATATCCTGAAATTAAAGAAATAGTTTTAGTTGATCTGGATCCTTTTATAACAAAACTAGCTTTAAACAACGAACTACTAAAAAAGTTAAATAATAACAGCTTTAACAATCCAAAAGTAAAAATTATAAACACAGACGCATTTAAGTTTTTAGAGAGCAATAATGATTTATTTGATGTAATAATAGCTGATTTGCCTGATCCTAATAATACTTCCATAGCGAGAATCTACAGTAAAGAGTTTTATAAGCTTGTAAACAAAAAATTAAGTAAAACAGGCATCTTTGTAACCCAGTCAACAAGCCCATTTTTTGCGCCAAAAGCTTTTTGGTGTATAAATCAAACAATACAAAGCAGTGGATTTAAGAATATTTATCCTTATCATGTTTACATTCCATCTTTTGGAGACTGGGGCTTTAACCTTGCATTAAACTGGAAGCCTGATTTAAATAATATCAATCTAAGCAAAGAAACAAAATATCTTTCAAATGAGATTGTAAAAACATTATTTGTTTTTCCAAAAGACTCAAAAGTCAAAGATATTAAACCAAGCTCATTAAATAATCCTATAGTGCTAGATTATTATTTAGATGGCTGGAAAAACTGGCACTAAAAATATTCTAAATTTTTAAATTATTGCTTTTTTGGCTTGTTTTTTTCAATTTCGTCTAAAAACGCTGAGCCAAGTATGCTTGTTAATATGCCGTACAATGCAATACCAAGAATTGCAACAATTGCTGCCAGTATTTTACCTAAAGGCGTAACAGGATAAGTATCACCATAGCCCACGGTAGTAAATGTTACAACGCACCACCACATAGCATTTGGAATGCTTGAAAAAGCTTCTTGCTCATTCCCTTCAACTAGATACATCAGCGAAGACGCCACAATCACTGATATCATCAAAAATAAACACGTAATAAGCAACTCTTCTTTTTTAGAAGCAAATATTTTATATAATTTTCTTACTGAAGTAACGTATCTTGCTACTTTTAGGATTCTAAAAACCCGAACAATCCTAAAGGCTCTTAAAAACCTTAAGTCTGTAGTCATAAAAGACAGATAAAACGGTAAAATTACTATTAAATCCAGTAGCAAAAGAGGCCTAAAAAAGCTTGCTATCTTTCTTATAGTAAATAATCTTAATAGATACTCAATGGTAAACACAGATATAGAAAATATTTCAAAGTAAAAAAAGTAGCCTTTGGCAACCGAAAATAGATATTTATCCGATTCCAAAATAAAAGCCAGGATATTCAATAATATAAGAGTTAAAAGAAATCCCTCAACAATACGATTACTAAGAAACCGGCTAACACTTCGCTTTACTTTAGAAATATTCAACATAACCCCTCTAATAATCTACCTGTTTAATGAATATAGTAACATAAGAACTAACTTACACCCAAATACCAAAAAGAGTAATGAGTTTATAAAAAATATTAAGTATAAAAGTAAAAAAGAATTTCAATAAAAAATTGGAAATGTTATATTTTATGAATACGATGACGTTACATAAAAAAGGTAATAAGTAAGAATGAATAACAGCGCAGATAGTAAAGAGTTTGTCATAAACGCACTCAATAAATTATATGATTTCGCCATAAAAAATAATTTTAAAAAGGAAATAAACAAACACTTGCCAAGAGACAAGCAGTTAAAAAATTATTGGAAAGTAGAGTTTTTAAATAATTTTATTCCAGAAATTTATAAGTATCCTCTTGATATTTGTTTAGAAAGTGATGTTTTTGACCAAAGAGAAAAAGAATTTATTCAAGCAGCTAAGGGTGCTGCAGGCTCATCTTTCGAGATTTTGAGTAATGAAAATGATTTGTGCATTTATAATTTTGTAAATGAAAAAGAGTATAGAGCAATTTTGATTAATCCAAAAGCCTTAAATCCCTCTTTAAATAAGTATTTTATGACTAAGTTAATCAAATTTGAAGATAATTACTATATCCCAGACATTGTTGATCTGCTTGAAGATAGGGGAGAAGCCCTTTTATTTGTAAAAGAATTATTATCAACTCACTCAGAAGCGATGTATAAGGATAATCCTAAAAAAGAAGAAGAAGTTAAGAACCTTTTAGATAAAATACATTCTGAGTTTATAGATATATTTGGCAATGACGAAGTGTTATTGGATGAAGATATTGCTTCAGAAGCAGTAGATGTTTTTGTTGATTTTATAAAATGTAACTATGCTGAAAAAAAAGAAGAAGCAATAAAGATTCTTCAAGAACAACCAAGTGAAGAAGCAGCTTTAGCAAAAGAGTCGGATCATACACTAGTTTTTGTATTAAAAGATAAAGGGCTTTATGTTGCAAAACACTATAATGTACTGAAAAATATCTATGAACGAAAGACTTCTAGCTGGGTATATACAGAAATAGAGAAAGATATTTTATCTGAATACTTCTTTGAAGAACGTGTTGAATATTCAGTGGAATCGATTTTAAAGCTTTATGAAAAATCGGACGACAAAGAAAAATTTCTCACTACTACAAGACATATAGTTTACACAGTTTCAGAAGATTATGAATTTGAAGAATTTCCTGATATAAAGAACTCGAGTCTTCTAGAGATACTTGACTCCTTGAAGCCTGAATATCACTCAGAAGTGAAGCAATTTTCATTTTATACGCTTAATATGACTTCAAAAACAGCTGACGAATTAATTAGGCTAGCTAAAGAATCTATCGAGAAAATAGCTCAGTTAGATGAAGAAATAGAAAATTATAAAAGCCAAATTGAAGAATGCATTGAAGATGTAAACGAGGATGAATCAAAGAAGAGGCCTGGTAGAAATGAGCCTTGTTACTGTGGCAGTGGTAAAAAATATAAGAAATGTTGCCTGAAGTTTGATGATTAAATTATGAATAAATATCCTAAAAACTCCCAACTAGCAGATTGAATTTACCCAAAATATCAAATATAAAAATAAAAATAGAAAAGCTTTTCAGCAAGAATTTAGTAAGGTTATATTTGGATGAGGATTTATAAATGGCTAAACAGCAAGAGCTAGTTAAAAAGTTAACACCGCAGTTTAAAGAAATGGTTAAAGATTTAAAAAAAGAAAAACTACCGTATATTCAAGCAACTTCTATTGAAGGCTATGAAGTTCTAATCAAAAAGAAAGATTTTGATCTACCAGACTCTCTTCCCCCAGAATGTGAAGACTGCGGCTATCAAATGAAATATGATGACTGGTTTCAGGATGACGGATCATATTTTTGCCCAGAATGCGGAACCCCAGCGGATGAAGAATAAACCTACAAAGAAAATAAACTCAAGTCCGTATGGGGGATAAATAGAGTACTAATAAACCTATTCATATACTCAGTATCTTCAGAGATATCAAAATAATTCATAATTTTTTTGATATGCTCAATATCTGTTTGCAAATCTTTGTTAATCAAGCGTAAATAAGCGCCTTTTAAAGACAAATTACCTAAATACTTAAATTTATCCTTGGCGATACTAGGAAAAAGACCTAGTTTAACAGCCTTTTCAAAATTAATACTCTCACCTAAACCACCAGCGATTATAACTTCATCAATATCATTAAATTCAATACCAGCATAGTCAGTAAGGGACTGCACCCCAGAAAATATTGCCCCCTTAGTTCTTATGATGTTTTCAATATCCTGTTCGTTTATAAAAATAGGCTCACCAGTACCAGAATTATCCTTGTCGCATAACAAATAAGCTTTTTTATTATTTTTTTCAATAATATTCTTGTTATTTATATTCCTAAACTTGCCCTGCCTATCTAAAACCCCGGCATCAAACAACTCACTAATAATTTCTATCATCCCAGAACCACAGATACCAACAGGCTTAGCGTTATTAATTGTTTTAATACCTTTCTCTACAGAAAATCCTTCAATAGCACCATCAATAGCTCTAGTACCGCATTTAACACCAGCTCCTTCAAAAGCAGGTCCAGCACTACATGCACATGCCATTAGCCAATCACTGTTACCAAGTACAATCTCTCCATTAGTTCCCAAATCTATTAATAGCTTTATTTTTTCATCCTTACACATGCCACAAGCCATAATTCCAGAAACAATATCACCGCCAACATAACTGCCAACATTAGAAAAACTAATAAGATTAGCGTTTTTATTTACATTTAACTCTAGCTTGCTGGCTTTAGCTTGGAACTCAGTAAATACAGGTACATAAGGTGCAAGCCTAATGCTTTCAGGGTTAACTTTTGCTAATAAATGCATCATAGTTGTGTTAGCCGCAACAGAAACCGAATAAACCTGTTTTTTATTAATCTTTTTATCTTTTAAAATAGAATTAATTAAATTATTTAAATCATCTATCACTAAATTATTTAATTTTTCCAAGCCATTATTTTTTTTAGAATAAACTATCCTACTAATAACATCAGTACCACAAGCAATCTGGCTATTATAACAAGATGCACAATCAACAATTTCACCACTTTGCATATCAACTAAAAGACTGTTAATAGTTGTAGTGCCAATATCAACAGCTAACCCATAGACTTTATTTGAGTTACTACCTGTTATATTAATCAGCTCATTGTTGTTATGATCAATAATAGCGTTAACATGCCAGTTATTATCTCTTAATTTATCAGGTAATTTCCTTAATAAGCTTAAAGAAAAAGAGTATTCATCACCCAAAATAGATAAAATTCGGTCCTGATCAGATGTTTTATCATCCTCATCAGGCTGGCTTAACATTAAGTCTTTTTTTCCAATAATAGGGTTAAACTCAAAGCTGTCCTGCTCCAGTTTAAAGGGTACAGTTTTAGTTATACTATTGTTTTTATTGATTAATTTATACTTGATGAGTTCAATATCAACATCACTAAGCACTTGTGCTTTACATGCCAGATAGTACTTGTCACACTTAGCCTTTTCAGATAATTCGCCATTAATAAGCTTAACAACACACTTCCTACAAGAACCCCTTGCACCACAATTATTTGGTAGTTGTATATTGTTGTGTAACAATATATCCATTAAACTTTCACCTTGTATATTATCAATGGTTATGTCTAATGGATATATGTTTATTTTATAATTTTCTTTAGTTTTATTCTTCATTGTCTTCAGGTGTAGATTCTTCTTCAATGTTTTCTATTTTGCTTTCAATGTTAATTGCATCATTGATAGTGCTAAAGTTATTTTTGATATGCTCAGATATCGTTAACTTTAATAATCCAATAACTACTATTGATATTAGAGCTACTATTAAGCCCCATTGTATCATGCCTACGCCCTTTTAAGGAGTCTTAGGTTTACCATCTTCTTCAAGATTTATAGTGGTTTTAGATTTCTCTTGAGCACCTTTTAATTCTACATTGACGGTATCTACAGTTTTTCTGATATGCTGTCCCATTGTATTAAGTACTGCAATAGCAACCACTGATACTAAAGCTAATATTAATCCATATTCAACCAAACTTTGACCTTTTTTTGCTCCTTTTTTAAGCTTGGCTAAAAGTCTTTTCATTTTCATAGTAAATCACTCCATCTCATGCTTAACCTACTTTAATTATTATCTATAATATATATCAGTTTTCGTTATAATTAAATCACCCTACAGAGTGATTCAATTATTTATGTTAAAAATTCAAACTCAAGCTTGAAACAAAATATTAATTAGAATATCTTATACCTGCTTTTTCAAAGCGTTCAAGGGCTTCTTTTAATTTTTCGTCAGGAGCAACCAAAGAAAGTCTAAAGTATTTGTCGCTGTATTTACCAAAAGCAATACCAGGTGTTAAAACAACGCCAGCCTTGTCTAGTACCATCTTACAGAAGGTCTTAGAATCATAATCGCCCGGAACCGGTATCCAAATGTACATTGTTGCTTTAATTTTTTCAAGATTCCAGCCAAGCTTGTTTAGACCATCTATCATAAAGTCACGTCTTTGCTGATAATTATTAACAATTTCTTCCACATATGGCTTTCCTTGCTTAATTGCAGCAATTCCTGCATCTTGCATAATAGAGCAGGTGCCATAGTCGATGTTAGTTTTCATAGCACACAGGGTTTTAATAAACTCTTTGTTGCCTACAGCATAACCAATTCTCCAGCCGGCCATGTTATAGGTTTTAGAGAATGTATGAAATTCGATAGCAACCTCTTTAGCTCTCGGTATTTCAAAAATACTTATTGGTTTATATCCATCAAAGCATATTTCAGAATAAGCTAAGTCACTACAAAGTAAAATATTATACTTAATACAGTAATCAACCAATTTTTCATAAAATTCTCTAGTTGCGACTGCCGCAGTTGGATTATTAGGGTAATTCACAAAAAAGATTTTTGCTTTTTTCGCAACTTCTTCAGGAATAGCGTCTAAGTCAGGTAAAAAGCCATTTTCTTGCTTCAAAGGCAAATGATAAACATCCGCACTAGATATCCATGTACCTCTGGAGTGAACAGGATAATAAGGATCCGGCACAATGTTAATGTCTCCGGGGTTTGTATAAGCCATTGCCAAATGAGCTAAACCTTCTTTAGCTCCTAATAGAGTTTGTATTTCATTTGTAGGATCAATATCAATATTAAACTTTTGTTTTAACCATTCAGCTATTGCTTTTCTAAACAATTGTTTCCCTTTAAAACAGGGATATCCATGATTTTGAGGGTCTTGTATGCTTTTTATGGCTGCATCAACTATAGGTTGAGGAGTTGCCCCATCAGGATTCCCCATGCCCAAATCAATAAGATCAATTCCTTGTTTTCTAGCCTCAGCTTTCCACTCATCCAATTCTGCAAAAATATATGTAGGCATATCTTGTAGTTTTTTAGACGGTACAATATTTACTTTAGTTTGCATAAATTTCTCCATTTAAATTTTTAGTAGTGGCCTATCGAATTCTGATGTTTTCAAATAAACTTAAGCTGTTGTATCAGAAGTTTATAGCGATGACATAAGAAAGGTGATGACTATCACCAAATTTCCTTTGGGGCAATATAGTTTTAAATTTACCAAATAAATCCAACTACTGCTAGTATTTTAAATAAATTAAAGATCATATTCAATATATTTTTTTAGCTGTTGAATCAAATATTTTGCTCTTTCTTTTACCGTATGATGTTTCAATAATTTACTTTTAGCATTTCGAGAGATATTTTTTCTTAACGATTCATTTTTCAAATAAAATAAAACTTTGTTAAACAAATCATTTTTATCGCTATAAAAGACTAAGTCTTCACCATCATTAAAGTATTCGGCAATATCCTTGGTATAATCACTAATCAAAAATCCATCACAAGCAAATGCTTCAAATACTCTATAGTTTATACTGCTAACACCTTGTTGCATAGTTATATTAAGTATAATAGCCGCTTTCGAGTAAACATTTGCGAGTTCGACTTCATTGTTCAAAAAGCCTCTATAGCAATTTTCATAATAATTTAAATATTTATAATCTAATAAATTATTTTGCTTGATATAGTCCAAACTGCTATCAAAGTGTCGTTTATAGCAATATATAAATAAATCTTCAGGAAACCTTTTAATAATATCACATAACAAATTAATCCTTTTTTCCGTCAAGGGCCTACCAACAAAGACTATTTTGTCTGATAAATCATGGCCATTTAACAAGCTATCACAGTTATAAGCATCCGTATCTATCCCAATAGGCAAATAGAAAGAGGTATTATTAAAAACATTCAAATAATGTTTGTCCCAGCAACATACAATTCCATTAGAATCTGAAAGCTTATTAAAAAGGCTATGGTTCCCACCGTGCGAAAATTTTGACATAGGGTCATCCGCAAAATAGTGAACAACAGGTATGTTGGACTTAGATATTATTTGTTCAACATCGGAGTCCATAAAGTGTGCATAGTCATAACCAATAATAAAATCAGGCTTAAATTCAGCCATGGTATTTTTATTAAAATCATTTATATGGCATTCTTTAATAATGCAGCCGTTTTGTTCAAGACCTTTTATAAGACCTTTAATTATCAGGGATCCTGCTATACTGACTGGAATTAAGCCAAAGATTTTATACAACTGATACAAGCTCCATTTATTATTAACTAAATACTTAAACTACTCATAAATATATGTATTTATACGATTTTTAATGTTTATAAATACTTTTACAGCTTCGTTTACAATAAAATTCCGAACCTCCTGAGCTGTATCTTCATTATAGGTGTGAACCGTTAGGTTTCTTTTTTTTATTATTTCATTAAAAATTTCTTCTTCACTTTCTTGTATCAAGTCTAATTTAAAGCCTGCTTTAAAGGCAGCTTTAGGGCTATTTGCGGTAATAAGCTCTTCATCTGCAATAACTTTTAACAACTTCCAGAGCATTTCAAAAGTATATTCAAAGCATTGAATTATACCTGCTCTTACAGCTTTTTTTAAAGCCAAATCATTTTGCACAGAATTTTTTAATTCTTGTTGAGCAGTTTCAATTAAGGAATCTAGGGCTTTAGCAAATTGTTCAAAATTTTTGATGATTCTTTCGTTTTGTGCCATATTTCAATGTCCCTCAGTGCAATTCTTATAAAATCTTTATCAAGATTATCTGCTGAAAAGTCAACAAAATCAATATCTCTTAATACATTAACCACTTCATTAAGCTCTTCTTTTATGGTTAAAATATTATTGAGAGATACTTTTTCAGTAGAAACAAAGCCTATGTCAATATCAGATGATTGTTTTGCTTTATTTTGGGCATAAGAGCCAAATAAAAAAATAGTGCAATTATTAGGGTTTAAGTGTTTAAAGATAATACTTAATATTTCTTTTTTTATTTTTTCTTTTACTATCATTAATCTGATTTTCTGCAACTCGTTTTATTTTAATTTACCTCAAATTAGTTTTGCAAAGTCCCCCACTTCAGGCCCATCAAATGGTAATATCTGAGAATCCTCTAAAATTTCTTCTCTTCCTCCGTACATAGCACTGAATAGAGAACCTAAAGATGTAGGTGTTTTATAAATAATTCTTTTGTCTTCTTTTTTTACCTTTGTGGAGGTAATGGTAGCCATAGTGTCCTGTAAATGAGTAACGGTTCCTTTACCTTTAACTATTTCAATATATCCAAGGCTTTGTTCTGTTTCAGGGTCAAAAACTTCATCTCCAACTTTATAAACTAAAAAGACTTGTCCCATTTCTATTCCAGCATTCGATCCTTTATTTATAACGATATTTTTATCATTATTTACTTTTGCAACTCTAGCGATATTAGTATTTTTATTAGTTTTATCCATTGCTTGCTTCCTCTTGAATTTGGCTAAAAAAAGCGAGTAAAGTATTTGGGACAGATGGTTTTAAAACAATTTTTCCTTTATTTTTTTCAATAAATCTTTTATCAAAAGATTTATTAATTATAGTTTTTAGTCGCACTTGTAATTTTTTAGAATCAGATATAACAGTTTCTAGATCTCCAATCCCAATACATTGTTCTGTATCACCTTTAAAATGAAAAGTTACTATTGATTGTGATGAAAAAAAGTCACACGGTTCAAAAATATAATATTCACCTTTAATATTAATTAGTTTGGGTAGCCTGTTATTTTGTTTTGAAAAATGTTTATAAATTGTATAATTAAACTTAATCGATACTGCTAGCGTTACAAGAATTATAATTATAAATGTCAGGTAAATTTTAGAATCAAGTTTGTCAAATTTTCCAGGATACCAAGCTACCCAAATAGGTATAATAATTGTAAATATTAATATAAAATGTTCCCAAAGATGATTAAGTATAAGTTTTATTAGATCTCTATTCATAATTCACCTTTATTTCATTCTGACTCAGCTCAGGTTTATGATATTTATATATATGTAAACATAAAAAAATTTTATCATAAACAATATGGGGTATTATAATTTGTTTTTGTAATCTTATTTATATGTTTAGCTGGTCTAATGTAGCATAAGTTGACTATCTTTACATTTATATTGCTATAATGTAAGATAAAAATCAATTAACTTACATTTGGTTTAAGCATGAGTAAATTTATAGCAGGAAAATATAAACAACAATACAAATATAAAAGCTTCCTTCCCTCACTTATAAATAAAAACTATCAGTGGGAAGACGTAAGAATAAATTTGTTGCTTGAAGAAGCAAACAGACTTTTAGGTGAGCTAAACGCTTATTCAAAGCTAATTCCCCAAGTTGATTTCTTTATTCATATGCATATTCTCAAAGAATCAACAACCTCAAGCAAAATAGAAGGTACTCAAACCTTAATGGATGATGCAGTTCTTTCTATATCAGAAATATCACCTGAAAAGCGCGATGATTGGCAAGAAGTGCAAAACTACACACATGCCATGAATTTTGCCATAGAGCGCTTACAAGAGCTACCCTTATTAGTCAGGCTATTAAAAGAAACCCACGCAGTGTTACTTCAGGGCGTAAGAGGAAAAAATAAGCTGCCGGGAGAAATTAGGCAAAGCCAAAATTGGATAGGAGGCCCAAGTCCAGCAGATGCGTTTTTTGTACCTCCAACACACGAAGATCTACCAGAACTGTTAACAGACTTAGAATTATTTATACATAACGAAGAACTCGAAATCCCAGAATTAATAAAAATAGCGATAAGTCATTATCAATTTGAAACAATTCATCCTTTTTTAGACGGCAATGGAAGAATAGGAAGACTTTTGATAACATTGCATCTTATTTCAAAGGGTATATTAACTAAACCCACTTTATATTTATCAGATTTCTTTGAAAAATATAGAGGAGATTACTATGATTCATTAACAAGAGTTAGATGCTCAGATGATATGGATCAATGGATAAGATTTTTCCTTATTAGTATAAGAGATACAGCCCAAAAAAGTAAAGAAACTCTTGAAAAAATCGTAGATATTAGAAATCAGGCTGAGGCTAAAGTCTCAAGCCTTGGCAGACGTTCTGAAAATGCAGAAAAACTATTAAAATTACTGTATTCAAAGCCTATTATTAGCACTAAAGATGTGCAAGAACATTTAAAAGTTACAAATCAAACATCTAATCAATTGATTAAAGACTTTATTTCTTTAGATTTGCTAAAAGAATCTAAGAAAACAAAAAAGACTCAACTTTATGTTTTTGCTGAATACTTCAACTTATTTGTCTAAGCTATTAGCGAGAAAATTTATTTCACACTAACAGGAGCTGAGGTGTTAGCATTGTCAATCACAACCGCACTATATCTGGCTATATTAATAAACGGCGATACAAACACTCCTAAAACAACAACAAGTACTGTTAAAAAAACAAAACTTGTACTTAACACCCCAATGTTAAAGTTTAATTTAGAACCGTTATCGGCTCCCTTGCAAACAAACATAGCCTTTACTACTTTTAAATAATAAAAAAGTGAAAGTATAGTGTTCAAAAGCGCAATAATTAACAGCCATAAATAAGCAGGTCCCATCTGTACAATAGTGTGAAAAAGATAAAATTTTGCGACAAAGCCAACAGTAACAGGAATACCAGCTAAAGATAATAAACATACAGCAAAACAAGTTGCAAAATAAGGATTTCTATAAGCTATTCCGTTCAAGTCAGATATTAATGACTTATTTGTTTGAGTATCAAATATAGTTATAGCCAACCAAGCTCCCAAGTTTGCGACCAAATAGCTTATCAAATAATATACAGCCCCGGACGTTCCCATATAAGATAACAATGCAAATCCAATCAATACAAAACCAGCTTGCGATATCGAGCTATAAGCCATAAGCCTTTTTATATTTACCTGGTTTAATGCCATAAAATTGCCTACTGTAATAGTTAGCAAAGCAACTAATCCCAGTGTAATACCTATAGCCTCAGTATTATTAAATGCTAAGCCGATAAACTTTATTAAAATAGCAAACCCTGCAACCTTAGACACTGTAGATAAAAATGCTGCAACAGGAACAGGCGCCCCCTCATATACATCAGGTGCCCAACTATGAAAAGGAAATCCTGCTACTTTAAATAAAAAACCTGCAATAGTTAAAAGTAATGCAAAACTAAACATCATATTACTACTATTATTAGTCAAATAAGCAATTATTTCTGTCAAATTAGTATGCCCCGTAATGCCATACAAAAAAGAAAATCCATATAACATCACAGCCGATGAAGCTCCACCAAAAATTAAATACTTAAGCGCTGCTTCATTACTTGCTTTATCTTTCTTTAAAAAGCCACTTAATGCATAGCTCAACAAGCTTAATGTCTCCAAAGCAATAAAAATCATTATCAAATCATTTGCCCCGCTTAACAAAAGCCCACCTAAAGTAGCTATTAGAATTAATAGATAAAATTCACCTTGTCTATGTTTAAACTTAAAAGAATAGTCCTTTGTCATAACTATAACAAACAATGTACCCGATAAAATCAAGAATCTCATTAATATAGAGAAAAAGTCAGACGAAAAAGAATTATAAAAGCCAGTAAATATTTTATTAGCAGCCAATAGGTTTATTGATATTAAACTTATAATAACCCCTAAAAGACTTATAAAATATATAAATTTTTGCTTTTCCTGCTTTAGCATAAAACATAAAACACTACACACCAGAATAGTAAAGGTTATAATTACCTCTGGTAGCATAGCTGTTTTTATATCAAGTAAAAAATCCATTACAGTATCCCCTCAAGCTAAATCATAAAGTGAAATGGCTTACTAAATTATCAACAAACGGTAAAAACAAAGATGTTATCCCCTCAGGATATAGTCCAAATAAAACAATAGGTATACTCAAGAATGTTAAAGCAATTGCCTCATGCGGAGTTAAGTCAGAAGTTTTTTGCCACTTTTCAAACATATTGCCCATAAACACCTTTTGCAGCATCCATAATAAATACGCAGCAGTGATAATAATGCTTATAGCAGCAAGTCCGGTCATAACTTGGTTTGATAAAACAAAGCCCTCTAAAGAATCAGAAGTAAAAGCCCCGTAAAATATCATCACCTCAGCAGCAAAACCAATTAATAATGGTAAACCTAAGCTTGCAAGAGCCAATAACATTGTAAAATAAAATGCCTTGGGCATTACTTGCCCTAAGCCACCTAGCTGACTAAATGTTCTTGTTTTCGTCCTAAGATAAATAACCCCTACTACTAAAAATAATCCTGCACTAATAAGTCCGTGCGCTATCATTTGAAACATCGCGCCACTTATACCAGCAACATTTAAAGCACCTAATCCTAATAAAACAAAGCCCATGTGACTTATACTACTGTAAGCTACTAGTAGTTTTAAATCTTTTTGAACCAAAGCCACAAATGCAGCGTAAATTATATTTATTACGCCCAGTACAATTAATATTGGGGCAAAAATCTTAATCATCTCAGGGAGCATTTGTGTGTTAAATCTAATAAGTCCATACCCACCCATTTTCAATAAGATACCTGCCAGTAACATACTTACAGGTGTTGGCGCATCAACATGAGCATTAGGCAACCATGTATGAAGTGGAACAATAGGTAACTTAACCGCAAATGCAATAAAAAATCCAAAGAATATCAATGCCTCAAACATAAATGGAATATCATAATGCCTAGAATAAGTTAAAGTTTCTATGCTAAAAGTTGATACGCCGGTATTTATCACGTGAAAATAGTTCAACGCTAATATACCAGCTAGCATAAATAAGCTACCAAAGAACGTATAAAGAAAAAACTTCATTGCTGAGTATTCTTTTTTGCCTGTCCCCCATATAGAAATCAAAAAATACATTGGTATCAATTCAAGTTCCCAGAATAAAAAGAATAAAAATAAGTCTCTCGAAGTAACCATACCTAAAATTGCAGTTGTTAAAACTAATATTAAAGAGTAATAGAGTTTATGTTTGGTTGTTATAGCCTTCTTGCTTGCAATTAATGCCAACATCACCAAAAAAGTTGTTAATACCACTAAGATAATAGATATACCATCCACCCCAAAGCTAAGAGAAATACCTAATGGTTCTATCCAGTTAGCATCTGAGAATAGTTTAATGTTTTCTTTAAATTGATAGCCTACCTCATGAGGTTTAAAAAATATCATAAATAAAATTGAATATATAAATAAAAGGCCAGCAAATCCTTTTGCAAAGCGCCTAACTATAATTTCATCATTCGGAAATAATGGCGATAATATAATTCCCGCTACTATCAGCGGTGCAAATATTAGAATATTTAAAGATAAAAACTCCATTATTTATATTACTCCTTGACTGTCTTTATACTATATAAATTAATATCATAACCATAATTATAGCCACAAAACTAAGTAGTGCCGTAACTAAATATGTTTGAACATTTCCATTTTGCAATAAAGAAAGAGCCTTGCCTTTGTACAAAGTTGATAACCCACACAAATTAACAAGCCCATCAATAACATATTTATCAAATATACTTAAAAACTCAGATATAGGTAGTATTAAATATTTAATCAGCAAGTTATTAAAATCATCAAAATACCATTTATTAATTGATAGCTTATACAATGGGGTGATTTGTTTCTGAATATTTTTAAAGCAACTGCAATAAAGACTTGTTAATTTATCCCAATAAATAACACCAGCAAGTAAAAAACCTAAAAGTGCGATAATCAAAGAACATATCGGTAAAAATAAACCACCATGATCGCCATGAATAGCATGAACGTTGAATACAAAACGGTCAAAAGACTCTATGCCTATAGATTTTAGACTGCCACTAAAAAGAAATCCAATTATTGCTGAAGGTATAGCTAATACAATCAATGGTACAGTCATAACTTTAGAAGGCTTATGAAAATGAGCCTTTCCTCTGTACTCACCCTCAAAGGTCATAAAGTAACTTCTAAACATATAATATGTTGTCATAAACGCAGTAATCAATGCAATAACTAATAGTAAGCCTTTTCCTTGAGTATATAAAGACGATAATATTGCCTCTTTTGACCAAAAACCACTAAGCAACAAGCCTGAAATAGCTAAAGTTCCTATCAAATAAGTATAAGCAACAGTTGGCATTTTTTTTCTTAGTCCACCCATATATCTCATGTCTTGTTGATCGGCTAAGCTATGTATTACAGCCCCAGAGCATAAAAATAACATAGCTTTAAAATAAGCATGTGTCATTAAATGAAACAGCCCTGCTGAATAAGCTCCAATTCCCATTGCCAAAACCATATAACCAAGCTGACTACATGTTGAATAAGCCAGACATTTTTTAATATCTGTTTGTGTAATAGCAATAGTAGCTGGAATAAACGCAGTAATCGCACCGACCCACGCCATTATAGTCATTACTTGTGTTGATAATTCAAAAACAGGATACAATCTTGCTATTAAATAAACACCTGCTGCAACCATTGTTGCGGCATGAATCAACGCACTAATAGGCGTAGGGCCTTCCATTGCATCAGCTAGCCAAGTATGCAAAGGTATTTGAGCACTTTTGGCAATCGGTCCTAACAACAAACCTATAGCTAAAAGCCCAAATAATACAGGACCTGCATTAGCCAATGCCAATGATCCGGCTTGACCTAGAGTTGCAAACTCTAATAAAACATTTTGAGTGCTTGTCCACCAGTTAAGTGAATAAAATAATAGTGCCAAGGTGCCTACTAACAATCCAAAGTCACCAATCCTATTTATTATAAAAGCTTTTTTGGCAGCTTGTGCTGCAGATGGCCTATCAAACCAAAATCCTATTAATAAATAACTTGATACACCAACTAACTCCCAAAAGATATAGGTCTGAAACAGATTAGTGCTCAATACCAAGGCAAGCATAGAAAAATTAAATAAAACAAGATAGGCAAAAAATCTATGATAGCCTTTATCTTGTTCCATGTATCCGTGAGAATATATTTGAATTAGCAAGCTTATTGAGGTTACAACCACAAGCATCATTGCAGCTAAATTATCAACAAGCCAACCTACAGAAAACTTTAAGTTACCTGCATCCAGCCATAGTATATTGTACCGGGTGTTTGTTTCTGGATTATTTATACAATATAAAAGTATAAAAATTGAGAATATAAAGCCAATAAAGGTAGAACCTACAGTTAAAGCCAAGCTTATATATTTATTTTGATAAAAATTAAATGCTCTTCCAAACAGAATTAATAAAAATCCCCATAAAGGCAATGCTGGTATAACCCATACATTATTTATAAAAAACTCCATAACTTAAACTTACCTTTCAGAATTAGAATGAAAATTTTGTTATATCTACCCCTTGCCCCTAGCAAGGGGAATTTTTTATGGCTCGCTGTTTTGTCGGCTAAGCCGACTCGCTCGCCCTTTAAAAACTTTAAGGATTTTATCTAGCCTTTCAAGGATGTATAATCTTCAATGTCAACAGAGTGCCTATTCCTATAACAGGCTATTAATATAGCAAGCCCTAAAGCAATTTCAGCTGCAGCGATTGCCATAATAAATATCGCAAAAATTTGCCCTTTAGCTTCATCTAGGTCAGCAAAGTTAGCAAAAGCCGCAAAATTTATGTTAACCGCGTTTAACAATATTTCTATAGAAATAAGTATTTTAACAATATTTCTGGAGATGATTAGCCCTAGTATACCTGTACAGAAAAGAATTGCCGCTAATGTCAAATAATGAGCCAGTCCCAGTTCCATTTTTTACCTTTCCAACTATAACTTATGTCATATCCTATGAAGGAAGTAACAAAAGTTTTTTGTACCTACCCTCTTAACACCCTAGCAAGGTGGAATTTCTTCTTTTTTTGCAATAACCGCTGCACCAATAACAACACCAAGCAATAAGATTGAAAGCACTTCAAATGGTAAAACATAAGTAGTCAAAAGCTGTTTACCTATTATTGGTGTTGTGCCTTGTTCCTTTAAAGTCTTAACCGTACTCTCTTTAGGTGCTTTGGTAATAAATAATTTTGGATTTTTATTAAAATCAGTAAATTTATCAGTAATATTAAACATCAAAAGTATAAATAAACTGCCGGCAACAACAAATGCAAGCAATGTGCGTGGCTTAAATGCTATCCAAAGGTTATTATCATCTTTTGTAGTTGTAAACATAATAGAAAATACAAGAAGAATAGTTATGCCTACCGCATAAATAATAATCTGGCTAATTGCCAGAAAATCCGCATTTAATAAAACAAATATTCCAGAAATAGACAAAAATGTGATAACCAAAGACACAATAGAATGAACTATATTTTTACAAAATACTGCCCCTAGTGCAGATACAACAATCACTAATGCGAACATTCCAAAAAATAATAGTTGTAAAACCTCCATTTATAAGTTTACTCCTTAATTGTCTTTAGCCATTTTGCCAAGTATCTCTTCAGAGTCACTTGGGCTTAACTTCAAGTCATCTTTATCAAATACTAATTTTTCTCTTGAATAGTCAGCCAGCTCATATTTATCTGTCATTACTAATGCGCTATAGTTACATGCCTGCGTGCAGTTGCCGCAAAATATGCACCTGCCTATATCAACAACATAGTTGGTCATTTTTAACTTTTTGTTTTCATCTTTCTCTGTCTTAACTTGTATCAAGTCCATGCAAGGACAAACTCTGGCGCAAGCACCGCAACCTATGCATTTAAAAGAGCCGTCAGGATTAGTTAAAAGCGCAAGCCGGCCTTTATATCTTGTGCTAAGCTTAGGTTTTACTTCAGGATATTCAAGCGTTACAGATGGCCTAAAGGCATGCTTTAATATTGTTAACATACCTCTTGCGATCTCTATAGAGCCTGATATAACTTTAAAAAATATTGAATCTTTCATATTACTACCAAGAATTTTCACATATACTAACTCTCAATATAAAATTCTAACCTATTGGTCTTTAGATGGCTAATTTTTAACATTTCGCAATTTAAATTAGTTACTTTTCATTTTACAAACAAAAATAAATTTTTATAAAAAAGCATTGAAATTCTTTCATGTAATATATATCATAATCTTAAGACTTATAAAAGTAATATTAAAATAGAATAACTGGGAAACATCGGTGAAACTCCGAGGCTGTGCCGCAACTGTAAGGATAATATCCAAGCCAGAACACCAATATTCTGTTCAATCTTACTCTTGCGATGCACAAGAAAAGGGGATAAACGATGAAAAAACTGGAATAGCGCAATGAATATCAGCAAACTTCTATTATGAGGTTTGTTATTTTGTATAAAATTTTGAAAATTTAAAACTTAAAGGATAAAAAATCTTTTTATCCACCCCTTACCACTCATAGGGGCATATTTTCTTTGGCCTCGCTTTTCGTCGGCAGCGCCGATTCGCTCGGCCTTATTATTTATGTTGATTAATTATATATAAAAAGGAATGGAAAATAAAAATATGAAAAAGATTTTAATAACAGCAGCAGCACTTAGCATATTAAGCATAGGTCAGTCATTTGCTGAAGGTGTAGATAATATTAAACCTCATGCACATGATACGCACCAGTGTAAATTTATTGAGTTTGGTAAAATACAAGATTGTCAGGTTTATAGTGTAGATAACATGCCTCAAGATATTAAAACATCTACAAGCAGTGTAGAAATTATAAATTTAAAAGATGCTAATAACGACCAAAAAGTTACTTTAAATGAACTCCTTGATGATCATACAGGTATTACAACACAAGACCTGGGCTCTGCCGGGATGACAAGTTCAATAAGAATTAGAGGCTGGAGCAGAGTTGGCCTTACCCTTGATGGTGTAAAAATTGATAATCCCAGCTATGGCTATGCGGATTTAACTCATTTTTCAAATAATGATCTGGAAAGAATTGAAATAGTAAAAGGTCCTCAAGGAAGCATTCATGGAGAAAGCACTCATGGCGGCTTAATAAGTTTAACCACTAAAAGAGGCCATGGCCGTCCAAAGATTAACTACGAGCAAAAAATTGGAACATATGCTACCTTTCAAGAACATGCTTCATTCTCTGGCGGCAATAACTCAGCAGATTATTACATTGGAATATCAAGACTTGATACAAATGGAGGAATGATAACTACTTCGGATAGTAAATCAAGAAGAGATGATTACTCTAACTTTACTGTATCTGCTAACTTAGGCAAAAGGCTATTTGATAACACCGTAGAACTTAGAAATACCTTTAGGTATATAGAAGCTAAAAAGAACGTAGGCATAAGCGAAAATTATTTTGCGGGTACAACTGTATTTGACCCTAATGCAAGAAGTCAGAATACTCAAATAATTAATACAACTACATTTAGCCATAAGCCTTTTAATAGCTATGATTATAATTTGAAAGTCGGCTATGTTGGTTTTGAAAATTATTTTGAGGACTTTGTAGATAGCTATGGCGTAGATTTTAGTAATAATAACAATAGATCACGAAACGACAGGCTTATTGCTTCAACACAACACAACTTAAGATATAAAGACATAGAAACATTTTCCTTTGGTTATACATTGGAGCACAATAACTTCAATCAAAATTCTTTTGGCGATGGATTATTCGCTTATAATGATAGATTTTCAAGGAGCTACACAACAGGCCATGTGTTCTTTAATAATAAAATCAATATAAAAGATACATTAATAATAAAAGCTGGCACAGGTATAGAGGACTCACAATGGGGTACTTACGGCACTCCAAATGTATCAGGTGCTTTAGTTTTACCAACACCTCTTTTAGAAGATTCTTATACAAAGTTAAGATCGTCATACGGGTATTCTGTTAACTACCCAACCCCATTTCAGTTTGGTGGTGTTTTCTTTGGTACTCCCGCCGGCAACCCTGATTTAAGACCGGAAAAATGTAGTGGCTGGGATGTTGGAATTATCCAAAGCTTATTTAACGATAAAGTTAACTACGAATTTGCTTATTTTGATAATAAATTTACTGACTTAATAAGCTGGAGCGGCACTACTTATAACAATATCTCAAGAGCTCAAACCTCAGGATTTGAAAATACTTTAAAAGTTAACTTTTTATCAGGTATTTACGGCTTAGCCAGCCACACTTTAACAAATAATAATGGCCTAAATAATAACGACATTGCAGGCGTTCCAAGAAATAGATTTAATTTTAAGCTTGGATATTCTCCTAAAGAAAGATATAATATCTTTGTTGCCGGCTCGTCCGCATCAAGCAGGGCCTATAATAATGATGGTGATAGAGTACGTGGATTCTTTAAGCTGGCACTGGGCTCAAGAGTCAGATTATTCAGCGTAGATAATGCACACGTTTATTTATGGGGAAGGCTTAACAATATCCTCAACGATAGATACGAAGTCTACAAAGGATACAAGCACCCCGGTATTAGTTTTTTAACAGGCTTGCAAGTTAAGTTTAATCTACCTGATTTTAAGAAAAAATCTACTCCTGATAAGGTATAGGTGGTGAATAAAAGTTTTTATTTAAGACTTTAAAGGACTTTAAGTTATTATAAATGATAAAAATACAGCAAAAAAAAGTAATAACGATAACAATATGTATAATAGTATTCTTAGCCAGCCTCTTTTTATCTGTTATGTACGGCGGAATGCCAATTAGCTTAAAAGATTTAACCGATTGGTTTCTTGGCGTGCAAACAGATAATGCTTACATTATCGAATTATTCAGGCTGCCAAGGGCAATAAAGGCTATTATAGCAGGCTCCTGTCTTGCTATCTCAGGGTTGTACATGCAAACCATAACCAAAAATCCGATAGTAGACCCTTATATAACAGGCATTTCAGCAGGGGCTGGTATTGCTTTGGTGCTAGGAGTTTTATTTGATATTTCGCCCTTTTACTATCCTGTTTTAGGATTTGCAGGCGGCTTGCTGGTATCTTTACTTGTTATTTGCTTTGTAGGGGTTAATAGGTTCAGCCTTGCAAAGCTTGTGCTGGTAGGTATTTCTGTTAATTTGCTAATAAGCTCTATAATATCGCTATTAATCCTCCTAAACAGAAATAAGGCACATAATATGATCCTTATTTTGTCGGGCAATTTAAACAGTTCGCTATTTGTTTATGAGTCTCTATACATAATTTTTGCGGTGATAATGATCTTTTGTCTTTATATAACACCAAAATTAAACTTTTTAAGGCTAGATCATAATATTGCAAGCTCAATAAGCACAAAGTCAAAAACCTATAATATATTATTTTTAGTACTATCATCTGCTTTAGCATCGCTTAGCGTTTGTGCAGCAGGGATTTTAGGTTTTATTGGAATAATAATACCTCACATTTGCAGACAATTATTTGGGCTGGATTTTAGATGGCTGTTCTTTGCGGCTTTACTCTTAGGACCCAGCCTTATTTTATTATCTGACTATGTAGCCAGATCTGTTGTCTATCCAACTGAGCTACCTATTGGTATAATAATCTCTATATTAGGTGCCCCTTTATTTATTATTTTTATTTTGATAAAAGGAAAAAAGTTCTTATGATCAACATAAAAAACGGACAAATCTGTTTTAACAAACAAGTTTTCCTGGATAATATTAACATTTCACTGCCTAAAAATAAATTCACTCTTATGCTAGGGCCTAATGGTTCAGGAAAAACCTCCTTACTAAATATAATAGGAGGGGTTACCAAATTATCAAAAGGGCTTTTTTCAAATAGTTTTACCAAAACAATATTAATACCTCAAAATACATCATACCCCCAAGATATAACGCTTTTTGAGTATTTATCTTCTATTTATTATGATTCTAACTGGAAGTGGAGCCTTTCAAAAAAAGAAGAAAATGAAATATATTTTATTTTAAATAAATTAAATATTGCAGATAAAAAAGATCTTCTAATGAACCAGCTTAGCTCTGGCGAATTGCAGATTGCAAACACCGGCCTATGTCTTCTTTCAAAAGCTGACTTTATTATACTTGATGAGCCAGGCTCAAATCTTGATATAATTAATCAAATTATGCTTTTAGATATACTTAAGCAACTAACAACACAAAATATATCGATATTAGGCGTAATGCACGATCTAAACTTGGCTGCCAAGTACGGAGATTATTTTATTTCCGTTTCCAGAAAGGGTAAAGTATGCAGTGGCTCGCAAGAAGAGATTTTTTCATCTCAAAACTTAACAGATGTCTATAACTATAATATAAATGTAGTGGAAGTTAATAATGAAATTCTGGCGCACCCTAAAATTAAATAAAATTGGACTAATTGCAATATTATTATTCACTTCAGCATACAAATACATGCCGGAAAAAGGCACGTATATTTCTTTATCACCTGCCATAACAGAAATACTCTATGCAATAAACGCACAAGACAAACTAAAAGCAGTTACTTTATTTTCTAATTATCCTAAAAAAGCTAAAAGCAAGCCTAAAGTTGGCAGCTACTTTTTGGTAAACAAAGAATCTATACTTAAATTTAATGCAGAATACATATTATGCTTAAATATGCAGAAACAGATAATTGATGACCTTAAGGTAGTTGGCATTAAGCCTATTTATTTTAAAACCGAAAACTTAGAAGATATAAAAGCAAATATTTTAAAAATAGGAAAAATCACTAATCATTTAAAAGCATCTGAGAGCTTAGTAAAAGATATAGAATATAAAACAAATACAACAAAGGCCAAGGTGCCTAAAAAGATATTATTTGTAGTTAATACACAACCGTTTATAGCCGCCGGCAATAAAAGTTTTGTACACGATATTATCACAAAAGCAGGTCATAAAAACATAACTGATTTTTATAATAGTGATTTTCCTCTTGTAAGTTTAGAGTATGCTGCAATGCAAAAGCCTGATATTATTATCACCAGAGGTCCAAATGAGGCAAAATACCTTAAGAAATACTTAAAAGGTAAGTTTATTATACTCACAAAAGAGCAAAATGATTCTATTAGTCGTCATGGTCCCAGAGCCTTTAAAATGTTAGAGTTTTTTAGCAACCTGTAAAGTTTTTAAATAGCTTATGCACTAAGGAAAAAGCCTTTTGCAAATTCGCTAGAACCGATATTTTTCTTTAGGCTGTCAGCAGGTTTGGACCTGGCCATACGAAGTTTCATATAATTATCTTTTTGGTTCGTATCACCATTCTTAATTTTTTCATCCATTTGCTCGTACATTGTTTGTTCAGCTTTATTTTCTCTTACAAAGACATCCATTTCTTTTTTACGCCTAAAGAAGTCAATGTTTGCCTTATAAATATTGTAAGGCAGTGTAAACACGAATGTAGCAGCACCAACTAGCAAACCGATTGTAGCAGCGTGTATTATTGGATTATCATCATCACTACCCGCCCCGCATGCCAGAGCATGTATAAACGTTCTAAAGCTTACACCGGCAGCCCTATAAATACTTTTAGATATAGCATTAAAGTACTCTCCAACTCTATTTACAGGATTTTCATATTCTTGGTTTTTTTGACCAGAATCTTCTTTTTTATTTAAAGACTTTTTTGTCTCGCCTGTAAAAGCACGTTGAATGTTTTGCTTTGGGTAAGCTTTAATAAAGTTTGGTTGTTGAGCTGAGATTGAAGACATAATAATCCAATATAGTCCTTGTATAAATTAACGTTCGCTTATTCAATACTTAAGAGGAAAATAATCCTACTCCATTGCCGTTTTTGCCAACTTTATACTTAAAGTAATCATCAATATTGTCTCTTAAAGGTACTTCAGGATTTTTTGTGTTTTTATCAATCTGCTCAGATAAATTAGTTTCTACAGATTTCTCTCTAGAAAAAACACCCATATTTTTCTTTTTAATAAAACTGTTAACACCAGCATTATAAATTGCAGAAGTTACAGTAACTGCAGCAGTTGCTAAGCCAACACCAGCACCAATAACAGCTCCTAACATTTTAGGATTCTTTTTACCTTGCAAACAGTTGTGTGCTACAAATCCTGCTATAGTACCAACTATACCACTAAATACAGCGGCCCCAGCTGCTGCTAATGTTCTTTCAGTTCCTCTGCTTACAGGGTTTTTATATTCACTATCATTACTTCCGGTAAACCTTAATGGTTGACTGTTTTGTTTTTGAGTACTTACTTGATTATTGGCTTTTAGGTTTTTTACTCCTGCCATATTATTAGATATCATAGATACCATCATTCCCTCCTGGATTTCTCTAGTTATTCTGAATGTATTATCGGTTAGCTAAAAATTTCGCTTATTCTATATGTATTAAAGCACTAAAGCTAAAAAATTGACATTTATTTATAATATTTAACACAAAAATTAATGTTTCTAAATAGATATGTTGACTTACTTTAAGAAAGAATTGAAACTAGCCTATACTTGTGTTATAGTTCAATCTCTTTGGTGAAAACTTTTATTTGAGAAGCCGCCTTAGATATTTTATTGACAGATGTCTTAACAGACTTTGTTTCTTTACTTATATTACTTAATTTATTACCGGTCTCCCTCGACTTAGAGCCTACACCTACAATAAATTTATCAAGGTCTTTAGTACAGTCAATAACCTTTTTTGATGTCCCTTGCAATTGAATTATAGAAGTTTTAGTGCGCTCAACAGCCTCAATTATCTCACTAGTAACAGCAGTAGACTCTTCCGCAAGGCTAGCGCCTTTTTCAACAATATCATTACTATTCTTCATAACAGCTACTGTTTGATCAGTTTCTTTTTTTATTTCATTAATCAATCCGGTAATTTGGCATGCAGCATTAGCAGATGCATCAGCAAGTTTTCCAATTTCATCCGCAACCACAGCAAAACCTCTACCTGATTCACCAGCCCTGGCAGCTTCTATTGCGGCATTTAAAGATAATAAATTTATTTGATCTGCAATATTTGTAATAATATCTACAATATTTGTAACTTCTTCAGATCTTGAGCCCAGTTTATTAACTTTTTCCGTAGCGAGTACAACTTCATCTTTAATGCTGGTCATAGTCTTTTTAAAATCAGCAAAAGTACTTTTTACTTTATCAGCTGACTCCCCAGCATTTTCTGAGCAAGAAAGAGAAGTCTTGATATGTTCATTTGTTAAGCTAATAATTTCTTTTAAAGTATTTAACTGCTCTTTTGCTTTTTCAAAGCTTTTAGAGTGCGCTTCATTGCTAACAGTCAAGTTGTCTATACTGCTGTGTATGTTATTAATAATCTGAATACAATCTTCAGAAATTTGTGAAATGCTATCTGACGACTCATCAATAACAGAAGATGACTTTTTAGCTTTAGTAACGTGGGCTCTAAATGAATCTAACAAGCTTTGTACTGATTCTGACAAATCTTCTAAATATTTAATTTTTTTTAAATTGCCACTAGATTTATTATTAATAATATTTTTAGTATCAAAAGTAAGCTTATCTATGTTTTTTAAGTATTTTTTAGAGTTTAATATGTTTAAAATAACAATAATAAGCGTTAATAAAGCAAAACATAAAATAATATTATTTAACTGATCTTTTTTGTAAAAGTTAAACTTTATGGTTTCATTCTTGTTTTCTGCTTGAATATTTATCGGCTGCTGCTTTTTATATATGTTTAAAACCTTATAAGCATTATCAAAAATATCATTAACTATAAAATGCTGATCCTCAGAGGTAAAAATCTGATTATTTTCAAACATCAATTGTTTATAAGCAGAACTCCAATTAAAAGAATCAACATTTTTTACAGAAAATTCTTTTTCAGAAGATGATGCTACAACTCTATTATTTGTATTTATAATAAATGCTTTACCGTCAAAATCAGTAGCTAATTCGTTAATAAAAGAGTTTAAGCTATAACCAACAACTAATGTTGCTATCTGGGTAGGAGTAGCATCTTCTTTACCCTCAGGTTTAATTTTAATTGGATGATATACAAACAAGACAGGCTTATCTTTGTATAAAATATTGTTACTCTTAACATAGCCAGACTCTCCCGGAATCACTCCAGTCCAAAATGCTTCTTCTGTAACTTTGTTGTAGTATAGTTGCTCATCTTCAGAATCCGCAATAACTGTATTGTCTTTAATTATTAAGGCTATTTCAGCATGTTTGACAGAACTTTTAAACTCACTTAAAAAGGTACTGGCAGCTGTTCTTTTTTCCCTATACAAAAAGCCTTTTGGGCAAGCTGACGAAATAATCTCGTTATTTGCCAAAAATTCAAGATCTTTTAGGTTTTTATCCAGCCATTTTTCAGTAAGCTTAGCTACAAAAGTAGCATTGCTTTTTAAAAATTCAAGATCCTCTTTATCTCTATCATAATTAACTTCAACTTTAGTGTTAACTACACTTTCAAGAGTGCTCTTGGCTTTATTAATAATTGAATCTGTTAACTCATCAGTATTTTTATAAAAATGAGCAGAAAAACCGCCCATCACGATCAATAAAAGTAATATCATTCCTTTATTACTTTTAACTGCTTTTTTTGTTGAATTACTTCCAGTACCCCTGCTACCCATTTCTTCACCCAATATTTCTTTTAAAGAAGTAACAAAAAGTTTTTAAATTGCACCTTAATATTCCTTAATGTTAAATTATAATGCGCTAATATTCAAGATTTCTTTATGCAATCAGCCAAAGAATCATATAAATATAGTACGCAAACGCAGAATTTAAGAGTGAAGCAGGTAAATATTTTTTTATTATATTTTAAAATAAGTTTTGATACATAGCGTAACATAATTTAAAGAAGAACCTCTCAAATAGAGTCTCCTCTTTAAATTATGTACTATTGTAGTGATTACTTTTTAATATTTTGAAATATTTTCAAAATAGGTTTCCAAAAGTTTGTATCCGTCAAAATTACCGTTAGGTCTTTGCGCAAAACTTTTTGTCATTATATTTTTTAATTCTTTACATCTTATTTCTATTATTTTTTCCGAAGCATAGCTTAACTCTGAGTTTATAGAACTTGCCCACTTTATCAATAAGTCAAGCTCGCGTTTAATTTCCTTTCCTGATGAAACTTCCAAAGCTTTAAAGTCAAACTTACTTAAAAGTTCTTTTTCATTTCTGGTTAAAGGACAAAATATAACTATGCTACCAAAAATTTTTTTAATTATTCTATAGCTATCAGCCATATTTCTATGCGACTCAGGCACAGAGCTTTTAGCGACAATTGCCTTTTTGCCTAAACTACCATTTAAAGTTATTTTTTTTGTTAAACTCAAAAGCTCAGTATCTGTACTCGTGTTATTGCTTGATTTTCTATCCTCAACCTGATTTGTTTCTATTGTTTTATTTTTTTCTATAGTTGCCATCTCATAACCCAACCAATTAAAATTTTAATAAACAACAATTTATTATATTTTTTTATGTACTCGATAAAATATATAATAAAGCAAAGTAATTAAATTTATTTGAAAAATCAAAAAATTTTAATAAAATATTTACAAACATTAATGAATTTTTAAAGTAATCACATAGGGGAAGTTCCTGTTGAAAACTTATAATAAAGTACTAACACCATATTTATTTATAATACCTTCTTTTATAGTTTTAAGCTTATTTTTCTTCATTCCATTCATCGAAACCTTTATACTAAGCTTTAAAAGCTATCAAAATATCTATTCACCAGACTGGGTAGGATTATCAAATTATACCAAGCTATTTAATTCTCCTATTTTTTGGAAAACACTGTTTAATACGTTTCTTTACGTTTTTATTGTTGTGCCGGCACTAATTGTATTACCTTTGGTTATTGCTATAGTGGTAAATCAAAAAATCAAGGGAACTAATATATTCAAATTAATAATATATTTGCCGGTAGTTGTATCTCTTGTAGTGGCAGGTATTGCCTGGAAATGGATATATGCAAATAGCGGTATCTTAAATTATTTAATAAGCCTGGTTCAATTGCCAGCCGTAGGTTGGCTAACAGACCCAAATATAGCAATTTTTTCTGTAATGATAGTAACTGTATGGAAAGGCCTTGGATATTATATGTTGATATACCTTGCAGCCTTAACAACCATACCAAAAGATTTATACGAAGCAGCAGACATTGACGGAGCCAGCAGCTTAAATAAACATCTTTTAATAACCATACCTCATCTAAAGCCTACTATTGCTCTAGTTAGCATTATAAGTTCAATTTCTGCAATGAAAGTATTTGTAGAAATATATGTTATGACAAAAGGAGGCCCGCTAAATTCCAGCAAAACAATCGTATACTATATATACCAGCGAGCTTTTGAAAATCTTGACCTGGGTTTTGCCTCAGCAGCAGGGGTAGTGCTTCTTGTTATTACACTAATTTTTTCTATTTTAAATATTAAATTTTTAGAACACAAAAAATTTGAAAAAATATAATTAAAAAACTTAACGGGGGGCATAAAGGGTGAAAACCTTTATAAAGTTAAAAAGGAGAAGAGCTTGAATAAAATTTTATCTTATATATTTCTAAGTATTTTAGCGATTATTTCTATAGGGCCATTTTTATGGTTGCTATCTACTGCTTTAAAATCTCCTGCGGAAAATATATTTAGCTACCCCCCTGTTTTAATTCCAGAGCTACCTTCTTTTCAAAACTTTATTAATGTATGGAATTCTGTACCATTCTACAAATATATGGCAAACAGCTTTATTGTTTCGTTATTTACTATTATATTAAATATTTTGCTATCTTCTTTAGCTGCATATCCTCTTGCAAAAATGCAGTTCAAAGGAAAAAAGCTTATATTTTATGCAGTACTGGCTACAATAATGATACCATTTCAAGTAATAATGATACCTGTTTACTTAATGACACTAAGACTAAACTTAGTAGATTCAGTATCTAATATGGCAGGATATGCAGGGCTGATATTGCCTTTTTCAGTAAATGCTTTTGGAATATTTTTAATGAGACAAGCCTTTATGGCTATCCCAAAAGAAATAGAAGAAGCAGCAATTATAGACGGATGCAATTCCTTCAGCTTATGGCGGCTAATTTTACTTCCACTTACAGTTCCTACAATAGTTACTTTAGCGATATTTACTTTTGTAGGTAGTTGGAGCGAATTTTTATGGCCAAGTATTATCCTCACAAAGCAAGAAATGTATACCTTGCCTGTTGGATTAAATCATTTACAAGGTATTTTCAGCGCAAATTGGCGCTATATTGCCGCCGGTGCAATAATTTCTATGGTGCCAATAATAACGATTTTTACTATCCTTCAAAAATACTTTATGAAGGGTTCAACGCAAGGTGCTGTAAAAAGCTGAATTAATTATACTATAACCTCTGTATCGCTTGAGGCTATTAGCTTTAATAAATCAAAAGTTGTTACTATACCAACCAGCTTATTATATTCAATAACTAATAAGCGATGAATCCTTTTGTCATACATGACTTTAGCCATTACATTTATAGATTCACCGGGTTCAACTGTAAATAAGTCTGTAGACATTATTGTTTCTACATTTTGGTCAAAAAAGTCTTCTTTAAAGTTTTTTAAGTCTAATTTTTTTCCGGCATATTGATAATAAAAGTTTTTAGAGCTTTCGTTTTTCAAAATATCTTCTGCACTAACCACGCCAACTATATAATCATCGCTGTCCACTACCGGCACACCTAGGACGTCTTGATCGCTCATTGTTTTTATTAATTTTCTTATGGTGTCATCTTGTTTTATTGTTATTAAATCTGTTGTCATAATGTCTTTTACGTAAAAATGCATCAGAGAAATCTCCATTTGTATATAAATACATTATGAATGTTAATTTTTTTTATAATATTTTACTACACCCTTTTAAGCAAAAATAAGTAGATAATATTCTCGTTTTTCTACTCTCCCTCCGCCCTTTTATAGATAAAGGGTTTCTCCCTTTATAATCCCAACATAAATTTTGTTTAGTTGGTTATTTTATTTTTTTGTTAATATATTTTGAGTGGGAGGATTTATCAATGAGCGAACAGTTTATTTTAGAAAATATAAGTAAAGATTTAGGCATAAAACAGGATTCTGTTAATAATACAGTGGCTTTATTCAAAGACGGCGCCACTATTCCATTTATATCGCGATACAGAAAAGAAAAAACAGGTGGATTGGATGAAATCCAAATAAAAGACATAGGCGATAAGCTGGAATACTATACAGAGCTGCAAAAACGTAAAGAAACTGTTCTGCAATCCATACAAAGCCAGGAAAAATTAACGCCTGCTCTCGAAAAGCAAATAGTAGAGTGTGTTGATAAGCAAAAGTTAGAAGATTTATATCTGCCATATAAGCCTAAAAAAAGAACAAGAGCTACTATAGCTAAAGAAAAAGGTCTTGAGCCTTTGGCAGATTTTATACTCATGCAAATAAATCCTAAAAACTCCCGTGAAGATGTTTTAAGTAGCTATATAGATAAAGAAAAAGGTGTAGAATCTATAGAAGATGCATTAGAAGGAGCTTTAGATATTGTAGCTGAAGTTATTTCTGATGATGCGCAAATAAGAGAAACCGTAAGAAACTTTACGGCTGCCAGAGGATTGATTGCATCTAAGCCTAAAAAAGACTGGGTAAATAAAAAATCCAAGTTCGAAACTTACTATGACTTCTCAGAGCCAATAAAAAGATCTCCATCTCACCGTATACTTGCAATAAGAAGAGGAGAAAAAGAAAAGGTTTTATCCTACAAAATTGAGGTCAACGAAGATGATGTGCTCGAACTTATTGATAGGAAAGTAATAAAAAACACAAGCTTTATTTTTTATGAAGATATAGAAGACGCTATAACAGATAGCTTCAGACGTCTAATTTATCCCTCAATAGAAAACGAAGTCTTTGCAACAAAACTTCAAGAAGCTGAAGCTGAGGCAATTAATGTTTTTTCAAAAAATCTAAGAAATCTTCTTTTATCGCCACCCGCAGGATACAAAGTAATAATGGGCGTAGACCCTGGCTTTAGAACCGGATGCAAAGTAGTAGTTATTGATGATAACAGTAATTACAAAGAATTTATTGCAATATATCCTCATGAGCCTCAAAAGCAGGTTGATAAAGCAGAGAGAATAGTTTTAGAATTAATCAATAAGTATAATGTAGACTTAATTTCAATTGGCAACGGTACTGCATCTAAAGAAACAGATATTTTTATTAAAAATATAATAAAGAAAAATAATCTTAAAATTAAATCAGTAGTGGTAAGCGAGGCTGGCGCATCAGTTTATTCTGCATCAGAGACAGCTCAAAAGGAATTTCCTGACCTTGACGTTACAGTAAGAGGCGGAATTAGTATTGCCAGAAGATTACAAGATCCTTTAGCTGAGCTGGTAAAGATAGACGCTAAATCTATAGGTGTTGGCCAATACCAGCATGATGTCAATCAAAAAGAATTAAAAAAATCTTTGGATTTATGCGTAGAATCTTGTGTAAACTTTGTAGGTGTTGACTTAAATACTGCTTCAGAGGCCTTATTATCTTATGTTTCTGGTATAAATAAAGGTGTTGCTCAAAATATTGTTAAATACCGAGCTGAAAATGGTAGCTTTGAAGAAAGAAAACAACTTTTAAGTGTAGCAAAATTAGGTAAAAAAGCATTTGAGCAATGCGCAGGATTTTTAAGAATCAAAAACGGTAAAAATAGATTAGATAATTCTGCTATACACCCTGAAAGTTATAAAATTGTTCAATCAATGGTAAAAGATACAGGCTCAAATGTAGAAGATCTAATTGGCAATCAAGATTTAATTTCCAAAATAAACATAAATAAATATGTCACAGATACTATTGGTATCCCTACATTGACAGATATTCTGCAAGAATTAAAAAAGCCCGGACTTGATCCCAGAAAAGAGTTTAGTAGCGTTTCATTTGATTCTGACATTAACGAAATGAAAGATTTAAATGAAGGCATGATTTTAAATGGTGTGGTAACCAATGTTACAAACTTTGGGGCTTTTGTTGATATTGGGGTTCACCAAGATGGACTGATACATATTTCTAAAATGGGTGACAGATTTGTAAAAAGTCCTTATGACGTGTTATCTGTAGGTGATCAAGTAAGTGTTAAAGTTCTGTCTGTCGATACAGAATTAAAACGAATATCGCTAGAGCTAATGAAAAAATCTTAAGTTAAATTTAAAAAATAAAAGGCAGGCATTTAGCCTGACCTGATTGTCTCGTTATAAGGAGCTTATAAGAGCTTTGGAGAGTATCTTCGTGATATATTGCGGGGTAAAGCGTGTAAGAAAATTTAAAGGGTGGTTATTTTTATTATTTAATTTTTTTGTTGCTATTTAGTTTTATTTTTTGTATTTTTATAATAACATTTAAGTGAAGTTTTTTTTGTTTTTATAATATTTTCTTAATTATTAAAAAGCACTTACTTTATGATTGTTGTAGTATATTTGCAGAAAAGAATTTTAAAGTTGTAAATACAATTACTGCTAATTCTAAATTAGTTTTCTGATAGATCAATCGTGTAAATATAATTATAATAAGCTTTTTCTAAAATAATTTAAGTTGTATAAATATAAAAATAAATTATTTGCTTAGTTTAGTACTTGTCCATAGTCAATATTTTGAGGATAATATAATTAAGTCAATTTTTTCAGTCTGGGTTTTATTTAATTTTGAAAGAGTAAGATAAAGTGGTTCTTGTAAATTATGCTGATCGTAAGGTAAACTGTAAAATTGTATATTGTGGTACAGGCGAAGGCGGTAAAACCACAAACTTAGGTTATATCTATAGCAAATTAGATCCTTCCATAAGAAGTGATATGACAAAACTTGCGGGTGTTAACGAAAGAACACTGTTTTTTGACTTTTTGTCAATAAACCTGGGTGAGGTCAAAGGCTTTACAACAAGCTTTAGTTTGTATACCGCACCCGGCCAAAAACAATATGCAGCAGCTAGAAAGCTTATTTTAAACGGTATCGACGGCATTATTTTTGTAGCTGACTCCAGATCAGAAAAAAGAGAAGAAAATATAGAAAGTTTAAAAGATTTAATTGAAGACCTGAAGGTATATAACTTGACTTTAGAAAATGTACCGATTGTTTTTCAGTACAATAAAAGAGATGAAGGTGATATTTTATCTCTGGAAACGTTGGAAAACGATCTTAACAAGCTGGGGTGTCCAAGTTTTGAAGCAGTAGCAACAAATGGTTCAGGTGTATTTGCAACGCTAAAGTCGATAAGTAATCTTATTTTATCCGGTTTACAGTAAATGTATTTTTATAATGAGAAACTTTATTAAATATACAGATAATAATAAGCTGGGATTTTTGGGTTTAAGTACCCAGAATAAACTTATAATATTTGGTTCGTTTTTAAGCTCTATACTAATTATTTGTACGGCATGGCTTATTATTGATAACACGCAAAAAACTATTATAAATAGTTATCATAACTTTGGGCTTATGTTAGCCAAAACCATTTCAGTAGAAGCATCTGATATGATAGTCGATGTTTCTGCTAAAAAGAAGAACAGCAAACTAAAAAGACTATCAAGCGCAATAGTCAAAAGAAATGACGATATCGCTTATGTTATTTTCAGGGATGAATCCGGCAATATAATATATTCTAGTAAAAACAATAATAGTTTACTCAATTTTGAAAACGAAAGAAACTTTATTGAAGTAAGCCACCCAATGATTTCGGAATATTCCGGAATGAAAAGAGTAACCGGTTCAATTGTTCTAGGCTTAACAGGCAATACAATGCGAATTGTCGGTAAGGCTACAAGAAATTTAATGATCGTAATATTTACTGTTGCATGGCTATTGTCTATTGCAGCAGTCTTTATTAATACATTTTTAATTACCAGACAACTTAAATTACTGTTAGATGGAGTTAAAAGAGTTTCCACAGGTGAATTTGGTTATAAAATAACCTCAAAAGAACTATGGGGTGAGGTAAAGCAATTATTTAACTCTTTCAATAATATGTCTACAAAATTAAGACAGTACGAAGAAAAAAATATTGACAAATTAACCTACGAAAGAAATAAACTAGAAGCCGTACTGATGAGTATAGCAAACGGTGTTATAGTCTGTGATAATTATGACAAGGTTATTCTTGTTAATACCTCAGCACTAGGCATGTTAGAGATAAAAGCTAATGAGCTTGTTAACTCTAACATATTAAATTTTTGTGATTCTAATGGCAAATTATGTTTCCAGGAAGACATCGCCAGATTTAAAGATACACCGCTAGAAGAAATCGAATGTCAACCTTTAGAGTGTGAATTAATAATAGATACAAAAGTCATAAAAGTATTTATATCGCCAATATTTGACTATCACCAGGACTACTTAGGTTATATCTTAATACTGCACGATATAACCAAAGAAGCCGAAATCGATAAGATGAAAAATACATTTATTTCAAATGTAAGCCATGAACTAAGAACCCCTGTTACTGTATTAAGAAGCTATATTGATACATTGTATAATTGTGGTGAAGAACTTGACCAGCAAACTAAAACAGAATTTATAGAAGTAATGAATGAAGAATCTGACAGGCTAAACAGACTAGTTAATGATATATTAGATTTTTCAAGATTAGAATCAGCAAATGTTGAGCTAGAAAAATCATCTTGCAACATCGGACCAATTATAGATCTAACAGTTAAGTCGATGAACGTACTTGCCCAAGAGAAAAACCTTTCTTTTTCAGTACTTATAGAACCAGACTTACCAAAAATTTCAATTAACGCAGAAAGCATAGAACGAGCCATCAAAAATCTTGTATCTAATGCAATCAAATATTCTTATGAAGGCGGAAGAGTAAAAATAACAGCAGAATTAGATCGAACCGGCAATCATTTGCAAGTATCCATAGAAGACAACGGTATGGGCATAGCAGAAGATCATTTAGATAAAATATTTGACAGATTTTATAGAGTTGAAAATAAAACCCATACAATTAAAGGTACCGGACTGGGGTTACATATAGTTAAAGTAACCGTAGAAAAACATCACTGCGGTGAGGTATTTGTAGAAAGTACTATTGAAGAAGGTAGTGTATTTGGCTTTAGGCTGCCATTAGTTGACCAAAAAGAAAGTTTAGAGTTAGGAATTTAATCAATCACTCACAAATTATTTCAAATTTACAGCTTTTGCACTTTTGTCCCGGATTTCGTACAAAATCTTCTGTGTTAACAATGCTATTAATAACATTAAGCATGGTCTGCTCATATTTAACAGCCTGTTTTTTTGAGTAACCTACAGTTTTAATTTCAGGCTCTTCGGCAACTTTTATAAACTGAAACTCTAAATCCTTTTCAAAAAAATTCAAATGCAATGATCTTTGGCTTTTATGTATAGAATACAAATAAAATAAGCACTGAAAATTATTGTCAAAATTTTTAGGCAAGTTTTTACCTGTTTTCCAATCGGCAATTATATACTTATTTCTGGCTTTATCATAAAATATAGCATCAACACGCCCTTGCAGCCAATAATTAGAATTTGCCAGACGAGTTAAAAACTTATACTCTGTGGCTAATGCTTTATTTTTTAATATCTCTAAATTTTGGCAAACTTGCCATAGCTCTGTTATTTTAGGCCCTGCATCTTTTAGCAAGTGATCTGTTTTTTGCCCGTTAAGGTGGTAATACATCAAGTTATGAAGATTATTACCTATAATATTATGCTCAGATGGCTCCGCCCAATTAATATTTTTAACGTATTGGAAATAATACCGCCTTGCGCAGTCATTCCAGGTGCTTAGTTGATGTTGGCTAAAAATATTTTCATTCATAATTATAAATTTTACAAAAAAAAAGCTGACTGTTAAAGTCGGCTTAAAACTTCATTGAATAAGTTGAGAGAGAGAGAGAGTCCATAATTTAGAGAATTCTTTGAATTAATAAGTAGGTAGGTAGGAATATATTTTTAATTAATTTAGTATAATAACTTTTACTAATAATTTATACTTATAACTTGCTATGTAATAAATTATTAGAAGTTAATATAGCTAAATTAATTTATATTTAATTTGCTGATAAGTCTTTTAATAATGCTAAAATGGTATTTGATAAATTGCTAATATGCTAAATTTTTTGATTTTGATGATTTTTAATTTTTAGTGTTGTATATATATAAAAACATTAAATCTTAAAAAATTGCCTTTTTTATTAGTTTTAAATAAATATATTTTTTGCAGTTTATGCGCAAAAAAAAGCTGACTGTTAAAGTCGGCTTAAAACTTCATTGAATAAGTTGAGAGAGAGTCCATAATTTAGAGAATTCTTTGAATTAATAAGTAGGTAGGTAGGGAGATATTTTTAATTAATTTAGTATAATAACCTTTTACTAATTATTTATAATTATCTTGCTATGTAATAAATCCTTAGTAGTTAATATGGCTAAATTAGTTTATATTTAATTTGTTAATAAGTCTTTTAATAATAATGCTAAAATGGTGCTTTAATAAATGGTAAATATGCTAACCGGATCTTTTTTGATGGTTTTGGATTATTATGGTGTTGTATATATATAAAAACATTAAATCCAAAAAAATTGCCTGCAAGTATTATAAAAAATTAAACTTATTAATTATTTTAAACACTCAATTTATCGCTCATCCTTTAATTTGATGTTGAAATTTAATTAGATTACTAGTTCAATAATAGCAGGATTTAAAATAACTTAAAAGGCAAAATAATGAAAAACAATAATAAAGTAAGTTATTCTTATTGCTCAGGATACAATCCTGATGAGGTACAAAGGGCTGTAGATAATATTATTAACGAGAATCAGGAACTAATTGATATCCTAAAAAGTAAAAAAGGCTTAAAAGTATTAATAAAACCTAATTTATTAGCCGCCAGGCCTCCAGATAAAGCTATAACAACCCATCCGGTTGTGCTAAAAGCATTGATAAATAACCTGCAACAATATGATTGTAATATAACAGTAGGTGATAGCCCAGCCGGACCTTATAATAAAAATATTCTGGATAAGCTATATCAAACATGCCAGCTAAAAGATTTAGAAAACGAAAAGAATGTAAGCCTAAACTACGACCTTAGCGATGAAGTAGCAGAATATCCGCAAGGTAACTCTATAAAAAAGTTTTTGGTTATCAAGCCTGCTATGGAAGCTGATTTAATAATAAATTTTGCCAAAATGAAAACCCATACCCTAACAAGACTAACCTGTGGCGTAAAAAACCTCTTTGGGCTTATGCCAGGGGTAGTTAAGTTTAGGCAACATCTTGCAATGCCGGATATAAGAATTTTTTCTAATATGCTGGTAGATATTAATGGCTTTCTCGAAGGTAAAGTTTTTACTTTTGTAGATGGAATAGTTGGAATGGAAGGCGAAGGACCAAGCAATGGAGATCCACGTTTTGCAGGGGCTTTATTTGGCGGTTGGAATGCTCAGGCAATAGATGTCTTGGCGTGTCATATTATGGGGATGCCGATTGATACAGTGTCAACTATTTTAGACTATAAATCAATAGAAGATATTGAATTAAAAGCTTTTGATGAAGTAAAAATTTATCAATTTAACTTACCTCCTATTAGAAACAGAAGTATACCGGATAAGTATCCAATGTGGCTACAAAATTTCCTGTCAGATATGATTGTGGCCAAGCCTGTTATTGATAAAAAAGCTTGTAAAGGCTGCAATGTCTGTGTAGAGTCTTGCCCTGCAGAAATTATTGAATTGAAAAGTAAAAAGGCTGTTATTTTTTTATATCCAAAGTGTATTAAATGCTATTGTTGCCAAGAATCTTGTCCTTTTGGAGCTATAAACCTTTCAAAACCTCCTGTTGAAAAGTTTTTTATGTTTGTAAGAAAGCTTAAAGGACGCTAAAGATTTGCTAGCTCGCTCAACCCTAAATTTAAAAGAAAATAACAATAGAATTTAAGGATAAATATATGAAAAAAATATTAGTACTACACGGCCCTAACCTTAATATGCTAGGAACAAGAGAGCCTGAAAAATATGGAAAAACAACACTTGCAGATATTAACAATATGTTGGAAGACTTAGCAAAAGAGTTAAACGTAACAATAGAAACTTTTCAGTCTAATAGCGAAGGTGAATTGGTAACTAAAATTCAACAGGCATATGGCATGTTTGACGGTATATTAATCAATCCAGCAGCTTACACGCACACAAGCGTAGCTTTGCGTGATGCTTTGTTGTCTGTTAATGTTCCAACAGTCGAAGTGCATATTTCTAATATACATACAAGAGAAGAGTTTAGGCAAAAATCTTTTATTGCAGGCGTATCAGTTGGTCAAATCAGTGGATTTAAACATAATAGCTATTTATTAGGCTTAAGGGCATTGACAGATTATTTATACTGCTCATAAACTAAATTTAATGACAAAACTGTAGATTTTAGAAAATTTTTTGAGTATACTTTTCTTAATTGTCGGTGTATGGATAGTAATTAATAGGTTGTAAAATAATGATTTCAACAAGTGACTTCAAAACAGGAATGACAGTTGAGCTTGACAATGGCATTTGGTCGATTGTGGAATTCTTGCACGTAAAGCCAGGCAAAGGTTCGGCTTTTGTAAGAACAAAATTAAAAAATGTTGAAACCGGAAATGTTATGGAAAAAACATTTAGAGCTGGTGAAAAATTGGCAAGAGCTATTCTGGATAAAAGAGACATGCAATATCTTTATAAAAGTGATGAAGATTTTGTATTTATGGATAACGAAACTTATGACCAGGTTACATTAACAAAAAACCAAATTGGCGAAGGTGTTAAGTACATGAAAGAAAACATGACAATTAGCATCCTTAAGCATAAAGAACGAATTGTAGGCATTGACTTACCTAATTTTGTAGAATTAGAAGTTGTTGATACTCCTCCGGGAGAAAAAGGCAATACTGCAACCGGTGGTACTAAGCCTGCTACTACAGAATCTGGCGCTGTTGTAAACGTGCCTTTCTTTGTAAATAATGGTGACGTCATAAGAGTTGATACCAGAACTAATTCCTATTTGGATAGAGTATAGATATTTAAGGAAGAATACTGATGAAGATAGAATTAGAATATATAGAAAAATTAGTAAAACTCGTTAGCGAAAATGAGTTGAGTGAAATAACACTAGAAGAAGGCGAAAAAGCTATTTCTGTAAGAAAAGATAAAGTTGTTATCCCTGCAACTACTGCAGCAGTTGCACAACCTGCACCGGCAGTACAAACAATAACAGCTGCTAAAGAAGAAAAAACAGTACAAGAAGCTCCTTCTGCTGAAAGAGCAAACCTCACAAAAGTAACTTCTCCAATGGTTGGAACTTTTTATAGAGCATCATCTCCCGGCTCAACATCTTTTACTGATGTAGGCAAAAGCGTAAGCGCAGGTCAAGTTGTATGTATCATAGAAGCAATGAAAATGATGAATGAAATTCAAGCTGAAGTTGCCGGCAGAGTAGTGGAAATCTGCGTTAAAGATGGCGAACCGGTTGAATACGGTCAAGTTTTATTCTTAATGGAACAATAATTCAAAATTAACCGAAATTTTATTGCTTAGTAGTGTAATATACTATTAAGCAAATGCTTTTATTAGACTCGGGATTTACAATGGAGTGTTGGTATAAAAATGATGAAAAAAATATTAATAGCAAATCGTGGTGAAATAGCTGTAAGAATTATCAGGGCATGTAAAGAGCTGGGTATAAGCACAGTTGCAGTATACTCTCAGGCAGATGAAGACTCTTTGCATGTAAGCTTGGCAGATGAGGCGTATTGCATTGGTCCTGCGGCTTCTGCAAAAAGTTATTTAGAGAAACCCCATATTATCAGTACTGCTTTGATGGCAGGTGTTGATGCTATTCACCCGGGGTATGGCTTTTTAGCGGAGAATGCGCGTTTTGCCGAGATTTGCCGGGAGCATCAGATCAAATTTATTGGTCCTTCTGTAGAAAATATTATGGCAATGGGTGATAAAGCTTCTGCTAAAAAAACTATGACAGAAAATAATGTACCAACAATTCCGGGAACAGCAGGACTTGTAACAGATATAGAAGAAGTTCGCCCTTGGATTAAGCAAGTGGGCTTCCCTATTATCATTAAAGCAACTGCCGGTGGTGGCGGTCGTGGAATGAGAATCGTAAGACAAGAATCTGAAATTGAAGAAATGATAGCCCTTGCCCAGGCAGAAGCCGGTACTGCTTTTGGCAATAATGGCGTATATATAGAAAAATATCTTGAAAATCCAAGACACATAGAAGTTCAAATTTTAGCAGACCAATTCGGTAACGTGGTACACCTTGGTGAAAGAGATTGCAGTATTCAAAGAAGACATCAAAAACTTCTTGAAGAAGCTCCATCTCCTGCATTAACTCCTGAATTAAGAGAAAAAATGGGACAAGCTGCAGTTAATGCAGCAAAAGGCATTGGTTATGAAGGTGTAGGAACAGTTGAGTTTTTATTAGACTCTGATAATGGCTTTTATTTTATGGAAATGAATACCAGAATTCAGGTAGAACACCCTGTTTCTGAGATGATAACTAATATTGACCTTGTAAAAGAACAAATCAAAGTTGCAGCCGGCGAAAAACTAACATTCAAGCAAGATGACATTAACTTTGAAGGTCACGCGATTGAGTGTCGTATAAACGCAGAAGACTATGAAAAAGATTTCATGCCATGCCCAGGGGTAGTTGATGGTTATATTGCTCCAGGTGGTCCAGGCGTAAGGGTTGATAGTCATGTTTATACAAATTATAAAATTCCACCATTTTATGATTCTTTAATTGCAAAGCTAATTTGCTGGGGCAAAAACAGAGAAGAAGCTAGAGCAAGAATGCTAAGAGCTCTTGATGAGTTCGCAATTACCGGTATTAAAACAACAATACCTTTCCATCAAAAGATATTAAAAAATTCTCAATTTATAAAAGGTGACTTTAATACCAGCTTTATACCGGAAAACTTTTCAAATAAAAAAGAAAATGAAATAAAAGTATCTAAATAAATGAATAGCCCCCTTGCTAGGGGGTGGGGGGTAGATATATTTTGATAATAACTGCCGGAACTTGGAAAGGCAAAAAAGTTAAAACTCTTGAATCTTATGACGTTAGGCCCACGTCTAGCAAAGTAAGAGAAAGTATTTTTAATATTTTACAAACCAAAATTCAAAGTGCCATGGTTCTGGATTTATTTGCAGGTAGTGGTATTGTTGGGTTTGAAGCCTTAAGCCGAGGTGCAGAAAAAGTTATTTTTGTAGAAAAAAGCCATAAAGTCCTTCAAAATCTACAGCAAAATATATCAAGCTTTGATTGCAACTGCGAAGTGATTTTTTCAGACGCGCTAATAGCATTAGATAAAATAGATAATATTCAATTTGATTTAATTTTTATAGATCCACCTTACAAGTCAGATTTAATAATTCCGGTACTGGAAAAAATCAAAAATAATAACCTGTTAAACACAGATGGAATAATTCTTGTAGAGCACCCCAAAGGCACTAATTTTGATGATATTTTAGACAGATTTACCATATTTAAAGAAAAAAAATATGGAGACACATATCTAACATTTCTCGAGGCATAAAAAAATGGCGTATCACACGCCATTTTTTTTGTAATTATTTATAATTGTCTATTATTAATTTTTTTCAGAAAGAATAAATAGACTAATTAAGTCTTCCAGCTCTTCCACTTGCTTTCTTTCTTTTTGAACTTCAGTTTCAAGAATTCTGATATTATTTCTGTACTCTTCAATAGAATTTATTTTTGTTCTAATTGAATGATTGGTTGTATCTTGAATTTGTTGTGCCTCACTTAGCACAATATTCATTGGCATGCCAAGAGCTTCCATTGTCTGCCTAATAATATGAGCACCGGTCTGTTTAGTTACACCGGATGGCAATTGGTTGATAAGCCACATAAGTGTATCAATGTTAGAACTGTGAACATAAGGCTGTTTTTGTTGTTGCTCACCAAGCTGCTGAATCTCCTGCTGTTGAGGTTGCGGAAAACAACTGGTTTGTTCGTATGCTTGAGCGTCAACACTTACATAACTGTTGTTTATCTCTTCTTCTTGCACTTCGACGTATTCAGGAACACCTTGCTGATAAGCATTTTCATTACAGTGAGAAGGCTCAACTTGTTGTTGCTGCATATCAGTTACCGCAGCTAAAGCAACTTCTTGCACCGGTGCATTATAATTATCATTTAAAGAAAAATCATTTTCATCTACAGTTAACTGTTCATTTTCAGTATAAGGTTGTTGAAAACTAGGAGATTCTTGCTGCTGATGAGGTGTAAAATTCTCTTGCTGCATGTATGCCGCAAATGCCGGGTTAACTTGTTGTTCTTGGTGGTGCTGATAATTCTGCTGAGGCATCCCTTCTTGTGGGTTTACGAGAGATAATTCATTAGGATTAGTAGGTTGTTCGGTTTGCTGTTTCAAAGCCTCAATTATTCTCTTGCCAACGCCGTCTGGTAATTTCTGTGATTGTTTATTTGTCACTTCTATCTCCTTTGTGAAGTTATAATCATAAAGATTCTTAGTCTTAATTATAAGAAAACTACTACTATTTTTCAAAGTTAAACAGGTAAATCATAACTTTTGTTAATTTTTAGACTATTTAACAAAAGCGTTATACCTTTATATGTATTACAATCCGCGCCTTAAATCCGCAGAAAGTTTGTGAGCAAATAGACCTTCAGTTTTGGCAAGATTAGAAGCATTTGGGGATAGATACTTTTCTGAAGATTCTTTTGATATGTTTTGATAAGTTTGAATTTTAACAAAATCAAAAACGCTTAAGCCACCTGTATAACGAGATATACTGTTTGTAGGCAAAATATGGTTAGTCCCACTGCAATAATCACCAAAAACTTCCGCTGAATAGTTACCAATAAATAGAGATCCATAATTTGTAAATCTGCTTACATAATCTTCTGCCCTGTCAAAGCAAATTTCCAAGTGCTCTGGTGCTTTTTTGTCAGAAATTTCTATAGCCTGCTCAATACTGTCAGTAATTATTATACATCCATTTTTAATAGACTCACTTGCGATATCTGATGTTTCCAACAATTTTAAATATTCATCAATTTTTTCCAACACTTTGCTCGCCAATTGTCTGGAAGTTGTAACTAAATAAGCCTCAGCATCTTTATCATGCTCAGCTTGCGCAAGTAAATCAGCTGCTATAAAGTCAGCCCTGGATGTGTCATCAGCAATTATAAGAACCTCACTCGGTCCCGCCAGAAAATCTATACCGCACACGCCATAAACTTCTTTTTTCGCAGCAGTAACAAACTTGTTACCAGGTCCAACTATCTTGTCTACCTTTGGTATAGTTTCAGTACCATAAGCCATAGCTGCAACAGCTTGAATACCGCCAACTTTAAATATTTTATCAGCTCCGGCATATTTGCAAGCAGCTATTGTAACAGGTTGAATTTTAGGACTGCAAACTATAGCTTCTTTAACTCCGGCAACTTTAGCAGGCACAACAGACATAATAGCAGAAGAAGGCAACGGATAGTTTCCACCCGGTACATAAGAACCTATTCGCTCAATTGGAATAATTTTATGCCCTAATGTCATACCATCAAAAGAAACTTCAGTATCTTTTAAGTTAGACAATTGGGCCTGAGCAAATTTTTTAACATTTTTTATAGCATATTCAATGCTCTTTAGTATCTCAGACGGCACTTCTCGAATAGCATTTTCGATCTCTTGTCCTGTCACTTCAAAGCTATCGAGCTCACCATCACCAAATTTTTTGCTATATTTTTTGACACTGTCATCACCGTTTATTTTTATGTCATTGATTATTTCGTTAACAGTATCAATTCCGGCAAACTCTTTGTACTTAAAAAAATCATCATCAAGGTCTTTAATGTCGATAATATTCATAACCATTCCAATTTTTTGCTCACATCAAATACAAAACACATAAGAAAAATTTATTTCCTTCTCGAAGAAAGTTGATTAAGAACATCTTCTATAGTTATGTTATTTTTTACCATTAAAGTCATAACAAAATATGTCAAATCCGCAACTTCCCAGGCCAGCTCTTCCTGATTCATAGAATGAATTACTTCAAAAGCTTCTTCGTTAATTTTTCTTTTCAAGAAAACATCATCTTTAAATAACTTGGTCGTAAAAGACTTCTCAGGCATTTGTTCAAATCTGTCCTGCAAAACCTTATACAAATTTTGAAAAGAAAATTTTTCATCTTCAAAACAGGAATATCGCCCTGTATGGCAAGCATTACCTGTTTGTTTAACTTTATATAATAATGTATCTTTATCGCAGTCATATTTAACACTTACAAGTTTTTGCAAATTACCAGAAGTCTCACCTTTTATCCATAAAGAATTTCTAGAGCGCGAAAAATAAGTTGCATTACCCGATTCAAAAGCTTTCTTAAGCGATTCCTGATTATTATAAGCCATCATCAAAACTTGATTAGTTTCAACATCTTGCACAATTGTAGGAATTAACCCATCACCCTTTTCAAAATCCAAAAGAGACACATAAGCATCTGCCAGGTCAACTTTACCTGTGTAAATACACATGCCAAGCTGACAGCTTGCATTTATTTTATCCAGCTCTTGTATTTCTTCTATTGTGCTTATCCCACCAGCAGCAACGAGTTCTTTCTTTGTTAATTCTCTAATTTTTCTAAAAGCATCAAGGTCAGTACCTTGCATCATGCCTTCTTTTTCAACTATCGTAAACAAATAGCCCGCACATAAGTCATCAAATCGCTTAACCAATTGTTCAGGTGTATTGTCAGATTCTTTTTTCCAGCCTTCTGTTACAACTTTACCTTTGTTTGCGTCTATTGCAACTAAAACTTTATCTTTAGGCAATTGGCTCAAAATTTCTTCGTCAGCTTTGGTGCCTATTATTATTTTTTTAGCGCCGGCACAAATTAGTTCTTTTGCTTTTTCAACGGTTCTAATGCCACCACCAACACGGCAGTCGGCTATTTTACAGAGTTTTTTGATAAGCTCAGTATTATCACCCTTGCCCATAGCCGCATCTAAGTCTATAACAGCTATTTCACCAAATCTACCAAAATACTCAGCCAATTCAAAGACGTTTTCCCTTTCAAGAACTTTTTCCTTGCCCTGCTTCAGCTGAACAGCCTTTCCATCCATTATATCTATACTTGGAATTATCATTATATTGCCCTTTACTAAATTGCCGTACGAACGGGAATGTTTTGTTTATCTAAATAATTTTTTAAATCGTTTATTTCTAAAGTATTAAAATGAAAAATAGACGCTGCCAAAGCTGCATCAGCAAATCCTTTGGTAAAAACATCGTTAAAATGCTCCAAAACAGGTCCAGCCCCGCCAGATGCAATAACCGGCAAGTTAGAATTTTGAGAAACCATAGCATTTAACTCTAAGTCAAAGCCTTTTTGCGTGCCGTCAGAATCCATAGATGTTAGCAATATCTCACCCGCACCAAGGTTTTCTATGGTTTTTATCCATTCTTTTACTTTTATATCAGTCTTCTTTTTACCTGCATTTATGTATACATACCAGTCATCAGCTTCTCTTTTAGCGTCAATAGCAACAACCACACATTGAGATCCAAAAGCCTCGGATGCCTGTTTTACAAGTTCCGGATTATTTACAGCTGCAGTGTTCAAGGACACTTTGTCAGCCCCTGCAAGTAAAATATTTCTTATATCTTCAATTGTCCTGATGCCGCCGCCTACAGTAAGAGGAATAAATACTTGTTTTGCAACGCTTTCAACCACGTTGCGCATTGTTTTTCTTCCTTCGTTGGTTGCAGTGATATCCAAAAACACAATCTCATCTGCACCTTCATCAGAATATTTTTTTGCCAGAGATACTGGATCACCAGCATATCTTAAGTTTTCAAAATTCACACCTTTTACAGTTTGACCGTCTTTAACATCCAGACATGGAATAATTCTTTTAGCTAGCATTTAATTTTATTTTAATACCTCCAATTTAGGAATTGTTTTATGTTTATTATAACTCAATAATAATTCAAGCTAAAATCTAAGCTTTATTTTTTTAAATATTAAAATATTAATATATTTAAAATGAACCATTAAAAATATATATGATATAATTAATTTTTGTAACTTTTATGGTAAAAGTTTAATAATTAATTTTTTCCTTAACTTTTCTTCTTATTTAAGCAAGTAAATAAATTAAGTATAGCTAGAGGAAGAGAGAAGGAAAAATGATTATTTTTAATAGAGCTGTTATTGCATCAGCTAATTATGAGAAAACAAATATGCAAAGCAAAAGCCCTCTGTTTTCAGGAGGAAATGGAGGCAAGAGTACTCAAGAAAAAAAGAAATCAGGGATTCCGTTAAAAATGCTTTGGGGAGATAATCCTCTTGTCACACTTCCTAAATTAAATGAATTTAAGCAAAATGTTGGCCGTTGGATTACTGAGCAAAGAAAGAACACTACTGCCATTAAATGGATTCCGGGGGAGAGAAAAACTGCAAGAGAAAATAATGGAAATTTATTAGACTCTATAGCTGATCAGGCAATTATATGTGGGGCTATGAGCTCAATGATTCCAGGACAGGATTCATCCTGTCCGATACAGTTTGCAACGGCTGTTAATAGCGCAGTTGACAATAAGTCAATAAAAGAAAATGTTGAAAACTGTATCGGCGCTGCAAGAAAATATTTTAAGGCTAAAACTGATAAAGATAAGAACGAAGCCACCCACGATTTTATAGATGGCTTGGAAAACTTGGCATGTCTTACTCTTGGGCAGCAGGCAGGAGCTACAGTCACAGGTATGCTCGTAGGAACTGATCCTGTTAGTCAACTTGCAGGATCTATAGTTGGTGGACTTGCGGCTACTAAGGTAAAGGAGCAGATTAACAAAGATTCCTAAGTTAGAAGGAAAGTTTTCTGATGTTGCCAAAAATATTTTAAAAATCCTGCCTAGTGTAGTATAAGTAGCTTTTATTTTTCAATTAGTATTTAAAGAAAGGAAATCAGTAATATAATGACGATAAATACAATAAGCTTTCTTGGAAAAAGTAGACCAAGAAAACAAATGCAAGCTCAGGCTCCCGGTGCCAAATTAAGGGATAAGTTTAAACGCCAGGCTCCTAGTCTATATGGGCATCTTCCTTTATTAGGCCAGAATCAAATACTTACCAATGGAGGAGAAAAGGCTACACAGTATAGATATAGGGAGCCTAATGGTGAAGATTTAGTAGAGACTTTTTATAGTAAAAGCCGTACTACTACTGTTAGACATTTTTCTGATGGAAGAAGATTTACGCAGAGTCCAACAGGTGCTACAACTACTACGTATTTAAATGGAAGACTTGTAGAAAAAAAGAAGAACGGGGATATTATATATGAAGAACCGGGTGAGTTAACTAAATTTGTAACTGAGCAAGGACTTACTAAAGACTTTAAAAGAAAATCTACTCGTGAGAGCCTTTTTAGGGTGTATCGTTATAAAAAGGATGGATCTATAAGAGTTGTAGACAAAGCAAAAGATAAATCTAAGCTTTTTAGGCTTAATGGAGATGTTATTGTCTCCCAAGGGGGAAAGCCTTTATATGAAATTCCTATAAATAGTGATGTTCGTAGGTGGGCTAATGATGAAGGAACTCAATATAAAGAGATTACACTTGGTAATAATGAATCACTCAGAGTAACTAAAGAATTAGGACCGCGGGTAAAAACAGCACAATTTATCCAAAATGTTGGAAGAGAAGAAAATGTAATAACTTTACTCAGAAAAGAATATAAAATACCAGGTCTAAGAGAACAGAAAGCATTCTCGGTAAGTCCTAAAATAGGTCTAACTCCAGAAGCTGAAAAAGAAATATATGAAATAGCATCTAAAGCCAAAGGGTTTGTTAAAGCTGCAAATAAATTGCTAACTATATTCCGGCGAATTTAATCTTTTGCTCTTTATGAACAAAATAAAAAAGGTTCTTTCCAGAACCACCATCGTTAGCACATTACCAAATTTTCAATTAATTCTTTGTTTTTGTTTCCTTTACCCAAGTATAT